>NZ_JBIAWQ010000005.1:100697-511247 GCF_042895815.1 Streptomyces sp. NPDC001373
ACCCGTCGTCGTTGCGCAGGTGGAACCTCCCGTCACGCCAGACACCCACGTTGCCGGCCGGACCGCCGTCCCAGTTCCCCGCCACCGGCAGATCACCGGTGCCGGCGGCATCGTCGGTGATGTTCTTGTAGCGCAGGGCGGAGTAGCTGCTGGTGGGGTGTGAGGAGAGGGTGGCGCCGTACAGGTTGCCGTCGGTGTTGTAGTTCGTCGGCCTGCTGCGGCTGCTCTCCTGGTAGTAGTTGAACGTGCCCGCCGACTTGTCGCGCCAGCCGGCGAAGAGGACAACGTGGTCGTTGCTGTTGAGGATGTCGCCCGGCCGCAGGTCCCACTTGCTGATCTGCGTGGAGACATCGGGCAGGCTGTATGTCGTGCGGCTGGAGGGGAGCTGCCAGGCCATGGAGACGAAGCCGGAGCAGTCCTGCCGGTAGCGGCCACCGGTGCGGTCGTCGGCCCACCAGCTGTAGGGGGAGACGAGGCCGTTGGCGCTGTACGGGACCTTCTCGTCCACCCACACCTGGGCTCTGGATATGGCCTGGTTGCGGGAGACCTTGCCGCCGGGGGCGGCATTGCCGCCCAGCGATCCCGTCGAGGAGACGGAGGCACTGGAGGCCTGGACGCTGTCGGCGTGGGCGGGCAGGACGGACAGGACGAGCGAGGCGGCGCAGGCCGCGGTGACGATGCTCGCGGTGCGCAGGACCGATGTGTTGACGGACAAAGCGACTCCTTGTGGAGAGAGGTGAAGTAGGGAGATCAGCTGGGTCTTTCGTGGTGTTCCGGTGCGCTCAGTTCTGGGCGCCCAGCCCGGCGAGCACGCCGAGTACGGCGGCGTCGGTGCCGGTGTTGTGCGGCGGTGCGGGACGCTCGGCCAGCTCGTCGAACTGGAAGAGCGCGAGGTGGTCGCCCTGACGGACGACGTAGAGGTGGTTGGTCTGCACGTCGCGGGCAGACATGCCGCCGACTCCCGTCCAGTGCCGCGACCAGGCGGTGCCGTCCTTGACGGTTGCCGTGGTGGACACGCGTGCGTCCTGCGGTGCTCCCTCACGGGCCTGGAGTTGGCGCGAGGCGGTCTGGCAGGTGTCCATGTCGGCGAGGAGCCGGTCGTAGGCGCTGTCGGCGGATGAGGCGTCGGGGAAGAAGAACAGCTGCTGACCGGCGGCGTTCTTGGCCGAACTCAGGTACCCCTGCTGCTGCCAGAGGGTGGCGCCGGCGACGGTCGCGCACTCGTTCAGCGTGATCTTCTGCCCGTGCAGTTCCTGGCTGTTCAGGGGCCCGTCCGGCTTCCAGCCGAGGGCCTTCTCCACGGGCAGTTTCGCGAGGCCTTCCGGGAGGACGGCCGCGGTGCGTGCCGTGTCTCCCCCGCCCTGTGCGGCCTCTCCGCCCGGCGCCGGGGCGGCGGGCGGAGCCGAGGACTGCCCGCCGGCCTCGGGACTCGCCGACGCCTTGCCCTGCGGGGTCGCGCTCGGCGAGGGCGCGGGGGTGCGGGAGGCGGCGGCCGGGGCCTCCCGGGGCGCAGCGGCCGGCGCGGGTTTGGCATCGGTGCGGCCGCAGCCGGCCGTAGCCGTAGCCGCTGCGCACAGGGCGAGGGCCACCGAGACGGCTCTGACGGTCGGTCGGTTCAGTCTGGGCATGACGGTTCCCCGTGAGGTGAAGGGCATACGGACATGGGGTGTTGAAGCGGCTGACGGGTGGCGTGGGCGATCCCGTCCGGCGGACGCGCCCGGCCGCACCGGGGGCCCGAGGACCGGTACGTCGGCCTCGGTCCGCTCGCGCCGTCAGGGAGCTGCCCGATGTCGGGCGGCAGTCGAGTTGCCGGATGAGGGGAGGCGGTCGTCGCCTCGCCTCGCTGCGGCCAAGGGGGCGGCGCGGCCGGATGGCTCGGTGGTTACCGGGTGGAGCGGTCGGTGGGCTCCGTGAGCGGCTTCGGGGGCAGGTAGCGCTGGTTGAGCAGGGGTGAGGCCTGCTGGCTGCGGGTGAGCAGGGCGTGAGCGCGGCGGAGGGCGCTGGGCGCACAGGGCGAAGTGAGGGTCATGAGGTAGAGCAGGAAGTCGAGTCGGCCGGACTCGAAGCGCGCGCTGACGTGCTGGAGTCCGATGGAGGGCAGGGCGTGGGCCCACATGGCGTCCTCGGCCTCGGCCGCTTCGCCGGCCTCGGCGGCCTCGCCCGGCTGCCTGCGCGTCAGGCTGGCATAGACCAATTCCATCACCCGCTCATCAGCCCCAGCCCAGGCTGTCGGAGGCGGGCCGTACGCCCCAGCCGAGACTGCCGGGGATCTCGGCGGTGGCCGATGCGGGCGTCTTCGCCTCGACGGCCGTGGCGGCGACGGGCGCGAGGAGGATCGCCATGAGGGAGACCGTGGCAACCGCGGTGGCCTGGGCGAATCGGGTGTGGATCACGACGAGAGTCCTTAACTGCCGGTGGGAGGGCTGTGGTGCACCGTCCGGGCGTCCCGCGGGTGACGCTCCATCCGGTCGCCGTCCTGGGGTGTCTCCCTGGCGGCGATCACTAGCTTCGTCGCCCGCGGACGGCACCGGAAGGCCATGAGGGTGTCGCCTACCGGTCTGTCGGGATCCGGTCATTAAGTCATGCACATGTCAACTCTGAAGGGGGGTGGGCGGTCGCCAAGGGCTGGGGAGAGTGCTGCGGTCCTGCCGCGGCGTCCCGTTCGCGTTCACGCCCGCCGAGTGCCGTACCGGGTTCGGTCGCGGCTCTCGGCGGGCGTGTCGTCGGCTCCTCCGAGGAGTCCCCCGTGATCAGAGCCAGCCCTTCTGCGCGGCTTTGATCCCGGCTTCGAAGCGGCTGCCGGCTTCCAGGCGTTCCATGATGGAGGACATGTGACGCCCGATGGTGCGCGAGGAGATCCCGAGGCGCTGCCCCACCGCGTCGTCGGTAAGACCGGCGCCGAGCAGTCGCAGGATCCTGCGTTCGGTCGGGGTGAGGCCGGTTCGGGGGTCCTCGGGGTGCGTGGCGCCGAGGGGAACGGCCGTGTTCCAGGAGTGCTCGAAGAAGTCGAGCAGCGCGGCGATGATTCCCGGTTCGGTGACGTGCAGGGCGCCCTTGCGGGTGTCGGCGGGGTCGATGGGCACCAGTGCTTGGTTGCGGTCGACGACGACCATGCGCTGGGGGATCGTGGGGGCGGTGCGGACTTCGCTGCCGTGGCTGAGCAGCCATTGGGCGTAGGCGGTGATGTGGGACTGGTTGCGGGTGGCGTCCTGGTAGAGGGTCCGCATCCTGATGCCGCGGCCGAGGGCCTGGGTGTCGGCGGGGCGGCTGGCCAGGAGGTCTTCGGGTCGTTGGCTGCCGGGCTGGCTGCTGAGGACTTCGGTGGTGGCGGAGCGGCCCATGCGTTCGAGGCGGCTTTGTATGGCGTCCATCCCCTGGAGGCGTTCGCCATGGTTCGCGCTGTGCTCGGCGCGTTCGGCGACCATGCGGGAGACGGCGGCGCGTGAGGCGGCGAGTTGGGCCTGGCGTGCGGCGAGTTCGGCCTCCTGGCCCGCGAGCAGGTCGGCGAGACCGATCTCGGGACTCACGGCGCGCATCTGGCCGGGTCGCTCGGCGGAGGCCTGTACGAGGGTGAGCCGGCTCAACTCGGTGAGATGGTCGTGTGCCTGAACGGAAGTCAGTGCGCAGTGGGCGGCGATTTCGTCCAGGCTGTAGCCCGGATGGTCCAGCATGGCTTGGTATACCGCCGCGGCCGGGGCGGTCAGCCCAAGTACCTCCAACATCGCATCCCCTCGGATCATCGGCCCGTATCTCGCGCCGGTCAAACGCACCAGGCAGGTTGTCGGTCGGGCGGCGGGGTCCGGCCGTGAGCCCCGGGTGCAGGTTCCGCCGCGGGCCGGCCCGCGGCGGCGTGCCCGGTCCTCCGGTCGCCGATCGCACCGACGGCGGCGCCGGGGCCGCCACGGCTGCTTCACCCACAGGACAGGCGATGCACACCGTGACGGTTTTCCCCGACGGCCGCGGTGAAAGCCTCGCACCTGCCGCCTGCCGTCGTATTGGACAAATGCGAGTCGCGGGCCTGTGTACCGTGTGTGCGCCGGAGGTTGGCCGGCGGTCGGGGACGGACGGGGGCGGACGGGGGCGGAGTGGCACAACAGGTGGGGTCCCGCGGCGGCTGCCACGCTTGTGTGGCGCGGCCGGACCGGGCGCTGGGGCCCGGCGTGGTGGGGTACCGCGACTTCCGCGTGCCCAGTGGGCCGCCGCAGCGGCGGTTGTTCGCTCCGGCTGGGCATGTGTCCTTGTTCATCGCGTTGGACGGGCGGATGCAGGCTTGGGGGGCGGACTCCCGGGCCACCGCCTCCACGCACACCGTGGCCGTGCACGGCCCGCACATGCGGCCCAGGGGACTGGGGCACGACGGCGGGATGGAGGGGGTCGAGGTCACCCTCACGCCGTGGGCGGCGCACCGCCTCTTCGGCACGCCGATGGCCGATCTGACGGACACGGTGGTCGGAGCGGACGAAGTGCTCGGCCGGCGCGTACGGATACTCGCCGAGCAGCTGAGCGAGGGGCCGGACTGGACGGCGCGGTGCGGGATCCTGAACCGCACCCTGCTGCGATGGACCGCGCAGGCTCCCGCCTCGCACCAACCGGATGACGGCGTGCTGCGCGCCTGGCACCTGCTGAACCGCTCGTCCGGCACCATGACCGTCCAAAGCCTCGCCCAGCGCATCCAGTGGAGCACGCGCCATCTGGAAGCCCGGTTTCGCCGGCAGATCGGACTCAGCCCGAAGGGCATGGCCCGGGTCATCCGGGTGAACCGGGCGATCCGGCAGCTCGCCAGCGGCAGCAGTCCGGCCAGCAGCGCCCTCACCTGCGGCTACTACGACCAGGCTCATCTCATCAGGGAGTTCAAGGCGCTCACGGGCACGACACCGGGACGCTTCCAGGCCGGGCTGGCCCCTGCCTCCCCGCCGTCCCACCCTGCCGAGCGCCCAACGCGTCCCGCTCACGGGGCCTGTCTCGGGCCGTACGAACGCCATGTCATTCCGCACGCCGACTTCCGCTGAACCGCGGGTCGTGCTTCCGGAACCGGTCCGGCAAGCGGGGCCGGCGGGTGCACGGGGGAGTGGCCCGCATCGCGGGAACGCCCGACCCCCCGGTGCGGCCCGTACCGCGCCCGCCCCGCCCGTGTCAGGGACGTGACGCGGCCCGCAGGGGCGGGACGGTCTCGGCGGGGGAGGGCGGCTCCGGCGGGGTGCCGTCGCCGAACGGGCGCCCGCCCAGCGCCTCCCGGCCGTGGGGTTCGAGCCAGCCCGACGGGTCCGGGCCGGCGGGAACGATCCCGGACGGGTTGATGTGGGCGTGGACGACGTAGAAGTGCCGCTTGACGTGGTCGAAGTCGACGGTGTCGCCGAAGCCGGGAGTCTGGAACAGGTCCCGGGCGTACGCCCACAGTACCGGCATCTCGGTCAGCTTCTGCCGGTTGCACTTGAAGTGGCCGTGGTAGACGGCGTCGAAGCGCACCAGCGAGGTGAACAGCCGGACGTCCGCCTCCGTGATGGTGTCGCCGACGAGGTAGCGGGACCGCTCCAGCCGCTCCGAGAGCCGGTCGAGGCGGGTGAACAGCCGCCCGTACGCCTCCTCGTACGCCTCCTGTGACGTGGCGAAACCGGTGCGGTAGACCCCGTCGTTCACGTCCCGGTAGATCTCCTCGCCGACCGCGTCGATCTCCGGCCGCAGCGCCGCCGGGTAGAGGTCCGGCGCCCCGTCGCGGTGGTACGCCGTCCACTCCAGCGAGAGGTCGAGGGTCAGCTGCGCGTAGTCGTTGGTGACCACCGCGCCGCTCGGCACGTCCACGATCGCGGGCACGGTGATGCCGCGGTCGTAGTCGGGGAAGCGGGCGAAGTACGCCTCCTGGAGCCGCTCTATCCCGAGCACCGGGTCACGGCCCTCCGGGTCGAGGTCGAAGGTCCAGCTGCGCTTGTCGTGCGTCGGCCCGGCGATCGCCATGGGCAGGGCCTTCTCCAGCCCCAGCAGCCGCCGGGTGATCACCGTGCGGTGCGCCCAGGGGCAGGCCCGGCTCACCACGAGGCGGTAGCGGCCGGGCTCCACCGGGAAGCCGTCCCGTCCGTCGGCGGTGATCCGGGTGGTGATGTAGCGGCTGTCGCGGGTGTACCCCTTGGCGGGGCCTACAGAGCTCATGCGGGGGCCATACCCAGGAACCGCGGTCCCGAGCGGCCGCTCCACCGGGACTCCGCCGTCCCTCGTCCCGGCGGCCGGACCCGGGGCCCTGAGGCCGGCCGGGTTCACCTCGGCGTCACCCGGTGTCCGGCCGGGCGCCCCGGACCGTCGGTGGGGTTCGACGGTTCGCCGTGATGTGATGGGGGCATGATCGATGACTTCCTGGCCCAGGGCCTGCCCGACGTGGAAGAGGCCGTCCGCAAGGCGGCGGCGGTCGAGATCGTGCCGCGGTTCCGGCAGCTCGCCCAGCACGAGGTCGACCAGAAGACCGGCCCGCACGATCTGGTGACCGTCGCCGACCGCAAGGCCGAAGAGCACCTCACGGCCTCCCTGACCCGGCTGCTGCCCGGCTCCTCCGTCGTCGGGGAGGAGGCCGTGCACGCCGACCCCACGGTCTACGGGGCGCTGCGCGGCGACGCACCCGTGTGGATCGTCGACCCGGTCGACGGCACGCGGCAGTTCGTGGAGGGCGACCCCCACTTCTGCACGCTCGTCGCCCTCGCGCGGCACGGCGAGATCCTCGCCTCCTGGACCTACGCCCCGGCCCTGGACGTACTGGCCACCGCCGTGCGCGGACAGGGCGCGTACGTCAACGGCGAGCGGATCCACAGCGGTTCGCCGGAGCCGGGTGCCGACCTGCGCGTGGCGACGGCCCATCCCCTGTACACCTCCGAGCAGGACCGGCGGTTCCTGTCCCGGCTCGACGTCCCCGGCGTCGCACCCCGGCCCTGCGGCTCGGCGGGCCTGGAGTACCTGCGGGTCGCGCGCGGCGAGATGGACGCCCTGGCCTTCACCTGGCCCTCGGCCTGGGACCACGCGGCCGGGCTGCTGCTGGTCGCCGAGGCGGGCGGCGCGCAGAGCACGGTGGACCGGGTTCCCTTCCGGATCGACCGGGACAACGCGCTGCCCTTCGCGGTGGGCCGCGACGAGGCCACCGCCGTCCGCGTCCGCGAGCTGCTGCGCGGCGGGGCCTGAGCGGGCGGGGCCGGGCGCAATAAGCTGGGGGCAGTGGCCGCCGTCGGACGAAGGAGCTGTCAAGTGCCGTCGATTCTCGACGCAGTCGTGGTGGGGGCGGGGCCCAACGGCCTGACGGCCGCGGTCGAACTGGCCCGCCGGGGCCACTCGGTGGCCGTCTTCGAGGCTGCCGCATCGGTCGGCGGCGGGGCCCGCACCGAGGAGCTCACCCTCCCCGGCTTCCGGCACGACCCCTGCTCGGCCGTGCACCCGCTGGGCATCGGCTCCCCGGTGTTCAAGACCATGCCGCTCGACCGGTACGGCCTGGAGTGGCTGCACGCCCCGCTGCCCATGGCCCACCCCTTCGACGACGGAACGGCCGCTGTGCTCTCCCACTCCGTCGCGGAGACGGCGGCCTCCCTCGGGCCCCGGGACGCGGGCGCGTACCGGCGTCTGGTGGCGCCCTACCTCGGCCGGTGGGACGCCCTCGCCCGCGACTTCATGTCCCTGCCGAACACCGCCCTGCCCCGCGACCCGCTCCTCCTCGCCCGCTTCGGCCTCACCGGGCTGCCGCCGGCCACCTGGCTGCTGAGCCGCTTCCGCGACGACCGCGCGCGGGCCCTGTTCGCCGGGCTCGCCGCGCACGTCATGGCCCCGCTCAGCGGGATCGGCACCGGCGCGGTCGGCCTGGTCTTCGCGCTGGCCGCGCATGCGGGCGGCTGGCCCATGGCGCGCGGCGGCTCCCAGTCCGTCTCCGACGCGCTCGCCGGCTACCTCGCCGACCTCGGCGGAGCCGTGCACACCGGCTTCGAGGTCAAGCGGCTCGACGACCTCCCGCCGGCCCGCGCGTACGTCTTCGACACCTCGCCGACCGCGCTGGCCCGGATCGCCCGCCTGGGCCGGGCCTACGACGGCTACCGCTACGGGACCGCCGCCTTCAAGCTCGACTACGCCCTCGACGGCCCCGTCCCGTGGACCGCCGAGGCCCCCCGCCGCGCCGGCACCGTCCAGATCGGGCCCGGCAGTCGCGACATCGACGCCGCCCTCCAGCTGGCCTCGGGCGGCCGCGCCCCCCGCAACCCCTTCCTCATCACCGCGCAGCCCAGCCTGGCCGACCCCGGCCGGGCACCGCAGGGCAAGCACGTCTTCTGGGCGTACGGGCACGTCCCGGCGGGCTGGGACGGCGACCTCACCGAGGCCGTGGAACGGCAGCTGGAGCGCTTCGCCCCCGGCTTCCGCGACCTCGTGCTCGCCCGCGCCACCGCCGGACCGCCACAGCTCGCCGCCCGCAACCCCAACTTCGTCGGCGGGGACATCGCCTGCGGCTCCGCCGCCGGGCTGCGGCTGCTGGTGCGGCCCCGGCTCACCCTCTCCCCGTACACCACCGCCCACCCGGCGGTCTTCCTCTGCTCCTCGGCCACCCCGCCCGGCCCCGGCGTCCACGGCATGTCCGGCCACAACGCCGCCAAGGCCGTCTGGCGCCACCTGCGAAAGGGACACTGATGGTCCGGATCACCCTCGTCCAGGGCGACATCACCGCCGAGGAGGCGGACGCGGTGGTCAACGCCGCCAACTCCTCGCTCCTCGGCGGCGGGGGAGTGGACGGCGCCATCCACCGGCGCGGCGGCCCCGAGATCCTCGCGGCCTGCGAGGACCTGCGCCGCTCCCACTACGGCAAGGGCCTGCCGACCGGCCGGGCGGTCGCCACGACGGCCGGCCGCCTCCCGGCGGAGCACGTGATCCACACCGTGGGTCCCGTCTGGTCCCGCGAGGAGGACCGCTCGGAGCTCCTGGCCTCCTGCTACCGGGAATCCCTGCGCGTCGCCGACGAGCTCGGCGCTCGCACCGTCGCCTTCCCCGCCATCTCCACCGGGATCTACGGCTGGCCGATGGACGACGGCGCCCGCATCGCGATCGAGACCGTCCGCACCACCCCCACCCGGGTGGAAGAGGTCCGCTTCGTCCTCTTCGACGCCTCCGCCTACGCGACCTTCGCCGCTGCCCTCGGCTAGAGCCCAGGGCCCTCACGCGCCGTCCGCCTCCCCGCCCCGGGGCCGCCGCAGGAGCCGCTACCAGCTCGCGTACGCCTGCGCCGGGCAGTCCGGCCAGGGGCCGTCGGCGCGGGCCAGGCGGTCGCCCACCGCGGCCGCCGCCCCCGCGACCGCCGCCGTCAGCGGGGCCAGCGGCCGGTCGGCCGGGGACAGCGCGGCCAGCGCGGCCACCACCCGCCCGCCTTGGCCCCGCACCGGCAGCGCCGCACAGCACAGCCCCGGCATCACGCCCTCCCGGTCCACGAACGGACCCCGCTCCCGGCTGGTCAGCGCCAGGCCGGCGGCCGTGGTGAGCGGGAAGCCCATCCCGTCGCGCACCGGCACCAGCGGTTCGGCGCGCCCCGACACCGAGGCCACCGTCAGCGCCAGCCCGTCCCGCAGCACCACCAGGACGGCGCTGGCCCCCGTCGTCATCCGCACCCGCAGCAGCGGCGTCCGCGCCGCCGTCCGCAGCCCCGGATACGGCTGCCAGGACTGCCCCAGCCGGAACAGCTCCGGCCCCAGCACGTACCGGCGGCCGTGCCGCTCGACCGCCCCCAGCGAGGCCAGCTGCTCCAGCAGCCGGTGCGCCGTCCCCTTCGGCACCCCGCACGCCACGGCGATCTCCGTCAGCCCGGCCTCCCCGCCCGCCCGCCGCAAGGCGTCGAGGAGCGCGAACGCCCCGTCGAGCACGCCCCTGCCCGCTGATTTCCCCGTCATGAGTCCCCCCGACGCATCACCCCCGGACCCGGAGGTCCTCCGCAGTGTGCGGACGGCGCGCCCGCGGCGCCATCCCAGGAATCTGGGGGTGCGGCCGCCGCCGGGAGCCGTTTAGCGAACGTTCAGCGCCCTGGCCGATTCTGGACCCATGGCCACCCCGCCGGGCGGGCGATCAGGAGGACCCATGACCGGCCCCACACACTGGCAGAACGCGTACCGGCGTACGGTCCGGGCCGCGCACGACGCGACCGGACCCGTACCCGTGCTGGAGGCGGCCGCCGCCGAACTGGCGCGAACCGTCCCCTTCGAGCTGTGGGCCGGGGTGCTGCTGGACCCGGACACCCTCCTCAACGTCGGCGGCGTCTACCGGCACGGCGTGGGCGCGGAGTGGATGCCCCGGATGCTCGACATCGAGTACCGCGAGGGCGACGCACTCCAGATGCCCGCCCTCGCCCGGTCGGGCACCCCGCCCGTGGGGACCCTGCACACCGGACTCGACGGCCGGCTCGAACGGAGCACCCGCTACCGCGACATCTACCGTCCGCAGGGGCTCGGCGACGAGATGCGAGTGCTGCTGCGCGACGCCGGCCGGGTGTGGGGCGCGCTGGTCATGGTCCGCGACGCCGACGGGCCGCCGTTCTCCGCCGCCGAGACGGACCTCGCCGCCCGGCTCTCGGCCCCCCTGGGCCGGGCCCTGCGCGATTCGCTGACGGCCGCGCCGGGCGGCCGTGATCCGCAGGCCCGGGCGATGGTCCTGCTCAGCGCCGAGTACGAGGTGCTCACCACCTCGGCCACGGCCCGGGCCTGGTTCGCCGAGCTGGCCGAGGTGCCCGCGTCCGGCGCCGCCGGGCTGCCCGCCACCGCGTACGGGGTGGCGGCGGCCGCCCTGCGCAGTACGAGCGGCGGCAGCCGGGTGTGCGTGCCCACCCGCTCGGGCGGCTGGGCGGGCATAGAGGGCTGGCGCCTCGAAGGGGGCTCCTCACCGCAGATCGCCCTGTCCGTCGGCCCGGCCTCGCCGCCCGACCGGATCGCCGCGCTGCTGCGGGCGTACGCGCTGACCCCGCGGGAGTGCCAGGTGCTGCGGCAGGTGCTGCGCGGCGCGTCGACGGCGGAGATCGCCACGGGCCTGGCCCTGTCCCGGCTGACGGTGCAGGACCACCTCAAGTCGGTGTTCGCCAAGACCGGGGTGCGCTCCCGCCGCGAGCTGGTCGGGCAGGTCTTCTTCACGCAGTACCTGCCCGAGCTGCCGCTCGACCCGTCCGGGTAGTGCGGCCTCAGGTCCGCTCGAAGCCGTGGCACCGGCCGATGACCGAGAAGCCCCGGCGCTCGTACCAGTGGCGCGGCCAGTCCGCCGCGTGGGCGGTCAGGAAGCGGATGGCGCAGTGCGCGTCGGCGGCCCGGCGCAGGGCGGAGGCCAGGACCGCGTCGGCGTAGCCGCGTCCGAGGTGGAGCTCGGAGGTGACGAGGTCCTCGATCTGGGCCGTTCCCGTGGCCGGGTCCAGGTAGAGGTCGGCCCACGAGGCGACCTCGCCGTCCGGTGTGCGGGCGCCGATGAACTGCACGGTGTCGGCCCCGCGCCGGCAGGTCTCGCGGCGGTCGACGAGCTGGCGGATCACCTCCTCGCCGGCATCGGGCAGGAAACCGCGCCAGCGCCGGGCGAGCGGCACGCGGAGCGCGTCGAGATCCACCTCCTGCGCCCCGCCGTCGGCCGGCACCGGCCCCGTGTGCAGCATGACGAGGTAGACGGAGTGCGTGTAGCCGGCCCGCAGCAGCGGCTCGGCGCAGGCCTTCCCGGCCTCGTCGTCGAGGACCGTGAGCAGGCGGTGGTGCAGGTGCCCCAGCACCTCGTCCGCCAGGGCGGGCAGCGCCCCGGGGTCGACCGCTCCGTCGACGACGGCGTGGTTGTTCCCGTACGAGAGCGGGAACGTGTCGTCGAGCGCGGCGAACCCGCCGGGGAAGTCGACGGTCCGCGCGGCCTTGCGGCGTGCGAAGGCCGTGAGGAAGGTCGTGATCTGCTGTATCTCCGAGACGGGCATGGGGTGAGCCTAGGCGGCCGGGCGCCGTGATCTCCCAGGTTTTCCCCCGGCCCGTGCTGCCTACACCTAGGCTGCGGCCATGGTGACGCACACGGAGACGGAGCAGGACTGGGCGGCGACCCGCGCCTGGGTGGAGGGGACGCTGCCCGACGGGGAACGCATCGAGGACGCCGCGCCGCTCCAGGGCGGCTGGACCTCGCGGATGCGCCGTCTGGAGCTGGCCGGCGGGGCGGCGGGCCCCCGGTCGCTGGTGCTGCGGTCCTTCGTCCGGCCCTTCTACCTCCGCCACGCCGAGGGCCTGCTGACGCGCGAGGCGGCGATCCTGCGGCTGCTCGTCGGCACGGACGTGCCCGGCGCCTCGTTTGTGGCCGTGGACCCGACGGCGGAGCACTGCGACCACCCCTCCCTGCTGATGTCCCTGCTGCCCGGGACCGTGCGTGTCGACGACGGGGGGCACGGGCCGCGCGCCGAGCTGATGGCCCGGCAGCTGCTGGGCATCCACCGGCTGCGGGTGTCCGCGGCGGACCGGCCCCGTGCCTACCAGGCGTGGACCTCCGCCGATCAGGTCGCCCCGCCGGAGCAGACCGGGCGCCCCGGGCTGTGGCGGCGGGCCGCGGACGCCATCCGCCGCGAGCCCCCGGAGTACCGGGCCTGCTTCCTGCACCGGGACTTCCACCCCGGCAACGTCCTCTTCGAGGGGGCCGGCGAGGCCCTGCGCGTCAGCGGGGTCGTCGACTGGGTGGAGACCTCCTGGGGGCCGGCCGACCTGGACGTCGCCCACTGTTCGACGTCCCTGGCCCTGCTGCACGGTGTGCCCGCGGGCATGGGCTTCGCCGACCGCTACACGGCGGCCGGCGGGACCCTGGCCGAGGACCCGGCCGACCACCTCTACTGGCGCCTGCTCGACGCCCTGGCCTTCGCCCCGGACGCGGAGAAGGTCGCCGTGCCCTGGCGCGCGCTCGGACGGACCGACCTGACCCCGCGGGTGATGGCGGACCGGCTGGAGCGCTACCTCGACGCCCTCTTCGAGCGTTACGCCTGAGCCGCGGGCCGTCACGCCGGACCGCCCAGGGTCCGGGCCGGCAGCCGCTCGCCTCGCCGGCCCGGGACTGGAGTCGGTGGAGCTGCTCCGGGAGGAGGTGCTGCTGGCCGTGCCCGCCGGGCACCGGCTGGCCGGGCGCGAGGACGTGGCCGTGGCCGAGCGGGCGGGGGAGCCGTTCCTCGCCCCCGGGCCCGGGCACTGGCAACGGGAGCTCGCCGACCGGCTGTTCGCCCGGGCCGGGCTGCGGCCCGCGGTGGTCTGCGAGGGGAACGAGCCCGGCGCCCTCCTCGGCATGGCCGGCGCGGGCCCGGGGGTCGCCCTCCTCCCGGCGATGGCCCGGGAGGCCGGCCCGCGCACGGCGGTGGCCTGGGCCCGGCCGGCGAGCCCCGACAGCCGGCGGGTGCTGTGGCCCGTGCGCGACCGGGACGCCTTCGCACCCGCCGCCGTCCGGGACTTCACCGACTTCGCCGTCGCGCACTTCCGCGGTGACGGCTGAGGCCGGAGGCCTCAGAGGGTCCGGGCGGCCGTCCCCGGGGTGGGCCGGGGGTAGGTGCGGGACTGCTTGACGCTGCCGAAGGCGAAGCTGGACTCGATCGAGGCGATCCCGGGGATGGCGTGGATCCGGTGGCGGACCAGGGCCTCGTACGCCTCCAGGTCCTCGATGACCACCCGCAGGAGGTAGTCGCTGCTGCCCGCCATCAGATAGCAGTCCTGGATGTGCTCGATCACCGCCACGTGCTGCTCGAACTGGGCGACCGCCTCCTTCGTGTGCCGTTCCAGGCGGATCCGGACGAAGACGGTGATCGGCAGCCCGAAGGCGACCTGGTCCACCACCGCCGTGTAGCCCCGGATCAGGCCCGCCTCCTCCAGCCGGCGGACCCGGCGCAGGCAGGGCGAGGGGGACAGCCGGACGCGGTCGGCGAGGTCCTGGTTGGAGAGCCGCCCGTCGGCCTGCAGCTCCCGGATGATCTGGAGGTCGACGGCGTCCATGGCCACTCCCTGGCTCCCTCGGCGCTTTCTCGGCGATTGTTGGCAGATCCTGCCTCAAACGTATGTCCGAACGGCAGAACTGGCAATCGGCTGCCCCGGCCCAGGCCCTAACGTTGCCGGTGAACGGGCCGGACCGGCCCGCTCCCACAGGCTGGAGTGCATCCCTTGGTCGCGACCAACACCCCCGGCGCGTCCGCGCCTGTCGACACGGCGGGCCCGCCGTCCGGAACCACCGGCCGGTTCGGGCTCTCCCCGCACGCCGAGGGCATGCTGGCCCTCGCGGTGACCGTGGCGATCTGGGCCGCCTTCGCGCTCAGCGCCCGCGCCCTCGGCGCCTCCACCCTGCTGCCCGCCGACGCCGCCCTGCTGCGTTTCGGCGTCCCCGTCCTCGTCCTGGCCCCCGCCCTGTGGCGGCGCAGGCGCCGCATCGCCGCGGTCCGCCCCGGAGCCGCGGTCAAGATCGTCTGCGGGGCAGGGGTGCCCTTCTTCCTCGCCGCGATGCACGGCGGGGCCCTGACCTCGGCGGCCTTCGTCGGCTCGATCGTCCCCGGCATGGTCCCGCTCTTCGTCGCCGCCCTGATGGCGGCCCGCGGCCGCGGCCTCCCCCGCGGTGCCCAGGTGGCCGGCCTCGCGCTGATCGCGGCCGGCGTGGCCGCCCTCGTGTGGCGCTACGTGGTCCCCGTCGACGCCGACGTGCTGGAGGGGGCCGGCACCCTGCTGGTGGCCAGCGGCCTGTGGGCCCTGTACACCGTGGGGCTGCGCGACGTGGACCTCGACCCCGTCGGGTCGATCGGGCTGCTGTGCCTGCCCTCCTTCGCAGTGATCGCGCTGCTGGTCCTCACCGGGGCCCTGCCCACGGGCCTCGCGCACGCCGCCGGCGGCGACATCGCCCTGTTCCTCGTGGTGCAGGGGCTCGGCGTCGGACTCTGCGCGGGCCTGCTGTACGCCTTCGCCATCCGCCGGCTCGGCGCCGAGCGCAGCTCCGTCGTCGGCAGCCTCAGCCCCGTCGCCGTCGTCCTGCTCGCCATCCCCGTGCTGGGCGAGTCCCCGACCGCCGCCGTGCTCGTCGGCGTCCCCCTCATCACCGTCGGCGTCGTCCTCGCCAACCGCCGTCCCGGAACCCGTACCCGTCCGTCCGCCCACCCCCGCCCCGAGGTACCCGCAGATGCTTGAGCTCCTCCCCCCGCCGCCCACCGACCCGCTGTGGGACCTGACGTACGAGTTCGGCTCCGACGAGCGGGCCGAGCGGCTGAACCTGGTGCTCGGCGTCTACCGCGACCACACGGGCCGCACGCCCGTCATGGCCGCCGTCCGCGAGGCCGAGATCCGGCTGGCGGAGCGCTCCGAGTCCAAGGAGTACCGGGGCCTCTCCGGCAACACCGCCTTCAACCGCGCCCTGCTCACCCTGATCCTCGGCGACCGCGGCCCGCAGGGCCCGGCCGGGCGCGCCGCGGCCGTCCAGACCGTCGCGGGCTCCGGCGCGCTGCGGCTGCTGGCCGACCTGATCTGCCGCACCCGCCCCGGGGCCACGGTGTGGATCAGCGACCCCGCGTACGTCAACCACCGCCCCATCCTGGAGGCGGCCGGGCTCAGGGTCCGCACGTACGGCTGGCGTGACGCCGAGGGCGGCTTCGACGCCGCGGGCGTGCTCCGCGACCTCGCGGCGGCGACCCGCGACGACGTCGTCCTGCTCCAGGGCTGCTGCCACAACCCCACCGGGGTCGACCCCGAACCCGAGGACTGGGCGGCGCTGGCCGAACTGGCCGCCCGCGACGGCTGGGTGCCGTTCGTCGACCTGGCCTACCACGGCCTCGGCGACGGACTGGAGGCCGACCTGCGGCCCACCCGCCTGCTCGCGGAGCGGGTGCCGGAGATGCTGGTCGCCGTGAGCTGCTCGAAGAATTTCGGCCTGTACAGCGACCGCACCGGCTGCGCCATCGTCCTGGGCGCCTCGGAGCGGGCCGTACGGCACGCCGAGACGGCCCTGCAGAACGCCGCCCGGACCCTGTACTCGATGCCGCCCGAGCACGGGGCCGCCGTCGTCACGACGATCCTGGAGGACGAGGGCCTGCGCACCGCCTGGCGGGCCGAGCTCGACGTCATGCGCGGCCGTATCGAGGCCAACCGCACGAGCCTGGCGGCCCACCTGGGCGAGCTGGGCTGGGAGGCGCAGGCGGCCTCGCTCGCCCGGCAGCGGGGGATGTTCTCGATGCTGCCCCTCACCCCGGAGGAGATGCTCAGGCTGCGCCGGCAGTACGCGATCTACGGGACCACCGCGGGGCGGATCAACATCGCGGGCATCGAGGCCGGGCGGATCCCCTGCCTCGCCCGCGGAGTGGCGGGTGTGCTCGCGGGACGCTGAACCGGTGCGCCGGAAGACCGAATTCCGGCGCACCGCGGATTTCCCCGCGTGTTTCCCTGCGCGTTTCCCCGCGCGTTTCCCCGCGCTCCCGGAGCGGGCGGCGGGCCAGCCCCGGTCGAAAGCGCCTGGAGAATGGCCGGATAGAACTCACCGCGCGCGGTGGGGAGTTGGCTGTATGGCATCATGGCCGCGTTGTCGACCGCTGGGTCCGCCGGAGGACTGAGGGATGAAGTTACCTGGCTCCGCGTTACCGGCGTCGGAGGACCGGACGCTCAGGCGTCGCCTGAAGAAGGTGCGCCGGACCTGCGAGGGGCTGCTCGCGGAATGGGGCATGGAGCACGGCTGCGGCATCGACGAACTCCACGCATATCTCAGCGCGCAGCGCGGGCGTCCGATCCATTTGATTCCGACGGCCTTCCCCGAACGCCACCTGTTCGGCATATGGCTGAAAACGGATGACTTCGACATCATCGCCTTCGAGAAGGCGGCTTCGGCATCGCACAAGGAACACATCATCGCCCACGAACTCGCCCATATCGCCTTCGACCACAAAGGGTCCCTGCAACTGGACCAGGCCGACCCCGGTGCGCCGGAGCCGGACGGCGCGCAAGAGGTGCGAGAGGCGGGGGAGGTGGGGGAGGCGGGCCCGCTGTTCTCCGACGTCGACCCCGAGGCCGTCCGCGGCGTGCTGATGCGCTCGCGCTACAGCGACGACGAGGAGCAGGAGGCCGAGACCATGGCCTCCCTGATCCTGGCCCGGGCCAACAAGCGCTGGACCGAGCCCGCCTGGGGAGTGCCGGACGAGGCCGCCGAGATCGTGGCCCGGATCGAGAGCGGTCTGGGCCGGCCCGAGCAGGGGCCCGCGTGATCTACGCGATCCTCGCCTGGGTCTGCGCTTTCGTCGGCCTGGCGGCCTTCGCCTACCGGCTCCCGGACCTGCTGCGGCGCCGGCACGACGTGGCCCTGTGGGCGCTGTGCACCTACTTCCTCTGCTCGGGCATCAGCTTCCTGGTCGACCTGGACCTGCTGCGGCTGCACATCTCCGCCTTCTTCGGGCTGCCCAACATCACCTCGCTGATCACCCAGGCGGCGGTCGTGGTGCTCACCGCCGCCCAGCAGGTCGTCCTCGTCTACTGGTCCTCGCCCCCCGCCGAGGCCCGGCGCATGGCGCGCAACCGCGTCCTGGTCTTCGGCGGCGCGCTCGCCGTGCTCGTCGCCTCCTCCTTCGCGGTCGGACCGGTGGCGCACTCCGAGACGGCGACCTCCACGATCCTGCTCAGCATCCAGCACGGCGGATACGCCCTCTACATGTCCTTCTACCTGCTGATCTGCGCCGTCGGGCAGTTCGAGACCGTACGCCTGTCGCTGCGCTTCACCACCATGGCGAACCGCCAGTGGCTCAAGGTCGGCATGCGCACCGTCACCGTCGGCGCCAGCATGATCCTGGTCTACTGCGTCACCCGCGGCGTCCAGATCGCCGGGACCCGCCTGGACTTCGACGGCAGCGCCCTCGACCCCGTCCAGTGGACGGCCGGCAGCGTCGGCGCCCTCCTCCAGATCGCCGGCTGGACCATCCCCTCCTGGGGCATCCGCATCACCCGCGCCCGGGGCTGGGCCCGCTCCTACCGCTCCTACCGCCGGCTGCGGCCCCTGTGGTGGGCCCTCTACCAGGCCTCGCCCGACATCGCCCTGGACCCGCCCCGGTCCTGGCTGCGCGACCTGGTCCCGCCCCGGGACCCGCACTACAGCCTCTACCGCCGCGTCATCGAGATCCGCGACGGCCAGCTGATCCTGCGCACCTCGCTCTCCCTCGAGGACTTCGCGCGCGTGGCCCGCTGCCTGGGCCTCCCCGAGGACCCCACCTCGCCGCTGGGCGAGGCCCTCCAGGTCCGCGCCGTCCTGAGCCGGCCGGCCGAGGAGCGGGCCGAGCGCGCCGACGCCTCCGAGATCCCGGCGCGGCCCCCGTACGAGGACTTCCGCGACGAGGTGGAGTGGCTGAGCCAGGTGGCCTCGTCGTTCAACCGGCTCAGCCAGGGCCGCCCCGGGCCGGTGGACGCCGGCCTGCTGTCATGACGGCACCGGAGCGGGAGCCCGACGGCCCCGAAGGCCTGGTCCCGCTGGCGCTGCGCACCGTCGCACGCCTGGTGGCCCTCGACGCCGGGCGGGGCGCGGCCGCCGCCGTGCCCGCCGTACGGGAGGCCGTGCGTGCGATCCCGCAGCTGTCGGCGGACCCCGCCGCCCTCGGCGGCCTCGGCCCCGACCGGCTCGCGGCCCTCGCCGAGCTGGCCGAGGTCATCGGCTGGATCCTCTTCGACGCGGGCCACTACCGCCCCGCCCACCGGATGAACGCCCGCTCCCTGGCCCTGGCCGGGCTGTGCGGGGACCGCTGGACGGCCCGGCTGACCCTGCTCAACCACAGCCTGCTCGCCACCCACACCGGCCGGCCGCGCGCCGCCCTCGCCGCCGCCGCCAGGGTGCCCGGGCCCCGCCCGCTGCCCGCCCGGGTCGCCAGTCTCGTCCTGATCCGCCGGGCGCACGCGATCGCCGTGCTCGGCGGCGGCCGGGAGCCCCTGGAGCTGATCGCCCGCGCCCAGAGCCGATTCCTGGACGGGATCTCCCGCCGGGACCCGCACTGGGCCTGGTGGATCGACCAGACCGAGCTCCTCGGCCACCAGGGCTGGGTCCAGGCCCGGCTGCGCCGCTGGGACCGGGCCATCCCCCTGCTGTACGAGGCGGCCGGCGCCCCCGGGCCCTCCTACCGGCACCTGTTCACCGCGGAGCTCCTCGCGGCCCTCGCCGGGGCCGGAGCCTGGCGGGAGGCCGAGGAGCTCATCGGACGGGTCGCCCCCCGCGCCGCGGGCATCGGCTCGGCCCGCACCACCGAGACACTTGCCGCCACCGCGGCCGCTCTGCGCCGCCGCTCCGGCGCCCCGGCCTCGCTGCGGGACGCGGCCGCCTTCCTCCGGGAATCCCTGTAGGCCTGACCGGCCCCGGCCGCCCCTCCCGGACGGATCCCGCCGGGCGGGCCCCCCGACGCGACACGGACACACACCCACTCACAGACAGGACGACGACATGCGCTCCCCAAGGATCTCCACGCCCGCGGCCGGCCTGCTGGCCGCGGCGGCCCTCCTCTTCGCCTTCGGCGGCCCGGTGTCGCAGGCCGCCTTCGGCACGCCCGCCGCCTCCGCCGCCCCGCCCGCACAGCCCGCCGTCGAGCAGGGCAGCCCGTACATCTCCACGCACCTCTACTTCGGTACGGGCCGGCACAACGGGAACCCGCCGATCACCGAGGAGGAGTTCAACAAGTTCGTCGCCGACGTCGTCACCCCGCGGTTCCCGTCCGGGCTGACCCTCCAGGAGGGGCGCGGCCAGTGGCGTGACAAGGAGGGCGACATCAACCGCGAGAGATCGTACGAGCTCACCGTGATGTACCCGGTGCGCGAGGCCGCCGCCCGCAACGCCGACATCGAGTACATCCGGCGCCTGTACTGCAAGACCTGGGAGCTGGAGTCCGTGGGCCGGGCCGACGTCCGCGCCCAGGTGGACTTCTGACGGGACCGGCGCACGCCCGGCGCCGGGGGGCGGATCGGCCCCCCGGCGCCGCCCCGACCCCGCCGCAGCGCCCCGCGCCGAGCCCTCGGATAGGGTGAATCGGTACGCATGTGACCCCTCGGGGTGAGGTCGGTGCATTGGACACGTACCAGTCGACGAGCAGGGTGCCCGATCCGCCGGAGGCGGCCGTCGGGTACGCGGGCGTGCTCCGCGAGCTGCTGCCGATCGCCCTGTGGAGGGAGGACGCGGACGGGCGCGTCGTGGAGTGGTCCCTGGCCGCCCAGGAGCTGCTGGGCCACCGCCCCGAGGACGTCCTCGGCCGCCCCGGCGCCGCCGTCCTCGTCCCCGAGGCCAACCGCGCCCTCGCCGACGACCTGACCCGCCGCGTCCAGGCCGGCGAAACCGTCGTCGGCACCCTGCCCGTCCGCCACCGCGACGGCCACCGGGTCGCCATGGAGATGTGGATCGTGCCCGCAACCGACCCGAGCGGCCGCCGGGGCGCCATGCTCATCGCCGTCGAGACCTCCCAGGTCCTGCACATGCGGGACTCCCTCGCCGCCCTCCAGAGCCTCTTCACCCAGTCCCCGATCGGCCTCGCCACCCTCGGCCCCGACCTGCGCTTCCTGCGCGTCAACGACGCCCTCGCCCGGATGAACGGCGTCTCCGCCGCCGAGCACCTCGGCAGGCGCCTCACCGAGGTGGTCCCCGGGGTCAACGCCACCGCCCTGGAGGCCACCATGCGGCAGGTGCTCGAACGGGGCACCGCCGTCCTCGACGTCCGCCGCACCGGCCGCACCCCCGCCGACCCCGACCACGACCACACCTGGTCCTGCTCCTACGCCCCGCTCCTCGACGGCTCCGGCCGCACCCTCGGCCTGATCGCCTCCCTCATCGACATCACCGAGGGCCAGCGCGCCCAGCTGGAGGCCGAACGGGCCCGGACCCGCTTCGCCCTCCTCGCCGAGGCCGGCACCCGCATCGGTACCACCCTCGACCTGGGCCGCACCGCCCAGGAGATCGTGGACCTGCTGGTACCGCAGCTCGCGGACTCGGCCGACGTGCAGCTCCTCGAATCCGTCCTCGACCCCGACGAGACCGCCGCGGCCGCCGCCGCCACCCACGGGCTCATGCGCCGCCTCGCGGCCTCCTTCCCCGATCCCGACGCCCCCACCGCACGCCTGGCCGCCAGCCAGACCTTCCAGATCCCGGCGGGGACGGTCTACGAACGGGTCGTCGCCGACGGCCTGCCCATGAACCTCTACGCCTCCGACGTCCCCGCCCTGATCACCGACCCCCGCGCCGACGCCCTGCGCGCCTACCTCGCCCATCTCGGCTCCGCCCGCCTGGTGCCGCTCGTCGCCCGCGGCAAGGTGCTCGGCGCCGTCGCCGTGACCCGGCTGCGCAGCCGCGAGCCCTTCGACGCGCAGGACTGCGTCCTCATCGACGAACTCGTCGCCCGAGCCGCCCTCAACATCGACAACGCCCGCATGTACACCGCCCAGCGCCACGCCGCCCTCACCCTCCAGCGCAGCCTCACCAACCACGCCCTCCCGCGCGTCCCCGGCCTCGAACTCACCGGCCGCTACCTGCCGGCCAGCGACCACGATGTCGGCGGCGACTGGTACGACGTCATCCAGCTGCCCCGCGGCCGCACCGGCCTGGTCATCGGCGACGTCATGGGCCACGGCATCCACGCCGCCGCCGTCATGGGCCAGCTGCGCACCGCCGTGCGCACCCTCGCCCGGCACGACGTGCCGCCGGCGCGGATGCTCCGTTCGCTGGACGCCGTGGTCTCCGACCTCGGCGAGGACGAGATGGCCACCTGCGTCTACGCCGTCCACGACGCGGCCACCGGCGGCTGCGTCATCGCCCGCGCCGGCCACCCGCCGCCCGCCGTGGTCGCCCCCGACGGCACGGTCACCTTCCTGCGCGGACCCTCCGGCACCCCCCTGGGCACCGGTGGCCGTGCCTTCCGCACCGAAACCGTCCCGCTGCCCCCCGGCAGCCTCCTCGCGCTCTACACCGACGGGCTGATCGAGGCCCGCGACCGGGACCTCGACGAGGGAATGGAGCGGCTCGCCCGGGCCCTGGGCCGGCCCGCCCGGCCGCTGGAGGAGCTCTGCGACGGCATCCTGACCCGGCTGCTGCCCTCCGCCCCCCAGGACGACGTCGCGGTCCTGCTGGCCCGCACCAGCGCGTAGGCCCGCCCGTCACCTCACCAGCCCAGGTCGCCCAGCGCGTCCAGGTCCAGGGCGAGCGGCAGCGGCGGCTCCGCGCCCGCCGAGCGTGACAGCTCCGCCCAGATGACCTTGCCCCGCTGCGTGTAGCGGGTGCCCCAGCGCTCCGCGTACTGCGCGACGAGGAACAGCCCCCGGCCGCCCTCGTCGGTGGTGGCCGCGTAGCGCAGGTGCGGGGAGGTGCTGCTGCCGTCGGAGATCTCGCAGATCAGGTTCCGGTCGTCCAGCAAACGGACCCGGATCGGCTCGTCCGCGTACCGGATGGCATTGGTGATCAGCTCGCTGAGGATCAGCTCGACGGTGAACGACAGCTCCTCCAGCCCCCAGGTCTTCAGCTGCGCGGCCGCCGCGCGGCGCACCCGGGAGACGGCCGCCGGGTCGTCGGGCACCTCCCACTCCGCGATCCGGTCCGGGTCCAGCCGACGGGCCTCGGCGATCAGCAGCGCGATGTCGTCGCTCGGCGCGGGGAAGAGCATCGCCGCGAGGACGTCCGCGCAGGCCTGGTCGGGGCTGCGGCCCGGCCGGGCCAGGGTCCGGCCCAGCAGCTCCAGCCCGGCGTCGAAGTCCCGGTCGCGGTCCTCCAGCAGCCCGTCCGTGAACAGCACCAGCCGGCTGCCCTCGGGCAGGATCAGCCCCGCCGCCTCGAAGGGCATCCCGCCCACACCCAGCGGCAGCCCGGTCGGCAGTTCGGGGAACTCCACCCGCCCGTCCGGGTGGACCAGGGCCGGTCCCGGGTGGCCGGCGCTCGCCATGACGCAGTGCCCGGACACCGGGTCGTAGACGGCGTACAGGCAGGTGGCGCCCGTGATGCCGGCCGGTTCCTCGGACCCGTCGCCCAGCCGGTCGCCGGGCGCCTCGCCCCCGGCCGCTGCGCCGCCCTCCAACTGGTCGATCCGGTCGATCAGCTCGTCCAGATGGCCCAGCAGCTCGTCGGGCGGCATGTCCAGCGTCGAGAAGTTGTGCACGGCCGTGCGCAGCCGGCCCATCGTGGCCGCCGCGTGCACCCCGTGCCCGACCACGTCGCCGACCACCAGCGCCACCCGCGCCCCGGGCAGCGGGATCACGTCGAACCAGTCCCCGCCCACCCCCGCCTTCGCCGGCAGGTACCGGAAGGCCGTCTCCACCGCGCTCAGATCGGGAAGCACCCGCGGCAGCAGGCTGCGCTGGAGGGTCACGGCGGTGGCGTGCTCGCGGGTGAAGCGGCGGGCGTTGTCGATGGAGACGGCCGCGCGCGCCCCCAGCTCCTCCGCGAAGGAGAGGTCCTCCTCGTCGAAGGCCTCCGGGGTGTCCGCCGCCCGCCAGAAGTTCGCCATGCCCAGCACCACCCCCCGCGCCTGGAGCGGTACGGAGATCAGCGAGTGGAACCCGTACTCCAGCGCCACCCTGGTCCCGGTCGCGTCGGCCGCCCGCCAGCCCATCGCGGCGTGCAGGTCGGCGGCCAGCACGGCGTGCCCGGCGTCCAGGGCGGCCGCCATCGGAGCCGTCGGCACCGCGAAGAAGATGGTGTCCCCGACCGGCTGGAGCGGCTGGCCGGTGCGCACCCCGCTCATCGCCGCCCGCCGCATCCGGGTGTGCATGCCCTCCACCGGCGAGGGCTCGTCCCCGCGCAGCACCGGTTCCAGCAGCTCCACGGTGACGAAGTCCGCGAAGCGCGGCACGGCCACCTCCGACAGCTCCTCCGCGGTGCGCACCACGTCCAGGGTGGTGCCGATGCGCACTCCCGCCTCGTAGAGCATCTGGAGCCGTTCGCGGGCCACCTCGGCGCGGCCGGAGAGCGAGGCGAGCTCGGTGGTGTCGCGCAGCGTCACGACGCTGCCCTCCAGCCGCCCGCCGAAGGGCGCGGTGGGCCGGAGGTTGAGGGCCAGGAGCCGGTCGCCCGCCAGGTGCACCTCGTCGGTCGCCACCCGGCCGGAGAGCAGCAGTCCGGCGATGCCGGGATCGAGGCCGAGCTCGCCGACGTGCCGCTGTTCGGCGTCGGGCGGCAGGTCGAGCAGCCGGCGCGCCTCGTCGTTGGCCAGCAGCAGCCGGTGGTGGGCGTCCACGATGAGCACGCCCTCGCGCACGGCGTGCAGCACCGCCTCGTGGTGCTCGTTCATCCGCGCCAGCTCGGCGGCGCCCAGGCCCCGGGTCTGGCGCCGCAGCCGCCCGCTGACCAGGGCGGCGCCGGCGGTGCCCAGCAGCAGGGCGCCCACGGCGGCGCCGATCAGCAGGGGGATCTGCCCCTCGACGGTATGGCCGACGTTCTCGATCTCTATGCCGGTGGAGACCAGCCCGACCACCTTGCCCTGCGCGTCCCGTACGGGGACCACGGCGCGGACCGCGTCACTGGGGGCGCCCCGGAACACCTCCGTGAAGGACTGCCCGGCGGCGGCCCGGGTGAAGTCGCCGGTGGCGCGTTTGCCGATCAGCTCGGGGCGGGAGTCGGTGTAGCGGATCCCGTCCGGGGTCATGACGGCGATGAAGTCGAGTCCGGAGGCCTTGCGGGCGCCGTCGGCCAGGGGCTCCAGCTCGGCGGTGGGGTTCGCCGAGTCCAGGGCGGCGGGCAGGCCGGGGGCGCGCGCGAAGGCCTCGGCGGCGGCGAGCGAGCGGTTGCGGGCGTCCTTCTCGCTGTCGTGGCGGGCCTGGAAGACCAGGGCCAGGGCGGCGGCCGTGATCAGCAGCAGCACGATCAGGGCCTGGAGCGAGAACACCTGGCCGGCGAGACTGTCCCGGGCCAGCGAGAGGCGCGCGAGCAGGCTCGCCGGCCGCGTCTCCCTGTTCCGACCCGAACGTCCGGTCATGAGCCCTTTCTAACACTGTCACCGGTCAGGGGAGCGTTGGCGGCCGCCGTGCGGTACGCGCGGGGCCCGCGCCCGAAGGCCGCCCTGAAGTGCTGGCGGAAGGTGACCTCGCTGGCGAAGCCCGCCCGGCGGGCCACCTCGGGCACCGGATGGTCGGTGCGCTCCAGGAGCTTGCGGGCCTCGTCCAGCCGACGGCTCAGCAGCCACTTGTGGGGCGTGGTCCCGGTCGAGGCGGCGAAGTGCCGGGCGAAGGAGCGCGGGGACATCCCGGCCCAGCGGGCCAGCGTGGCCACGTCCAGCGGCTCGTGCAGCCGGCGCAGGGCCTGCTGGCGGACGGCGGCCAGCGCCTCGGCGGTCCGGTCGGCGGCCGGGGTGGGCCGGTCCAGGTACTGGGCGTGGTCCCCGGTGCGGAAGGGGCCGGTCACCATCGAACGGGCGATGGCGGCGGCGGCCTCCGCGCCGTGGGCCTCGCGCACCAGGTGCAGGCACAGGTCGATGCCCGAGGCCACCCCGGCGGAGGTCCACAGCCCGTCGTCCTCCACGAAGAGCGGGGCCTCTTCCACCAGCACCGCCGGGTGACGGGCGGCCAGCTGCGGGGCCAGCCACCAGTGCGTCACCGCCCGCCGCCCGTCCAGCAGCCCCGCCTCGGCCAGGACGAACGCCCCCGCGCACAGCGCGGCCACCGGTACCCCCCGGGCGTGCGCCCGGCGCAGGGCGGCCAGCACCGGCGCGGGCGTCGGGTCGGAGGGCTCCGCCAGGGCCGGCACGACGACCAGGTCGGCCTCGTCGAGCCAGTCCAGGCCCCGGTCGGGGGCGAGGGTGAGCCCGCCGGGCAGCGTGATCGGCCCGGGCTCCAGGGCGCAGCGGCGCAGCTCGAACGGGGGTACGCCGGAGCGGCTGCGGTCGGGGCCCCAGACCTCGGTGACGACGGCGAGGTCGAAGGCGCGGATCCCGGGCTGGGCGACGATCGCGACGCGGTGCATGCGGCCACTCTGCCAGAGACCGCTCCGGCGATCCTGCCAGTCTGGCAGGATCTCATCGTTCGGCGTCCCCGCAGCCCCTGGGGCGCCGGGAGTCCGGCGGACATGATCGATCCATGACCGAGAACGCGATCGAGATCGCCCCCAACAGTGCCCTGATCGTCATCGACGTGCAGAAGGGCTTCGACGAGGCCTCCTTCTGGGGGCCGCGCAACAACCCGGACGCCGAGGACAACATCGCCGCCCTGATGGACGCCTGGCAGGAGTCGGGCCGCCCGGTGGTGCTGGTCCAGCACGCCTCGCTGCGGCCCGGCTCCGTCCTCGCCGCCGACCACCCGGGGTACGCCTTCAAGGACTTCGTCGCCGAGCGGACCGGGCAGGAGTCCCTCCTGATCACCAAGACCGTCAACTCGGCCTTCTACGGCACCCCCGACCTCGCGGACTGGCTGGAGGGCCGGGGCATCCGCCAGCTGGTGGTCGTCGGCATCCAGACCAACATGTGCGTCGAGACCACGGCGCGGATGGGCGGGAACCTCGGCTACGAGGTGCTGGTCCCGCTGGACGCCACCCACACCTTCGACCTCGCCGGTCCGGCCGGCCGGACTCTCACCGCCGACCAGCTGGCCGCGGCCACCGCGGTCAACCTCCACGGCGGCGGCTTCGCCCGGGTGACCACCACCGCCGACCTGCTGGCGGCGGCCGGGCCCGCGTAGCGGATGCGCCGCCCGCCGGCCGCCCCCGGACACGGCCGAGGCCCGGCACCCCCGCGGGGGTGCCGGGCCTCGGAGCCGGGGACTACAGGACGTCGGCGGCGATGTTCTCCGCGACGCGCTCCAGCAGCGGGCCGGCGTTCGGGATGGACTTGGCCGGGTCGGGCTCCAGGTCCGTCAGCGGGTACGCCTTGCGGATCCCGGCGGCCTCCAGGGCCTCCTGGCCCAGCAGCAGCCGGCCGCACACCGCCACCACCGGCTTGCCGGCGGCCCGCGCCGCGGCCGCGACACCGGCCGGGGCCTTGCCGTGCAGGGTCTGCTCGTCCAGGGAACCCTCACCGGTGATCACCAGCGTGGCCCGCTCCAGCGCCGGGGCGAAGCCCAGCACCTCCAGCATCAGCTCGATGCCCGGGCGGAAACTCGCACCCAGCAGCAGAGCGCCGTAGCCGATGCCGCCCGCGCCGCCCGCGCCGGGGGAAGCGGCGAGCTCGGCGGCCCGGGAGCCGATCGCCTTCTCCAGCACCTGCGCGTAGTGGCCGAGTGCCGCGTCGAGCGTCGCCACGTCCTGCGGCGAGGCGCCCTTCTGCGGGCCGTACACCGCGGCGCAGCCCTTGGGGCCGGTCAGCGGGTTGTCCACGTCGCTCGCCAGGACGAAGTCCACGTCCGCGAAGCGCGGGTCGATCCCGGAGAGGTCCGCCGACGCCAGCGACGCCAGCGCGCCGCCGCCGGGGCCCACCGGTTCGCCGTTCGCGTCCAGGAACACCGCGCCCAGCGCGGCGAGCATGCCCGCGCCGCCGTCGGTGGTGGCGCTGCCGCCCACGCCGAAGACGATCGAGCGCGCGCCCGCGTCCAGCGCGGCCTTCAGCAGCTCGCCGGAGCCGTACGTGGTCGCCGTGAGCGCGGCGAAGGTGCCCGCGGGGAGCAGCTGGAGCCCGGAGGCCTCCGCCATCTCGACCACGGCGGTGCCGTCGCGGAACGCGAACGCGGCCGTGACCTGCTCGCCGACGGGGCCGGTGACCCGGACCTCCCGGCGTTCGAACCCGGCCGCCACGGCGGCCGCGACCGTGCCGTCGCCGCCGTCCGCGACGGGGAGGGTCTCGACCTCCACGCCGGGTACGGCCCTGCGGAGGCCGGCCGTCACCCGCTCCGCGACCTGAACAGCCGTGAGCGAGCCCTTGAATTTGTCCGCGGCGATGAGTACGCGCGCGGCCTCAGTTACTGCTCCGTCCGTCACCTTGCTGATCCCTTGCTATCGAACAGTGCAGTCGCGCCGCCATGAGCTTATCCGGAGGATCCTCCTATGCCCATGAGTGGCCTGGGCCACATGCGGCGCGCCATGCGCGTAAATAGGGATATGTGGCTGCATAGTGTGGCCGCATGAGCGCGGAATCACTGCAACAGGCTCCTCCGGACGCCTCCGGCGCGGGCTCCGGAGGCACGCCGGACGGCAGCCCCGACCGGACGGTCGTCACCGCCGGAGTGGTCGCCGTGCTGGCCGTCGTCGCCTGGGCGGCCCTCGGCAAGGAGTCCTTCGACACCGCCTCCGGCTCCGCGCTCGCCTGGGTGCTGGACAACTTCGCCTGGCTCTTCGTGACCGCCGCCGACGTCTTCCTCGTCCTGTGCGTGGTCCTCGCCGTCAGCCGCTTCGGCCGGATCCGGCTCGGCGCCGACGACTCCGAGCCCGAGTTCGGCAACCTCGCGTGGATGGCGATGATGTTCAGCGCCGGATGGGCATCGGCCTGATGTTCTACGGCGTCGGCGAGCCCCTCACCCACTACCTCGCCCCGCCGCCCGCCAGCGGAGCCGCCCCCGCACCGGCGACGCGGCCCGCGCCTCCCTCGACTACTCCTTTCATCACCAGCGCCGACTCCGCCTCCCTGGTCATGGGCTCCCTCACCAGCCGCGGCTCCCTGCACCCGCCCACCTGGCTCGTCGTCACCTGGGGCGTCCTGATGGCCGCCGTCGCCGCCGTTCTGCTCGTCGCGGGCGGCCTGAAGTCCCTCCAGACCGCGACCATCCTCGTCGCCCTGCCCTTCGTCGTCGTCATGCTCCTGCTGTGCTGGGCGCTGCTGCGCGAACTGCGCGAGGACCCCGGTGCCGGACCCTCCCGCCACCCCGCCCTGCACGGGCTGCGCGACGCCGTACGGGCCACGGTGGGCGAGGCCGTCGAGGAGGCCGGCCAAGGCCGCCACCTCCGGCCGCGCCGCGCCGCCGCGGCCCGCGGACGCGACCGCGGGGACGGACCGGACCCGCACGGGTGAGCCGCGGGCCCGCCCCGCCCGGGGCCCCGGACCGCCCGTTAGGGTGGCGGCGTGACCACCACGGATGACTACGCCACCTACATCGCGAGCCTGCCCCGGGTGCTGGCCGGCGCGGCCGCCCTCTACCGCGACGAGCGGGGCCGGGTCCTGCTCGTCGAGCCCAACTACCGTGAGGGCTGGGCCCTGCCGGGCGGCACCGTCGAATCCGACCGCAACGAGTCGCCGCGCACCGCCGCCCGCCGCGAGAGCGCCGAGGAGATCGGCCTCGACCTCCCCCTCGGCCGCCTCCTCGCCGTCGACTGGAGCGTGGGCGAGGGCCGCCCGCCGCTGGTCGCCTACCTCTACGACGGCGGCGTGCTCGACGCCGGGCAGCTGGCCTCCCTCACCCTCCAGGAGGAGGAGCTGCTCTCCTGGAAGCTCGTCGAACCCGCCGAACTCCCGGCGTACCTCCTGGGATCGCTCGGCCGGCGCACCCAAGAGGCCTGCCGCGTCCTGGAGTCGGGCGAGGGGACCGTGGAACTCGAGAACGGCCGGCGCCCCGGGAACACCTGACACCACCCGGGACCAGGCCTGTCCCGAACCCCTCCACCCAGGGCAGAATCAACAGATGATCACGATGTACGCCTGGCCCAGCACGGCCGACGGCCCCGACGCCCTCCCCATGGTCCACTTCACCACCGAAGAGCAGTCGGGCGGTGAGCTCTCCCCGGAGGGGATGCCGGTCTGGCTGTTCGACACGGCGATACGCGAGGGCGGCTGGGCCTCCTTCGAGGACTTCGAGGCCTGGGCCGCGCCCGCCGAGGGCTGGCAGGCCTTCTACCGCCGGGAGGACGACGTCCTCGCGGTCACCGGCCCCGGCCCGTGCGAGGGCTGGTACCAGGGCCGGCTGGGCGCCGACGACGACTGGGTGAAGGCCGCCGCGACCCAGCAGAGCGTGGTCCTGCTCGCCGCCCCGGTCCAGCACCCCTCGCTGTACGCCTACGCCGTCGAGGCGGGCGCGGGCTTCGCGCTCCTGGTCCCCCTGGCCGTGGTCTGACGCCTACCGGACGCCGCCGGCGCTCTCGAACTCCAGCAGCCGCACCTTGCGCTCGATCCCGCCGCCGTAGCCCGTCATCGAGCCCGAGGCGCCGATCACGCGGTGGCAGGGCACGATGATCCCGACCGGGTTCTTCCCGTTGGCCAGGCCCACCGCACGGGAGGCGCCCGGCCTGCCCAGCTCGGCGGCGAGCCGCCCGTACGACCAGGTCTGCCCGTACGGGATCCGGACGAGCTGCTCCCAGACGCTGCGCTGGAAGTCGGTGCCCTCCAGCCGGACCGGGACGGTGAACTCGGTCAGCTCCCCGGCGAAGTACGCGGCGAGCTGCCGCACCACCTCCGGGAACGGCTCCTCCTCCTGCGCGACGCGCTCGCCGAAGGACTCCTCGGCCGGGCGGTGGCGCTGTCCGGTCATGTACAGCCCGCTGAGGACGCCGTCCGTGGCGACGAGGGTGAGCGGCCCGTAGGGGCTGTCGACGACCGTGTGGTGCTTGCTGCTGGTGCTGCTCACGAGGGTGCTCCTTCGACGGGTGCCACGGGTGCCACGGGTGCTGCGGGGGGTGCGGGATCCACGGGCATGCGGTTGATCGGATGGTCGTCCGTCGCCCACAGGTACTGGACGGCGTACGCGCGCCAGGGCCGCCAGCCGGCCGCGCGGGCGGTCAGCGCCGCGGGCGTGGACGGCAGCCCCAGCCCCTGGGCGGCCTTGCGGACCCCGAGATCCGACGGGACGAACGCGTCGGGGTCGCCCAGCGCGCGCATCGCGATGATCTCGGTGGTCCACGGCCCGAAGCCGGGCAGGGCGTTCAGCCGGGCGCGGGCCGCCTCCCAGTCGCTGTCGATGCCCAGCGGCAGGGAGCCGTCGGCCAGGGCCGCGACGAGGGTGGTGAGCGTGGCGCGGCGGCTGCGCGGCATGGACAGCGCCTCGGGGTCGAGGCCCGCCAGCGCCCCGGGGGAGGGGAACAGGTGGGTCAGCCCGCCCCGCGGGTCCTCGACGGGCTCCCCGTACGCGGTCACGAGGCGGGCCGCGTGGGTCCGCGCGGCAGCCGTGGACACCTGCTGGCCGAGGACCGCCCGTACGGCGAACTCCGCCGCGTCGACGGTACGGGGCACCCGGCGCCCGGGCGCCTTGTCCACGAGCGGCGCCAGCAGCGGGTCGGTGCGCAGCTGGTCGTCCACGGCCTCGGGGTCGGCGTCCAGGTCGAGCATCCAGCGGCAGCGGCTGATGGCGATGGTCAGGTCCCGCAGGTCCGTCAGCGCGAGCCGGCAGCCGATGTGGTCGGGGCCGGGGGTCAGGGCGACGATCCCGGAGCCGTGGGGGAGCCGGAGCGTCCGCCGGTAGGCGCCGTCGCGCCACTCCTCGACGCCGGGGACGGCGGTGGCGACGAGGTGCCCGAAGAGGTTGTCGGGGTTCAGCGGGGCCCGGTAGGGGAGCCGCAGGCTGATGGTCCCGGGGATCCGCGGTTCGTCCCGCCCCGTGCCCCGCCGGCCCGCGCGCGTCCGCAGCTCGCCGGGGGTGAGGGCGAAGACCTCGCGCACCGTCTCGTTGAAGTTCCGGATGGAGGAGAACCCGGCGGCGAAGGCCACGTCGCCCATCGGGAGCTCGGAGGTCTCGATGAGCAGCCGGGCGGTCTGGGCGCGCTGGGCCCGGGCCAGGGCGAGCGGGCCGGCGCCGAGCTCGGCGCCCAGCTGCCGTTCGACCTGCCGGGCGGAGTAGCCGAGCCGGGCGGCGAGCCCCGGGACCCCCTCGCGGTCCACGACCCCGTCCTGGATGAGCCGCATCGCGCGGGCGACGGCGTCGGCGCGGGCGTTCCACTCGGGTGACCCGGGGCTGGTGTCGGGGCGGCACCGCTTGCAGGCCCGGTAGCCGGCCTGCTGGCAGGCGGCGGCGCTGGGCAGGAAGCTCATGTTCTCGACCTTGGGCGGCACGGCCGGGCAGCTGGGCCGGCAGTAGATGCCGGTCGTCCGGACCGCGGTGAAGAACCACCCGTCGAAACGGGCGTCCTTCGACTGCACGGCCCTGACGCAGCGGTCGGTGTCGGTGTACATGGCTCCAGCATCCCGGCCCGGGGGGTGCGCGGGCTGGCGGTTTTCCGACATCAAGCCTAGCCCTCCCAGGGGGCGGCGGTGCCGCTGCGCGGAGCCGTCTCCCCGCCCCGCCCTTCCTCCGTTCCCGCCTCAATCGCCGGCGCGGCTGAAAGCCTCGGGGCTCCGCCCCGGACCCCCTACGTGCGCTCGAACTCCCCCGGCTACCGCTGGGAGGTGCCCCCTGCGCGGGCCGGATGTGCGCAGCACATTCCCGCCCCGCCGGCGTTCGAGGCGCGGGGGTCTGGGGGCGGAGCCCCCAGGGAACGGCGAAGGCCCCGGGGGCCAAGTGGCACCCCGGGGCCTTCGAGACCCATGCGCGGCCGCGCTACGGCAGCTGCGCCGCCCGCGCCTCGCGCCGGTTGTGGCGGAACGTGTTCGCCCGCCGCGTCGTCGCGAACAGCGGGATCGTCGCCGCGAGGGCGATCTGCAGCGCGCAGCCCGTCTGGAGCAGCAGCTGCCCGCCCGGCGCGTCGAACGCCCAGGCGGCGAGGAGGCCCATCGCCCCGACGATCCAGCTCAGCATCGCAGCCGCGAGGACGCCCCGCGGCTTCGGGTACTCGACCCGGCTCACCATCAGCCAGGCCACGCCCACGATCGCCAGCAGCGTCGGGACGAACGGCAGCTCCAGCAGCACGATCGAGACGACCGTCAGCGCGCCGAAGGGGCTCGGCATGCCCTGGAACATGCCGTCCTTCATCGTCACGCAGCTGAATCTCGCCAGGCGCAGCACGACCGCCAGGAGGACCACGATCGCCGCCAGCGCCGACACCTTCTGGTGCGCGTCGTCGGCGACCATGCCGTAGACCAGCACGAAGTACGCCGGCGCGAGGCCGAAGCTGATCAGGTCGGACAGGTTGTCCAGCTCGGCGCCCATCGGGGAGCTGCGCAGCTTGCGGGCCACGATCCCGTCGAAGAGGTCGAAGACCGCCGCGAGCAGCATCAGTATCACCGCGGTCGCCGCGCTGTGCCGGGCCATGCCGGACTCGCCGCTGCCGGTGAGGTGCGGGATGAGGATCCCGGTGGTGGTGAAGTACACCGCCATGAATCCGCAGGTCGCGTTGCCCAGGGTGAGGGTGTCCGCTATCGACAGCCGCAGCGAGAGCGGCATGTCGTCCTCGGCGGACTCCTCCGGGGCGGACTCGGGCACCCAGCCGGTGGCAGGAGTCTCGGGGTCAGTCACGGTCAATTCGGGTCACCCCCGCGGTGGTGGTCTGACCGACCTCGACCGCGACCTCGACGCCCTCCGGGAGGTAGATGTCGACGCGGGAGCCGAAGCGGATCAGACCGATGCGTTCGCCCTGCTCCACCTTGGTGCCGGCCGGCAGGTACGGGACGATGCGACGGGCGACGGCGCCGGCGATCTGCACCATCTCGATGTCGCCGAGCTCGGTGTCGAAGTGCCAGACGACGCGCTCGTTGTTCTCGCTCTCCTTGTTGAACGCCGGGACGAACCCGCCGGGGACGTGCTCCACGGACGTCACCGTGCCGGCCAGCGGCGCACGGTTGACGTGGACGTTCAGCGGGCTCATGAAGATCGCGACGCGAGTGCGCCCGTCCTTCCACGGCATGATGCTCTGCACCACACCGTCTGCGGGCGAGATCACACGGCCCTGGGCGATCTCGCGCTCGGGGTCGCGGAAGAACCACAGCATGCCCGCCGCGAGCGCGGTGGTGGGCACGGCCACCGCGGCCCAGCGCCCGGACTTGCGGGCCCGGGCGAGGCTGAGGGCCGCGGTGGCAACGGTCGGCAGAAGCCACGGCGATGCTCCGCGCGCGAGGCGTACGCCGAGTCGGCTGTCGCGAGGTGCAGAGGTTTGGCTGTGGGGCATGGATGACCTTCGTAGCGGGTGATTGCCGCGCCGCAAACGGGGGGACGGGACGGCGGCTTTACTGGAATGCTATCGGTTGCGCGCAACAACTGGGCAAGCCAGAAGCCGAGTCGATGGCCCCCAGCCAGTGACTGGCGGTGACTCTCCCACGGAAAACCGCGGGATGAATCACCGCAAAAGGGACTTTCAGCCCTGGACTCGGTACTCCTCGAGGAGGCGGCGCCCGATGATCATTTTCTGGATCTCGGCGGTACCTTCACCGATCAGAAGCATCGGGGCCTCCCGGTAGAGGCGCTCGATCTCGTACTCCTTCGAGAATCCGTAGCCGCCGTGGATGCGGAAGGCATCCTCGACGACCTCCTTGCAGTATTCGGACGCGAGGTACTTCGCCATCCCGGCTTCGAGGTCGTTTCGTTCCCCGGAGTCCTTTTTGCGTGCTGCGTTCACCATCATGGCATGGGCGGCTTCGACCTTGGTAGCCATCTCGGCCAGCTTGAACTGAATGGCCTGATGCTGGGCGATCGCCTTGCCGAAAGTGTGACGTTGCTGGGCATAGGAGACACCCAGCTCGAATGCACGCTGAGCGACGCCACAGCCACGGGCCGCCACGTTGACGCGGCCGACCTCGACGCCGTCCATCATTTGGTAAAACCCTCGGCCCGTCTGCCCCCCGAGCACCCGATTGGCCGGAATGCGCAGCCCGTCCATGATCAGCTCGGTCGTGTCGACGCCCTTGTAGCCCATCTTGTCGATCTTGCCCGGGATGGTCAGGCCCGGACGGACCTCGCCGAAGCCCGGCTCCTTCTCGACGAGGAAGGTGGTCATCGACTTGTGCGGGGCCGTGCCCTCGGGGTGTCCTTCGTCACTCCGGCACAGAACCGCGACCAGGGTCGAGGTGCCGCCGTTCGTCAGCCACATCTTCTGGCCGTTCAGGACGTACTCGTCGCCGTCCTTGACCGCCTTCGACGTGATGGCCGACACGTCGGAGCCCAGCCCCGGCTCGGACATCGAGAACGCGCCGCGCACCTCGCCCAGCGCCATGCGCGGGAGGAAGTACTCCTTCTGCTCCTGCGTGCCGTGCTGCTTGAGCATGTACGCCACGATGAAGTGGGTGTTGATGATGCCCGAGACGGACATCCAGCCGCGGGCTATCTCCTCGACGCACAGCGCGTAGGTGAGGAGCGACTCACCCAGGCCGCCGTACTCCTCGGGGATCATCAGGCCGAAGAGGCCGAGCTCCTTGAGCCCGTCGACGATCTGCTGCGGGTACTCGTCGCGGTGCTCCAGCTCGGTCGCGACCGGGATGATCTCCTTGTCGACGAACTCGCGGACGGTCTTCAGGATCTCCTGCTGGACGTCCGTGAGCCCGGCGGTCTGGGCGAGTCGGGCCATGGCTACTTCCCCTGTTCCTTCAGCTCGGGCCGGCCGGGCTGTTCGCCGCCGCGCGCCTTGATGTACGTCTCGGTCGGGACCATCACCTTGCGCCGGAAGACGCAGACGAGGGTGCCGTCCTGCTTGTAGCCCTTGGTCTCCACGTACACGATCCCGCGGTCGTCCTTCGACTTCGACGGGGTCTTGTCGAGGACCGTGGTCTCGCCGTAGATCGTGTCGCCGTGGAAGGTCGGCGCCACGTGCCGCAGGGACTCGATCTCCAGGTTGGCGATGGCCTTCCCGGAGACGTCCGGCACGGACATGCCCAGCAGCAGGGAGTAGATGTAGTTGCCCACGACGACGTTCTTGCCGAAGTCGGTCGTGTTCTCCGCGTAATTGCTGTCCATGTGCAGCGGGTGGTGGTTCATGGTCAGCAGACAGAAGAGGTGGTCGTCGTACTCCGTGACCGTCTTCCCGGGCCAGTGCTTGTAGACCGCGCCGACCTCGAACTCTTCGTAGGTGCGTCCGAACTGCATGGGGCTCAGGCCTCCGGGATCTCGAACTTGGTGGTGCGCTCCATGCCGGCGGCCCGGCCCTTGCCGGCGATGACCAGGGCCATCTTGCGGCTGGCCTCGTCGATCATCTCGTCGCCGAGCATCGCGGAGCCCTTCTTGCCGCCCGCCTCGGAGGTGCACCAGTCGTACGCGTCGAGGATCATCTCGGCGTGGTCGTAGTCCTCCTGCGAGGGGGAGAAGACCTCGTTGGCCGCCTCGACCTGGCCCGGGTGCAGCACCCACTTGCCGTCGAAGCCCAGGGCGGCGGCGCGCCCGGCCACCTCACGGTAGGCGTCCACGTCGCGGATCTGGAGGAAGGGGCCGTCGATCGCCTGGAGGTCGTGCGTACGGGCCGCCATCAGGATCCGCATCAGGATGTAGTGGTAGGCGTCCGCCGGGTAGCCGGGCGGCTGCATGCCCACGACCAGGGACTTCATGTTGATCGAGGCCATGAAGTCGGCCGGGCCGAAGATGATGGTCTCCAGGCGCGGCGAGGCGGCGGCGATCTCGTCGACGTTCACCAGGCCCTTGGCGTTCTCGATCTGCGCCTCGATGCCGATCTTGCCGACCTCGAAGCCCATGGTCTTCTCGATCTGGGTCAGCAGGAGGTCGAGCGCCACGACCTGCTGGGCGTCCTGGACCTTCGGCAGCATGATGCAGTCGAGGTTCTGGCCGGCGCCCTCGACGACCGTGACGACGTCGCGGTACGTCCAGTGGGTGGTCCAGTCGTTGACGCGCACCACGCGGGTCTTGCCGGTCCAGTCGCCGTTGTTCAGCGCGTCCACGATCGTGTGGCGGGCGCCTTCCTTGGCGAGCGGCGCGCAGGCGTCCTCGAGGTCCAGGAAGACCTGGTCGGCCGACAGGCCCTGGGCCTTCTCCAGGAACCGGGGGTTGGAACCCGGCACCGCGAGGCAGGAACGGCGCGGGCGCAGCCGGTTGACCGGGGAAGAGGGCGTGGTCATGCGGGGACCTCCGTGCTTTCTGCGATGGTGAGGGGGTGGAGCTTGTTGGCCGTGCGGATCTCGTCGACGATACGTCCGATGATCTCCGTGATGCCGAAGTCCTTGGGGGTGAACACGGCGGCCACCCCCGCCTCCTTCAGGGTCACGGCGTCGGCGTTCGGAATGATGCCCCCGACGATGACGGGGATGTCGCCCGCCCCCGCCGTGCGCAGGCGTTCCAGGACGTCCGGGACGAGCGCGCTGTGCGAACCGGACAGGATGGACAGTCCCACGCAGTGCACGTCCTCGGCCAGCGCCGCCGTCGAGATCTCCTCCGGCGTCAGCCGGATGCCCTGGTAGACCACCTCGAAGCCGGCGTCGCGGGCCCGGACGGCGATCTGCTCGGCACCGTTGGAGTGACCGTCGAGACCGGGCTTGCCGACCAGCAGGCGCAGCCGGCCCGCGCCCAGCTCGTCCGCCGTCCGGGCGACCTTCTCGCGGACGGCGGCCAGCGGCGTACCCTCCTCGGCGGCGACGGCGACCGGGGCCGAGGAGACCCCGGTCGGGGCGCGGAACTCGCCGAAGACCTCGCGCAGGGCGTTCGCCCACTCGCCGGTGGTGACCCCGGCGCGGGCGCACTCGAGGGTGGCCTCCATGAGGTTGTCGGTGCCGGCGGCGGCCTCCTTCAGCCGCTCCAGGGTCTGGTCGACGGTCGGGAAGACGAACGGGTCGCCGCCGCCCTGGCGGTCCGAGGCCTCCTGGCGCTCGGAGCGCCAGCGCCGGATCCGCTCGACCGTCAGCTCCTCGACCGCCGGGTCCACCGTCATGATGGCGCCGTCGAGGTCGGCGGTGAGCGGGTTCTCCTCGGTCTGCTGGAAGCAGTTCACCCCGACGATCCTGTCCTCGCCGGACTCGATCCGGGCGCGCCGCTCGGCGTGCGAGGAGACCAGCTGGGACTTCAGGTAACCGGACTCGACGGCGGCCATCGCGCCGCCCATCTCCTGGATCCGGTCGATCTCGGCCAGGCAGTCGGCGACCAGGGAGTCGACCTTGGCCTCGATGACGTGGGAGCCGGCGAAGATGTCCTCGTACTCCAGCAGGTCGCTCTCGTGGGCGAGGACCTGCTGGATGCGCAGCGACCACTGCTGGTCCCAGGGGCGGGGCAGGCCCAGCGCCTCGTTCCAGGCGGGCAGCTGCACGGCGCGGGCGCGGGCGTCCTTGGAGAGGGTGACGGCCAGCATCTCCAGGACGATGCGCTGGACGTTGTTTTCCGGCTGGGCCTCGGTCAGGCCGAGGGAGTTGACCTGGACGCCGTAGCGGAAGCGGCGCTGCCTGGCGTCCTCGATGCCGTAGCGCTCGCGGGTGACCTGGTCCCAGATGCGGCCGAAGGCGCGCATCTTGCACATCTCCTCGATGAAGCGGACGCCCGCGTTCACGAAGAACGAGATACGGGCGACGACCTCGCCGAAACGATCCTCCGGGACCTGCCCCGAGTCGCGGACGGAGTCCAGGACGGCGATCGCGGTCGACATCGCGTACGAGATCTCCTGGACCGGGGTGGCCCCGGCTTCCTGGAGGTGGTACGAGCAGATGTTGATCGGGTTCCACTTCGGGATGTGGTTGACCGTGTACGCGATCATGTCCGTCGTCAGGCGGAGGGACGGTCCCGGCGGGAAGACGTGCGTCCCGCGCGAGAGGTACTCCTTGACGATGTCGTTCTGTGTGGTGCCCTGGAGCCGGGAGATGTCCGCCCCCTGCTCCTCGGCGGCCACCTGGTAGAGCGCCAGCAGCCACATGGCGGTGGCGTTGATCGTCATCGAGGTGTTCATCTGCTCCAGGGGTATGTCCTGGAACAGCCGCCGCATGTCGCCCAGATGGGAGACCGGGACCCCGACCCGGCCCACCTCGCCGCGGGCGAGGACGTGGTCCGGGTCGTAGCCGGTCTGCGTCGGCAGGTCGAAGGCCACCGACAGGCCGGTCTGCCCCTTGGCGAGGTTGCGGCGGTACAGCTCGTTGGACGCCTCGGCCGTGGAGTGGCCGGCGTACGTCCGCATGAGCCACGGACGGTCTTTCTGGCGCTCTGTCATCTCAGGCTGTCCCTTTGGCCCTTGGGCGTCTCAGATGTTGCGGAAGCGGTTGATGGCGTCGAGGTGCTTGGCGCGCATCTCGTGGTCGCGGACGCCCAGGCCCTCCTCGGGGGCGAGCGCGAGGACGCCGACCTTGCCCTGGTGGAGGTTGCGGTGGACGTCGTAGGCGGCCTGGCCGGTCTGCTCCAGGGAGTAGACCTTCGAGAGGGTGGGGTGGATCTTGCCCTTGGCGATCAGGCGGTTGGCCTCCCACGCCTCGCGGTAGTTGGCGAAGTGCGAGCCGATGATCCGCTTGAGGGACATCCACAGGTAGCGGTTGTCGTACTCGTGCATGTAGCCCGAGGTGGAGGCGCAGGTGGTGATGGTGCCGCCCTTGCGGGTGACGTACACCGAGGCGCCGAAGGTCTCGCGGCCCGGGTGCTCGAAGACGATGTCGATGTCCTCGCCGCCGGTCAGCTCGCGGATGCGCTTGCCGAAGCGCTTCCACTCCTTGGGGTCCTGGGTCTGCTCGTCCTTCCAGAACCGGTAGCCCTCGGCGTTGCGGTCGATGACCGCCTCGGCGCCCATGGACCGGCAGATGTCGGCCTTCTCGGGGGAGGAGACGACGCAGATCGGGTTGGCGCCGCCGGCCAGGGCGAACTGGGTGGCGTAGGAGCCGAGGCCGCCGCTGGCGCCCCAGATCAGGACGTTGTCGCCCTGCTTCATGCCGGCGCCGTTGCGGGAGACCAGCTGGCGGTAGGCGGTGGAGTTGACCAGGCCCGGGCTCGCGGCCTCCTCCCAGCTGAGGTGGCCCGGCTTGGGCATCAGCTGGTTGGACTTGACGAGGGCGATCTCCGCCAGGCCGCCGAAGTTGGTCTCGAAGCCCCAGATGCGCTGCTCGGGGTCGAGCATCGTGTCGTTGTGGCCGTCCGAGGACTCCATCTCGACCGACAGGCAGTGGGCGACGACCTCGTCCCCGGGCTTCCAGGCGTTGACGCCGGGGCCGGTGCGCAGCACGACGCCCGCGAGGTCGGAGCCGATGATGTGGTACGGCAGGTCGTGGCGCTTGGTGAGCTCCGAGAGGCGGCCGTAGCGCTCCAGGAAGCCGAAGGTGGACAGGGGCTCGAAGATCGAGGTCCACACGGAGTTGTAGTTGACCGACGAGGCCATGACGGCGACCAGGGCCTCGCCCGGGCCGAGCTCCGGCACCGGGACCTGGTCCAGGTGGAGGGACTTGCGCGGGTCCTTGTCGCGGCTGGCGAGGCCGTCGAACATCTCGGTCTCGTCCTTGTGCACGGTGATCGCGCGGTACGAGTCGGGCAGCGGCAGCGCCGCGAAGTCTGCGGCGGTGGCGGACTGCGACTGAATCGCGTCCAGGATGTCCTTCACGGTGTTGCCTCCGGCTGAGCGCTGGTCGAGGGTGCGCTGAGGGGTACGCGTTGCGTGCGTGGGAGCGTGTGGCGGGGTGCTGCTGGGTGCCGTCGGTCCGGCGGAGCTGTGTGGTGCGGCCGCGCCTGTGGTGGGGCGGGCGGGGGGCCTGGTGACGCAGGCATCCGGGGCGCGTTCCGTGCCGAGTGGGCGTGGACCGCGGGGACGTCCGGACGCACTCAACGTATGGCACCCCGTGTCACTCGGCAAGGCACTGCGTGCCAAAACTTTCTCTCATTTGCCCATTGACCTGCGCAGATGAGCGATGATCGATCAGAGTTACCCGCGAGTAGGGGCAACCCGGACAAACGAAAGCGGCCGCTCCCTGAACGGGAGCGGCCGCTGTGACGAGGGTCGCTTTTCGGTGCCGAGGAGGTCGGCCTACTTGTTTTTGAGCGCTTCTTCGATGGTCCGCATGACCTCGTCGAGCGGGGCGTCGGTCCGGGCCACGGCGACGAGCACCTCGCCCTCGGTGCGCACGGCCGCCTGGGGGGCCGCCCCGCTGCCGGGGGCACGGCCGGCCCCGATCCCGGAGCCGAAGGTCCTGCGGACGATCGCGAAGGCGTGGTCCAGCTCCGCCTCCACGTCGCCCTGACCGCCGGCCCGCAGCCAGCGCCGCAGTACGTGGTTGTGGGCGGTCACCACCGCGGAGGCGGCCACTTCCGCCAGCAGCGGGTCGTCGTTGCCGTCGTGGTGGTCGGTCTCGTCGAAGTGGGCCAGCAGGTAGCGGGTGAACAGCCGCTCGTAGCGGGCCACCGAGGCGATCTCCCGCTCCCGCAGTGCCGGCACCTCGCGGGTGAGCCGGTAGCGCTCCACCGACACCGCCGGCGAGGCGGCGTACATCTTCATGACTTCCTTGATCCCCCGGCACACCGTGTCGAGCGGGTGCTCGTGCGCCGGGGCCACGTCCAGGACCGCCTCGGCGCGGGTCAGGGTGTCGTCGTGGTCCGGGAAGATCGCCTCTTCCTTGGAGCGGAAGTGCCGGAAGAAGGTCCGGCGCGCCACCCCGGCCGCCGCGGCGATCTCGTCGACCGTCGTGGCCTCGTACCCCTTCGTCGCGAACAGCTCCATGGCCGCCGTGGCGAGCTCGCGGCGCATCTTCAGGCGCTGGGCTGCCGCCCGGGTGCCCGCCGTCCCCTCCGGGGCGTCGGAGGCCGAGGCGGAACGGGACGAGGTCTTGGCGGGCTGGGACATAGAGCGAAAGTACTTCATCCGCGCGGGTGCGCGCGCCGGAGGGGGGTGGGAGGGGGGTGGATGCGGGGGAGGGCCCGCACTGGGCTCGGGAGGGTGTGTCCGCCGTGAGGGTCCGGCGGACCCGAGCAGCCCTCCCCACGCATCCTGCTCAGGGCCCGTCGGATTACCGGCGGGCGTACTCACGGAATCCGCGGCCGGTCTTGCGGCCCAGGCAGCCCGCCGCGACCAGGTGCTCCAGCAGCGGGGACGGGGCCAGGCCCGGGTCGCGGAACTCCCGGTGGAGCACCTTCTCGATGGCCAGGGACACGTCCAGGCCGACCACGTCGAGGAGCTCGAAGGGCCCCATCGGGTAGCCGCCGCCCAGCTTCATCGCGGCGTCGATGTCGTCGAGGCTGGCGTAGTGCTGCTCGACCATCTTGACCGCGTTGTTCAGGTACGGGAACAGCAGCGCGTTCACGATGAACCCCGCCCGGTCCCCGCAGTCCACCGCGTGCTTGCGGATCTTCCCGCAGACCTCGCGGACGGTGGCGTGCACGTCGTCGGCCGTCAGGACGGTCCGGACCACCTCGACCAGCTTCATGGCCGGCGCCGGGTTGAAGAAGTGCATGCCGATCACGTCCTGCGGGCGCTCGGTCGCCCGCGCCACGGCGATCACCGGCAGCGAGGAGGTCGTGGTGGCCAGCACCGCACCCGGCTTGCAGACCTTGTCCAGGCCGGCGAAGAGCTGCTGCTTGACCTCCAGGTCCTCGGCGACGGCCTCCACGGCCAGGTCCACCTCGGCGAAGGCCTCCAGCGAGCCGGCCGGGGTGACCAGGGCGAGGGTCTGCGCGGCGGCCTCCTCGCTCAGGCGGCCCCTGGACACCGCACGGTCCAGGGACTTCCCGATCGCGGCCTTCGCGGCCTCGGCCTTCTCCTGGCTGCGGGCGGCCAGCACCACCGGGTAGCCGGCCTGCGCGAAGACCTGGGCGATACCGCTCGCCATGGTCCCGGAGCCGGCCACGCCGACGGAGTGCACCGGGCGGCCCGCGCCCAGCAGGGACCCGTCCAGCGGGGTCTGGAGGTCGCGGACCACCACGGAGCTGCCCGGGGCCTCGTACGTGTAGAAGCCGCGGCCCGCCTTCTGCCCGGTCAGGCCGGCCTCCACGAGGTGGCCCAGGATCGGGGCAGGGGCGTGCAGCCGGTCGCCGGAGGAGGCGTACATGGCCTCCAGCACCGTGCGCGCGGTGTCCACGCCGACCAGGTCGAGCAGGGCGAGCGGGCCCATCGGCAGGCCGCAGCCCAGCTTCATCGCCGCGTCGATGTCCTCGCGGGAGGCGTACTTGGCCTCGTACATCGCGGCGGCCTGGTTGAGGTAGCCGAAGAGCAGGCCGTCGGCGACGAAGCCGGGCCGGTCGCCGACCGCGACGGGCTCCTTGCCGAGCTCCCGGGCCAGGGCGGTGACCGCCTCGACGGCCGGCGGCGAGGTCAGGACGCTGGAGACGATCTCGACCAGCTTCATCGCCGGGGCCGGGTTGAAGAAGTGCAGGCCCAGGACGCGCTCGGGGCGCAGGGACTCGGCGGCGAGCCGGGTCACGGACAGGGCGTTGGTGCCGGTGGCCAGGACGGTGTCGGGGCGGACGATCGCGTCCAGCTCCTGGAACACCCGGTGCTTGAGGTCGTAGTCCTCCGGCACCACCTCGATGACCAGGTCGGCGTCGGCGGCGGCGGAGAGCTCGGTGGAGGTGCGGAAGCGGGCGAGGACCTCCTCGCGCTCCTCTTCGGTGAGCTTCCGCTTGGCCACCGAGCGGGCCGTGGCGGCCGCGAGGGCACCGGTGGCCCGGCGGGCGGCCGTCTCGCTGACGTCGATGCCGACGACCTCGCGGCCGGCCCGGGCGAGGACCTCGGCGATGCCGGTGCCCATGGTGCCGAGGCCGACGACGGCGATCGTGCGGAGGGAGGAGGGACTGGACGTGGACGGAAGGTCCATCGCGGGACTCCAGTGGAATGAGGGTGACGGCTGGGAAGCGCGCGGCGCACGGTGCGCGCGGAGGTGCCGTACGGCGAGCGGTGCGGGAGCGTGCGGCAACGCGGTGCGGGACGCCGTGCGCCGGCGCGGTGCGTGGAGGGCCGTACGGGCGGACCGTACGGACGGGCCCGGCGTGCTCGCGCCCGGGAGAGAACGGGCGCTGCGGACCTGGACGGCACGACCCTGTCCCGGGGTCCTGCCGCGCGTACGGGTGGTACGTGAACCGACTGGCACGGGGCGGCTGCGTCACCAGGCCGGTCCCGTGCGTGTGGGACGACAGTAACTCCGCAGTAACCGGCGCGCCAGAGCGCGGAGATGTGAGCTGTACCGCCCAAATGTACCGATCATCGATGATCGATCAGACGGCTCGGCGGAACTGTCCCGAACGCGGCGCGGCGCGGCCCGCGGAGCCCTAGGGTGGCCGCGTGAACGAGGTACTGGAGCGCCTGCGGGCGGAGGCGGCCGGGTCGCCCGCGTACGAGGCGCTGCTGGCGGCCGGCCCCGACGGGCTGGCCGCCTCGCTGACATCGGCCGGGCAGCCCCTGTGGGCCCGCGAACTGGCCGCGTACCGGCTGGGCATGGCGCGTGACCGGCGGGCCTTCGAACCCCTGGTCCTGCTGCTCAACCACCGCGACCCCGCGCGCTGCGAGGCCGCCGCGCAGGCGCTCGGCGTGCTCGGCGACCCGCGCACCGCCCGCGCGGCCGCCGCCCTCGCCACCAACACCCTGCGCACCGCCTACGCCCTGCACCCGGTCCGGCTGCTGGCCGCGCTGCGGGCGCCCGAGTCGGCCCCGGCCCTGATCACGACCCTGTCGCGGCTCCTGGCCCCGCACGACCCGTACTGGCGGGTCGCCCTGGCCTGCGTGGAGGGGCTGGGCGCCCTGGCCGACGCCCGCGCCCGCGACGTCCTGGTCCGGGCCCAGGCCCACCCCCGTCTCGCCCTGGCGGCCACGGACGCCCTGAACCGCCTCCAGACCCGGCACCCGGACGCCTGAGCCCGGGCCCGGGCGGCTCCGGGAGGCGCGGGCCCCGCCGCGCGGGCGGCACCGGACGGCGCGGGCTTGGCGCCAGGATCCGGAAGAGACGGCAGGGCGCCCTCCGGCGTCAGCCGCGGAAGCCCAGCAGTCCGTGCAGGGCCGCGCCGCCCGCCGAGGCCGGGACCGCGCGCGTCGCCGTCGTCGGCTTCGGCGCGGGCTGCGCCGGGCAGGCGGCGTCGGACGCCTGACCCGTCCTCAGATAGGCGGCGAGCTTCTCGTCGAGGCACTTGTTGCCGCTGAGCGCGATGCCGTGGTTGCCCCCGCCCTCCTCCACCACCAGCGCCGAGCCCGCCAGCCGGTGCCGCATGCCCACCGCGCCCTCGTACGGGGTCGCCGCGTCCTCCGTCGCCTGGAACAGCAGCGCCCCGGGCAGCTCCGTGTTCGTCACGTCCGGAGCCTGGAGCGGCTCCGTCGGCCAGAACGCGCAGGGCGCGTTGTACCAGGCGTTGTTCCAGGTCATGAACGGCGCCTTCGCGTGCGTGCGCCACATGTCGGCCCGCCACGTGTTCCAGTCCTTCGGCCATGCCGAGTCCCGGCACTGCACCGCCGTGTACACGCTGTAGGAGTTGCCCGCCGACGGCTCCACCGCCCCGAACCGCTCGTACGCCGCCACCAGGGGCTTGGGGTCCTGCTTCACCGCGTACGCCGCGAAGGCCTCGGCCAGGTGCGGCCAGTAGCCGTTGTAGTAGCCGCCCGGCATGTACGTGTCCTCCAGCTCGGCCGGCCCCACCTTCCCGCCGGCCGGAGCCCCGCGCAGGGCCTCGCGCATCTCGTACCAGCGCCGCTCGACGCCGGCCGGGTCGGTGCCCAGGTGGTAGGTGGAGTCGTACTGCGCCACCCAGGCCAGGAACGCCTTGTGGCGGGCGTCGAAGGCCTGGTCCTGGGCCAGGTTGTCCTCGTACCAGACCCCGCCCGGGTCGACCACCGAGTCCAGCACCAGCCGGTGGACCCGCCTCGGGTACAGCTTGGCGTACACCGCGCCCAGGTAGGTGCCGTACGAGTAGCCGAAGTAGCTGACCTTCGGCGCGCCCAGGGCGGTGCGCAGCGTCTCCAGGTCGCGGGCGGCCGAGACGGTGCCGATGTACGGGAGCACGTCCGCGTGCTTCGCCCGGCAGGACTCGGCGAAGGACCGCACCCGCTCCAGGTTCGCCTGCTCGGTCGCCGCGTCCAGCGGCACGGAGTCCGGCCGCACGGGCTTGAAGTGGCCCGCCCCGCAGTCCAGGGCGGGTTCGCTCCGGCCCACGCCCCGGGGGTCGAAGCCGATCACGTCGTACTGGGCCGCCACGTCCTTGGGCAGGGCCGAGGCGACGAACCCGGCCAGGGCGCGGCCGCTGCCGCCCGGACCGCCGGGGTTGACCAGCAGCGGGCCCTGGGAGGCGGAGGCGGTGTGCGGCACGCGGGTCAGGGCCAGGGAGATCTGCCGCCCGGCGGGCCGTTCGTGGTCGAGGGGGACCCGGAGGGAGGCGCACTGCAGCGTCGGGTAGCGGGGGGTCGCGCAGCCGGTCCAGCGCAGGCCGGCGGCGGCCGGGGCCGGCGCCGGAGCCGGGGCGGCGGTGACGGGGCTCGCCAGGCCGGCGGCGACCGTGGAGATCGCCAGCAGCAGGGCGGCGCGCCTCTTCGCGGGGCCGCGTTGCTTCGCGGGGTGCGGTACGGGGTGGAGCATGGGGCCTCCCAGCCGAGGGGTCTGGGCCGAATCGTCCCGGAAACCGCGCCCGGAAAGCGGGATTGGGCCGCCTATTGGCCCGATGTGATGACCCCTCGGGAAGCGTCCGGGCCAGGGGGCGGGCGCCCGGGGCTGCGGGGGAGCCCGAACGGATCGGCCCGGCCGGGGCCGGCGGCGGCCCGGCACGGCCGCGCACCGCCCCTGCCCGGGGGCCGCAGATGGAGTACCGCGGGTGTCACGCGCCCGCCGCCCGGCCGCCCGGGCCGCCCGCCCGCCCGGGCGGACGCCCGCACCCCGGATTTGGGCGGCCGCCCCCGAGGTGGTTGGCTTGCCGCGAAGAACGGACACAACTGCTGGAGGAACAGCTATGGCGCAGGTCGAGGCCACCACGGAGCGCATCATCGGGGCCGACGCGGAGACCGTCTTCGACGCGCTGGCGGACTACACCGGCACCCGGGGCAAGCTGCTCCCCGAGCACTTCAGCGAGTACGAGGTGCGCGAGGGCGGCGACGGCGAGGGCACCCTGGTCCACTGGAAGCTCCAGGCCACCAGCAAGCGCGTCCGGGACTGCCTGCTGGAGGTCACCGAGCCCACGGACGGCCAGCTCGTGGAGAAGGACCGCAACTCCTCCATGGTCACCACCTGGACCGTCACCCCGGCCGGCGAGGGCAAGTCCAAGGCCGTCGTCAGCACCGTCTGGAACGGCGCGGGCGGCATCGGCGGCTTCTTCGAGCGCACCTTCGCGCCCAAGGGCCTCGGCCGCATCTACGACACCGTCCTCGACAACCTGGCCCGGGAAGTCGAGGCCTGACCGGCGCCGCCGGCCGCCGTCAGGACGACTCCCCGCGGCCGGCTCACCGGTTCGGGTGGAATTCCCGGACCCGCGGCGGACGTCCCCGGCGCCCCGGGCGCACGCGCGCCGGGCCGGCCCCCCGCGCCCGCGCGGTCCGGGCGTGGCCCCGGGGCGGGGGCGCGGCCGGGCCGCTAGGGTGGGGCCCCTGTCGAAGCGACCCACCGGGGGCCCGATGAAGATCCTCATCTCCGCCGACATGGAAGGCGCCACCGGCGTCACCTGGCCCGCCGACGTGCTCCCCGGAACCCCTCAATGGGAGCGCTGCCGGGGCATGTTCACCTCCGACGTGAACGCCGCCGTACTCGGCTTCCACGACGGCGGCGCCGACCGGGTCCTCATCAACGAGGCCCACTGGACCATGCGCAACCTGCTGCTGGAGAAGCTCGACGCCCGCGCCGAGATGATCACCGGCCGGCACAAGTCCCTCTCCATGGTCGAGGGCGTCCAGCACGGGGACGTGGACGGCGTCGCCTTCGTCGGCTACCACACCGGCGCCGGCGCCGAGGGCGTCCTCGCCCACACCTACCTCGCCAACTCCCTCACCGGTGTCTGGCTCGACGGCCTCCGCGCCAGCGAGGGCGTGCTCAACGCCCATGTCGTCGCCGAGTTCGGGGTCCCCGTCATCCTCGTCACCGGCGACGACCTGACCTGCGCCGACGCCGCCGGCTACGCCCCGGACGCCCGCACCGTCGCCGTCAAGGACCACGTCTCGCGCTACGCGGCCGTCTGCCGCACCCCGGCCCGTACCGCCGCCGACATCCGCGCCGCGGCCACGGAGGCCGTGAAACTCGCCGTCCGGCACGAGCCGGTGCGCGGCGGGCCGCACACGATGGAAGTGGAGTTCGACGCCGAGCACCTGTCGATGGCCGCCACCGTCGTCCCCGGCGTCGAGCGGACCGGCGAGCGCAGGATCGCCTACACCAGCGGGACCATGTACGAGGCGATCCGCACCTTCAAAGCGGTCACCACGGTCGTCTCGGCGGCTCTGGAGGAGCAGTATGGCTGACATGGAACGTGTGGACACCGGCCCCGGCACGGCGGGACCCCCCGGCACGGCCCCCGGCGCGACGGCCCTGCGCGCGGCCGGCGCCGACGGGATCCCCCCCGACCGCGCGGCGGCCCTCGGCGCGGCCCCGGCCCCGGCCGGGGCGGCGCTCGACGCGGCAGCCTTCGACGAGGTGGTCGAGTTCACCTCAGGACTCATCCGCATCGACACCAGCAACCGCGGCGGCGGCGACTGCCGGGAGCGCCCCGCCGCCGAGTACGCCGCCGAGCGCCTCGCCGCCGCGGGCCTGCACCCCGTTCTCCTGGAGCGCACCCCCGGCCGCACCAACGTGGTGGCCCGCCTGGAGGGCACCGACCCCTCCGCGCCCGCCCTCCTCGTCCACGGCCACCTCGACGTGGTCCCCGCCGAGGCCGCCGACTGGAGGGCGGACCCCTTCTCGGGGGAGGTCCGCGACGGGGTGGTCTGGGGCCGCGGGGCCGTCGACATGAAGAACATGGACGCGATGGTGCTGGCCGTGGTACGGGCCTGGGCGCGCACCGGCACCCGGCCGCGACGGGACGTCGTCATCGCGTTCACCGCCGACGAGGAGGACAGCGCCGCCGACGGCTCCGGCTACCTCGCCGACCGCCACCCGCACCTCTTCGAGGGCTGTACGGAGGGCCTGAGCGAGTCCGGCGCCTTCACCCTGCACACCGGAGCGGGACGGCCCCTCTACCCCATCGCCGCCGGGGAACGCGGCACCGCCTGGCTGAAACTGACCGCGCACGGCCGCACCGGGCACGGCTCCAAGCCCAACCGGGCCAACGCCGTCACCCGGCTCGCCGCCGCCGTCGCCCGCATCGGCGCCCACGAGTGGCCGGTCCGCCTCACCGGCACCGTCGCCGCCTGCATCGGCGAACTCGCCGCCCTCCAGGGCCTGTCCTGCGACCCCCGGGCCCCCGGCTTCGACCTCGACGCCGTCCTCGAAGCCCTCGGCCCGGCCGCCGCCCTCGTCGAGGCCACCCTGCGCAACAGCGCCAACCCGACCATGCTCAGTGCCGGTTACAAGCTCAACGTGGTCCCCGGACAGGCCACCGCGTACGTCGACGGACGCACCCTGCCGGGCGGCGAGGCCGAGTTCGCGGCCGTCCTCGACGAGCTCACCGGCCCCGACGTGGACTGGGAGTACCACCACAGGGAGGTCGCCCTCGAAGCCCCCGTGGACGGGCCGGCGTACGCGGTCCTGCGCGAGGCCGTCGAGCACTTCGACCCCGAGGGACGCGCCGTGCCCTTCTGCATGGCGGGCGGCACCGACGCCAAGCAGTTCTCCCGGCTGGGCATCACCGGCTACGGCTACTCCCCGCTCAGGCTGCCGCCGGGCTTCGACTACTGGTCCCTCTTCCACGGCGTGGACGAACGGGTCCCCGTCGACGCCCTGCACTTCGGCGTCCGCGTCCTGGACCGCGCGCTGCGGAACCTGTGATGGGGGCCTGGTGATGGCGGCGGCGGCCGCCGCCTGCGCCCCCTACGGCAGCTGGCCCTCCCCGCTCGCCGCCGCACACGCTGCCGCCCACGACGGACGGCCCGAGTACGTCGGCACCATCGGCCCCGAGGTGTGGTGGACCGAACCCCGCCCCGAGGAGGGCGGCCGCCGCACCCTCGTCCGCCGGCCCGCCGACGGCGGCCCCGCCCGGCCGGTGCTGTCCGCCCCCTGGAACGTGCGCAGCCGGCTCACCGAGTACGGCGGCCTGCCCTGGGCGGGCGCCGAACGGGCCGACGGGGGGCCGCTGGTGGTGTTCGTCCACCACGCCGACCAGCGGCTGTACGCCTTCGAGCCCGACGCCCCCTGCGCGCCCCCGCCCCGCCCGCTCACCCCCGTCTCGCAGACCGGAGGCGGGCTGCGCTGGGCCGACCCGGTGCTGCGCGGGGGCGAGGTCTGGTGTGTGCTGGAGGAGTTCACCGGACCCGCCCCGGGCGACGTGCGGCGCGTCGCGGCCGCCGTCCCGCTGGACGGCTCCGCCGCCGGGGACCGGACCGCCGTACGGGAGCTCACCGACGACAGGCACCGCTTCCGCACCGGGCCGAAGCCCTCCCCCGACGGCCGCAGCGCCGCCTGGCTGGTGTGGGACCACCCCCGGATGCCCTGGGACGGCACGGAGCTCCAGCTCGCAGACGTCCGCCCCGACGGAACCCTCGGCACGCCCCGCACGGTGCTCGGCGGGCCGGACGAGGCCGTGGCCCAGGTGGCGTGGGCCGCGGACGGGAGCCTGCTCGCGGTGAGCGACCGCAGCGGCTGGTGGAACCCGTACCGGGTGGACGCGGACGGTGGCGGGGCCGTCAACCTGTGCCCCCGCGAGGAGGAGTTCGGCGGCCCGCTGTGGAAGCCGGGGCTGACCTGGCTGGCCCCGCTGCCCGGCGGCACTCCCCCGGCTACCGCTGGGGGGACCCCCACCCGGGCCGAAGGCTCCGGGGGAGGGCTGCTGGCCGTCCTGCACGGCCGGGGCTCCTGCGTCCTCGGCGTCCTGGACCCCGACAGCGGCGACCTGGTGGACGCCGCCGGCCCCTGGACGGCCTGGCAGCCTGGCCTGGCCGTCAGCGGCAGCCGCGTCTACGGGGTCGCCGCCAGCCCGCGCAGTGCCTACGAGGTCGTCGAACTGGACACCGCCACCGGACGCGCCCGGGTGGTCGGCGCCCGGGCCGGGGACCCCGTGGACCCGTCGTACTACCCCGAGCCGCAGAGCCGGACCTTCCCGGGCCCCGGCGGACGCGAGATCCACGCCCACGTCTACCCGCCCCACCACCCCGCCCGGCGGGCGCCCGCCGAGGAACTGCCCCCGTACGTGGTGTGGGCGCACGGCGGGCCCACCGACCACGTGCCGCCCGTACTGGACCTGCACATCGCCTACTTCACCTCGCGGGGCATCGGCGTCGTCGAGGTGAACTACGGCGGATCCACCGGGTACGGCCGCGCCTACCGGGAGCGGCTGCGCGAGCAGTGGGGCGTGGTCGACGTCGAGGACTGCGCGGCCGTCGCCCGGGCCCTGGCCGACGAGGGCACCGCCGACCCCGGCCGGCTCGCCATCCGCGGCGGCAGCGCGGGCGGCTGGACGGCGGCCGCCTCCCTGGCCGCCACCGGCCTGTACGCCTGCGCGGCGGTCATCTACCCGGTTCTGGACCTGCGCGGCTTCGCGGCCGAGACCCACGACCTGGAGTCGCGCTACGTCGACGGCCTGGCCGGCCCGCCGCAGATCCTGGAACTGCGCTGCCGCGAACGCTCGCCGGTCGCCCGCGCCGACCGGATCACCGCCCCGTTCGTGCTCCTCCAGGGTCTGGACGACCCGGTCTGCCCGCCCGCCCAGGCGGAACGCCTGCTGGCCGCCCTGCGCAGCCGCACTCCGGTGGTACCGCACGCGTACCTCACCTTCGAGGGCGAGGGCCACGGCTTCCGGCGCGCGGACACTATGGTCCGGGCCCTGGAGGCGGAACTGTCCCTGTACGCCCGGGTCTTCGGCCTGGACCGCCCGGACGTGCCGAAGCTGGAGCTGCACGGGGACCGGGCCTGAGCGGGGCGGACCGGGCCTGAGCGGGCCTGAGCGGGGCGGACCGGGCCTGAGCGGGGCGGACCGGGCGCCGTCCCGTCAGCGCGTCCGGAGCCAGACGCGGAGGGGGCCGAGCGGGGTGAAGCCGGCGCGGACGGCGGCGTCGAGGTCCTCCCCGTGCTCGTAGCCCACGACCGGGAGCCCCGGCCAGTGGCGTGCGGCCGCGCCGAGGGCGGCCGCCCAGGCGGCGTCGGCGCCGGCCCCGGTCCGGGCGAACACGTTCGAGACGCCCACCGCGCCGCCGCCGGTGCTGAGGACGGCACCGGCCGTGATCCGGCCCCCGGCGCGGCCCGCCAGGAAGAGGATCCCCTCCCGCAGCAGCCCGGGGTGGAAGAGCCCCCGGCCGTCACCGTCCGACCAGGCGGCCTCCCAGGCCTCCAGCTCGCCGGGGCCCTCGACCTCGTCCCACTCCAGCGGGACGCCGGCCGGCGCGGCGGGAACGGCGGCCCCCGCCGGGCGGTGGATCCACTGCGCCTCGAAGAGCACGGCGAAACCGGCCGGGGCCAGGTCGAGCGAGGCGAAGCTGTCCTTCACCGAGCAGCCGGGGCCCGTGGTGTCGACCCCGGCCAGGACGTCGGCGGCCGAGGCCCCGGGGGTGAGGGTGACGGCGTCGGGGTACAGCGGCGGAGTGCGCCGGGGGCTGCACCACACGCCGTCGCGGAAATGGCCCGAGCGGGACACCGCCGCGCACCACTCGGCGTTGTTGCGGGCGGCGGCGCTCAGCAGCGCGGGGGGATCCAGGTCGATGATCACACCGCGCATGCTGCCACGGGTCGTAGCCTGGGGCGATGCCGTATTCCACGCCCCCGTACCTGAGGGAGGGCCCGCGGGTCGGGCTGCGCCCCTTCCGGCCCGCCGACGGACCGGAGTTCACCGCCCGGGTCCGCGAGAGCCGCGCACTGCACCGGCCCTGGCTGTTCCCGCCGGCCACGCTGGAGGAGTACGGCCCGTACGCCGCCGCCCTGGCCGAGGGGGAGCTCCGGGCCGGCTTCCTGGTCTGCGAGCTCGCCGACGGGGCCATCGCCGGCTTCGTCAACGTCAACAACATCGTCCGGGGCGCCTTCCAGTGCGGGGCCCTGGGGTACGGGGCCTTCGCGCACGCCGCGGGGCGGGGGCTGCTGGGGGAGGGCCTGGACCTCGTCCTCGCCCACGCCTTCGCGGACACCGGCCTGGGCCTGCACCGGCTGGAGGCGAACATCCAGCCGGGCAACACCGCGTCCCTCGCCCTGGTCCGCGGCCGCGGCTTCCGGAGGGAGGGCCTCTCCCCGGACTTCCTCCACGTGGCCGGAGCCTGGCGCGACCACGAACGCTGGGCCCGCACGGCCCCGACGGCCTGAAGGCGCGCCGCCCGCGCCGGCGCGACCCCGCCGGATCCGGACGCGTGTGCGGGCGGCGTCCCCGCGGCCCCGGCCGCGGGGGCCTTTGCGTAATCCTGACCGGTGGTGATGTGCGGAACCCCTGTGCACCGGCCGTGGCGGCGTGTTCCATTCCCCCATGGCCACCACCGTCCGACGTGTCCCGCTGACCCTTCCCGCCGCCCCCCTGGGCCCCGACAACCCGCTGCCCGCCCTGCGCGCCCCCGACGGGGTCCACGACCTGGACCAGCGCTCGCGCGCGGGGCTGCCGCGCGACATGGCCCGCCAGATCGGGTACGAGCCGCTGCGCTCCCTGCTGCCCGTCCGGATCCGCGACGGGTACGGACGGCGGCGCGCGGAGCGGGAGTTCGAGGCGGTCGTCATCGACAACGGCCGGCTGCGCGCCACCGTCCTCCCCGGGCTCGGAGGGCGCGTCCACTCCCTCGTGCACCTGCCCACCGGCCGCGAACTCCTCTACCGCAACCCGGTGTTCCAGCCCGCGAACTTCGCCCTGAACGGGGCCTGGTTCTCCGGCGGCATCGAGTGGAACATCGGCGCGACCGGCCACACCGCCCTGTCCTGCGCCCCCTTGCACGCGGCCCTCGTCCCCGCGCCCGACGGGGGAGTGATGGTGCGGCTGTGGGAGTGGGAGCGGCTGCGTGACCTGCCGTTCCAGGTGGACCTGTGGCTGCCGGAGGACTCGGACTTCCTGTACGTCGGGGTCCGCGTGCGCAACCCGCACGAACGGCCCGCCGCCGTCTACTGGTGGTCCAACACCGCCGTCCCGGAGGACTCCGGCACCCGGGTCCTCGCCCCCGCCGAGGAGGCCTGGCACTTCGGGTACGAGCGGGCGCTGCGGCGGATCCCCGTGCCGCGGTGGGAGGACGCGGACCGCACGTACCCGCTGGACAGCGCCTACCCCGCCGACTTCTTCTACGAGGTCGAGCCCGCGGCCGCCGACCGGCCCTGGATCGCCGCCCTCGACGCCGACGGGCACGGCCTGGCCCAGGCCTCCACCGGTCTGCTGCGCGGGCGCAAGCTGTTCGTGTGGGGTGCGGGCGCGGGCGGACGGCGCTGGCAGGAGTGGCTCACGGAGCCCGGCACCGGGGGCTACGCGGAGATCCAGGCCGGGCTGGCCCGCACCCAGCTGGAGCACGTACGGCTGGACGGCGGCGAGGAGTTCAGCTGGCTGGAGGCGTACGGGCCGCTGTCGGCCGAGCCGGGCGCGGTGCACGGCGACGACTGGGCGCGGGCGCGCGCGGCGGCCGGGACGGCGCTGGACGCGGCGCTGCCGCCCGGCACGCTGGACGCGGCCCACGCGGCGTGGCGGGACGGGTACGCCGACGCCGATCCGGACGGCGGGCCGGGGGAGTGGCTGGCCCGGGGGTCGGGCTGGGGCGCGCTGGAGGTGCTGCGCGGGGGCTTCGCCCTGCCCGGCACTCCGTTCCCCGAGTCCACCCTGGAGGAGGCCCAGGAGCCGTGGCTGGCCCTGTGGCGCACCGGCGCCCATCCGGCGCCGCGGCGGGCCGGACCGCCGGGGCCGAGCCTCGTCGCCCCGCACTGGCGGGACATGCTGGAGACCGCCCCGGCGGACCCGCTGACCGAGTACCACCTGGGCGTGGCCCAGTGGCACGCGGGCGACACGGCCCAGGCCGTCCGCAGCTGGGAGCGCGGCCTGGCGCTGGCGCCGTCGCGCTGGCCGCTGCTGCGGTGCCTGGCGGTGGCGGACGAGCTGGCCGGGGACCGGGAGCGGGCGGCCGACCGGTACGCGGAGGCGTTCGAGGACCTGGCGGGGGAGAGCCGCGGCGGTGACGCCTGGACGGCGGCGGAGTCCGCGCTGGGCCGGGAGGCCATGACCGCCCTGCTGGCGGCGGGCCGGCCGGCCGGGGCGCGGGCGGTCTGGGACCGGCTGCGGCCGGCGCTGCGGGAGCAGGGCCGCTTCCGGCTGCTGGCCGCGCGGCTGCTCGCGGCGGAGGGGCACGTGGGCGCGGCTCGGCGGGTGTTCGAGGACGGTTTCGAGACGGCGGACCTGAGGGAGGGGGAGGAGACCCTGTCGGAGGTCTGGTCGACCCTGTCCGAGGCCCCGCTGCCGCCGGCGTACGACTTCCGCATGCGCCCGCCGGTGTAGCCCCGCGCCCCGGTCGCCGGCGGGGCCGCCACAGCCCCGCCGGCGACCGGGGCTGACGGACCCCCGGCGCCCGCCCCCGGGAGCGCGCGGAGGGCGGGCAGGCGACCCGGCCCCGCCGGCGACCGGACGGCGGGCGCGCGGCCGGCCGCGCCGGTCAGGGGTGGAGCCGCCGGGAACGGGCGGAGGACGGGCAGGGGCCCCGGTCGCCCCGGCCCCGCGCGGCGGCAGCGTCGGCGCGGGCTCAGGGCCTCAGGCCCGGCACAGCAGCTCCCCGTTCAGCACGGAGAACCACGCGTCCGGCGAGGCCCCCCACGCCCGCCAGGCGGCGGCGACGTCCTCCAGCTCGGCGGAGGTCGCGTGTCCGCGTCCCTCCGCGACGGCCGCGTACGAGGAGGCCGTCGTCCGGTCCGCCCACAGGGCCGACCACCAGGCCACCTCCCCCGCGGTCGCGTAGCACCAGGCCGTCGCCGACGCCCGCACCTGCGTGAACCCCGCCGCCCGGGCCCAGGACAGCAGCCGCCGCCCGGCGTCCGGTTCGCCGCCGTTCGCGCGGGCCACCCGGCGGTACAGGTCCAGCCACTCGTCCAGCCCCGGCGTCGCCGGGTACCAGGTCATCGCCGCGTAGTCCGCGTCGCGGACCGCCACGATCCCGCCCGGCCGGCACACCCGCCGCATCTCCCGCAGGGCCCGCACCGGGTTGCCGACGTGCTGCAGCACCTGGTGGGCGTGGACCACGTCGAAGGTGCCGTCCGGGAACTCCAGGGCGTGGACGTCCGCCACCGCGAACTCGACGGCCCCCTCCAGCCCCCGCTCGGCCGCGTACGCGCCCGCCGCGGCCAGGACGTCCGGCGCCGCGTCGACGGCCGTGACCCGCCCGCCGGGGGCCACCAGTTCCGCCAGGTCCGCGGTGATGGTGCCCGGTCCGCAGCCCACGTCCAGCACCCGCATGCCCGGCCGCAGCTCCCCGACCAGATAGGCGGCCGAGTTGGCGGCCGTGCGCCAGCGGTGCGAGCGCAGGACCGACTCGTGGTGGCCGTGCGTGTAGACGGCCGTCTCGTGCGCGGTCGGCTCGGGCGCCGCGTGGGCGTCGGTCATGGCGGGCTCCTCCTCGTCGTCGAAGTGCTGTGATCACCGTAGGGGATCCGACCGTCATATGAGATCTGCGTTTCGGCATGTGGACATCGCCCTTTTGTTCCAAGGAGGTTGGGCGGGTCGGTGGCCGGGCGTCGCAGGGGCGAGGACAGTGGAGCCCAGGGGGCGGCGGCATGCCCGGCGCCCCATCGCCAAGGACGGTGAGGGCGATGCCGGAGACGCTGCTCGAACAGCGCGCCGCGGCGCTGCCAGGCTGGGGTGTGGGACGGCGACGAAAAGCGGGCATCCCGGCGGAAATAATCGTATAAAGGGCACGTCGGTGGCGGCGACAAGGGCACCAGGGCAGTAGGAGGGCGGGCACGTGGCGGGGATGGCCGAGCGGACGACGGACGGGCCGGCCGGAGTATGGCGCCTGGCCCCGGAGGGGCGTGGGCCCGTCAGGTACGGTCCCCCCGCCCCCGAGCCGGGCCTTCCGGTCCTGCCGGAGCTGAGGGCCGTCCTCGCCGGGGCGGCGGACCGGGCCGCCCCCGAGCCCCCGGGCGGTGGGAGGTCCGTCCGCGAGGCCGCCTGCCGGCACTGGGCGCGGCGCGGGCTCCCCACCGAGCCGGAGAACGTGGCCGCCGGGCCCGGCGCCCCCGCCCTGCTGCTCGCGCTGCTCGGCGCCTACGGGGGCGACGTGCTGCTGCCCCGGCCCTGCCCCGCCTGGTGGACCCCGCAGGTCCGGCTGCTGGGGCGGCGGGCCTACCACGTGCCCACCCCGGCCGAGTGCGGCGGCGTACCGGACCCGTACGCCCTGCTGGAGACCGTACGGCGGGTGCGCGCCGAGGGCGGCGACCCGCGGGTGCTGCTCCTGTCGGTGGCCGACGACCCGACCGGCACGGTGCCGCCGCCCGAGATGCTGCGCGAGGCCTGCGAGGCGGCCGAGGGCGCCGGGCTGTTCGTGGTCAGCGACGAGAGCTGGCGCGACACCGTCCACCGGCCGCACGACACGCTCGTGCTGAGCCCCGCCGAGATGCTGCCCGCCACGGCCGCCGTGCTGGTCGACCTGTCCGGGGCGCTGCTGCCGGGCGGCTGGCCCGCCGCCGTGGCCCGCTTCCCCGCCACGCCGCGCGGCACCTGGCTGCGTGCCCGCACCCTCGACATCCTCACCGCCACCGGTGCGCTGGTGGCAGGCCCGGTCGCGGTGGCCGCCGCGCACGCGCTGGACGAGCCGGACGCCGTCGCCGCTCGGGCCTACGCCGCGGCCGCCCTGCACGGGGCGGTGGCGGCGGCCGCGCACCGGGAGCTCCTGGCCGCCGGGGCGCTCGCCCGGCCCCCACAGGCCGGCCGCCACCTGTACGCCGACCTCACCCCCCTGCGTACGGGCCTGGCCCGGCACGGGGTGGGCGACGCGATGGAGCTGGAGGACTGGCTCGGTGGACGGCTCGGCTCGCCGACGCCCGGCGGGCAGCGGTTCGCGGACGAGCTGGGCGCGCTGCGCGTACGGCTGTCGACCGGACCGCTGCTGGGCGCCACCCCGCAGGAGCGGCTCGCCGCACTCGGCTCCCGCGACCCGCTGGACCTGCCGCACGTCCGGGGCGCGCTCGACCTGCTCGGCTCGGTCCTGGCCGGGCTGGCGGACTGACACCGCCGCCCACCGCCCCACCGCCCGTCGCCCCACCGCCCCGCCGCCCCGCACGGCCGGGGACTCCGTGCAGCCGGGGGAGGAGCGGTGGAAGGGAGGGGCGGGGAGACGGCTCCGCGCAGCGGCTGCCCGGCCCCGGGGTCAGTCCTCGTCGCCGGCGGCCTGGGCGGCCGGGTCGGGCGGCAGGAAGCGCCCGGCCTTCAGGGCGAGTTGGCCCGCGAAGTACTCCGCCGCGTCCGGCCGCATCCGCGCCAGCGCCACCATCCCCGTGATGATCACGTCGCACACCTCGTCGTGCACGTCGTCCCAGCTGTGCGAGTGCCCCTTGCGCGGATTGGTCCCGGTCGCGCCGATCACCGCCTGCGCTGCCTCGCCGAACTCCTCGCCGATCTTCAGTACTTGCAGGACATGGCTGTGCGGCGGCACCACCCCCCGCTCGGCGGAGGCCGCGTCGAAGCGGGCGGCGAGGGCTCGGACCGTCTCCCAGGGTGCGGCCGCACCCCCGGCGGCGGATGCGGCGCCCTCGTCGGCACCGCGGAGTTCCTGCGTCATCGGCCACCCCTGTCGTCCCGGAGGGAGGGAGCCTACCCCGCTCCGCCCCGCCCGGCCCTGACCCGCCGCCACACCGCCGGGCCCCCGCTGATCAGCACCGTCAGCGCCACCGCCAGGGCCACGCCCTTCCACGGCTCGGAGAACAGCGACCCGCCCAGGATCCCGATCAGCCCGTACGTCGCCGCCCAGGCGAGACAGGCGGGCGCGTCCCCCCGGGCGAACCGCCGCAGCGGCAGCCCGCCCAGCAGGCAGGCCAGCATCACCGGGATCCGGCCCGCCGGGACCAGCCGCGACAGCACGAGGACCGACACCCCGTGCTCGTCCAGCCCCGCCCGTGCCCGCTCCAGCCGCTCCGGCGAGGCCCGCCCGCGCAGGGACTCCAGCCAGCGCGAGCCGCCCCGCGACCGCACCCCGCGCTGCCCGAGCCAGTACAGCGCGACGTCGCCGACGAAGGCCGCCACCGCCGCCACCGTGCACACCACCAGCACGCCGAGCGGCAGCGACCGCTGATGGAACGCCACCACCGCGGCCGTGCTCACCAGCGCCCCCGTCGGGATCACCGGCACCAGCGCCCCCAGGGCCACCAGCACGAAGAGCGCCGGATAGCCCACCGCCCGCTGGGTCGTCTCCGGCGGCACCCGCCCGACCACCTCGGCCGCCCCCTGCCACCACTGCGTCACAGGAGCCGCACCCGCTCCCCGTGCGTCAGGACCCGTACCGCCACCTCCGGCGCGAGCAGCGCCGCCAGCCGGGCGAACTCCTCGCCCGGCGCGTGGAACTCGTGCGGCCGCACCGCGTCCATGCCGATCGGCCAGTACGTCCCGAAGTGGACCGGCACCGCCGCCCGCGGGGCCAGCCGCGCCAGCGCCCGCGCGGCCCCCTCCGCGTCCAGGTGCCCCGGCCCCAGATACGGCCCCCAGCCGCCCACCGGCAGCAGGGCCACGTCCACCGGCCCGGTCTCCTCGGCCATCGTGTCGAACGGCCCGGTGTCCCCGGCGAAGTACGTCCGTGCCGCTCCCTGGACCACGTACCCCAGCGCCCGCACCTGCTGCGGCCCGACCGGCAGCCGCCGCCCGTCGTGCCGGGCAACCACTGCCCGGACCCGTACGCCGTCCTGTACGCCGACCTCCTCGCCCGGGAGCACCTCCGTCACCGTCAGCCCCCGCGCTCCCGCCAGCCGCGCCAGCCCCGGCACCGCCCGGAGTGCCCCGCGCGGGACCACGAGCCGGGTGCCCCGCGCCAGCCGGGCCAGCGACGGCAGGTGCAGGTGGTCGGCGTGCAGGTGCGAGACCAGCACCACGTCCGCCTCGGCGGCCTCCGGCGGCGGCACCGCGCCGCGCCGCCGCCGCAGGTGCGCGAACCGCCGGACGAACAGCGGATCCGTCAGCACCCTCACTCCGGAGTCCCGCACCGTGCACGCGGCATGCCCCCACCAGGTGATGTCCACCGGCACCCCCGCACCCCCTTCCCTGCAGTTCCCGAGCCTAGGCCTTCCCCCACCGGTTCGCCCGGAAGCGGAACTCCTCCGCCCCTCTCCTCCCCGGGCCCGGATCGGAGTAGGGTCGGGCGCCATGGATGCGCTGCGCGTGGCCGCGATCGCCAGCCTGGCCCCGCTCGAGGAACTCGATGCCGACCCCTTCGCCGTGGACACCCGGAGCCAGCAGGCCATGTGCGCGCGCTGGGCCGCCGCGCAGGGCTACGTGGTCACCCGGCAGCTGCTCTTCTACGGGCTGCGGGCCGACCACTGCGGGCTCTGGAGCGACGTGGAGGCGGGCCAGGTCGACCTGTTCGTCGCCCCGAACCGGCGGGTGCTCGCCCGTGCGCTGCGCTCCGTGGAGGAGTTCACCGCCGAGTGCGCGCGCCGCGGGGTGCGCCTGGAGACGGCCGGGCTCGACGAACCGCGCTACACCTCCGCCATGAAGGCCGAGGTGCACCGGAGGCTGTCCATGCCGACCGCCGGCTACGACGGCACCTGAGCACCGCCGTCCTTGCGGAGAACCCCTCTCCCGCGCCTCCGTGCGCCGTCCGTACCGACCGGCCTCCCGGGCCGCCCTGTGCGACGCTGGCGAGAGGACCGCGGGGCGGGACGCGGGACCGCGGGCACCCCGGACGGAGTCCGGGGGAGACACGAGGCGGCTGTCATGGGGCGGTGGCGAGGGCGCTGGAGGTGGCGGGCCGCCGGCGGCGCACTGGTACGGATCCTGATCGTGTGGGTGGTCTCCACGCTCACCCTGCTCGTCCTCGCCGCGATCCTGCCCGACTTCCGCCTCCAGTCCGCCGACGGCGACAGCATCACCCGCGTCGGGCTGACCGCCGCCTGGGGCGCCGGGGCCTTCGGCCTGCTGACCGCCCTGGTCTGGCCGGTCGTGGTCCGGGCCCTGCTGCTGGTGCCCGCCCTGGTGCTCGGGGTGCTCGTCTTCTTCCTCAACGGCTCCCTCCTGCTCATGGCCCTCAGCCTGATCCCCGAGGGGCGCGGCGCGGAGGTCGCTCCGCAGACGGCGGTGGTCGTCGCCGCGGTGATGTCCGCCGTCGCCTCGGCCACCTCGACCGCCCTCGCGGTCCGCGACGACGAGGCCTACCGGCGCCGGCTGTACCGGCTCGCCGCCCGGCGCCGCCGCCGCTCCGGGGCGCCCCCGGGCGCCGCCGCCCCGGGGCTGGTCTTCCTCCAGCTCGACGGGGTCGGGTACCGGGAGCTGTGCCGGGCGGCGGCCGGCGGGCTGATGCCGACGGTGGCCGGCTGGCTGGACGGCAGCCACCGGATCATGCCCTGGCGCACGGACTGGTCCAGCCAGACCGGCGCCAGCCAGCTCGGGATCCTGCACGGCTCCACCTTCGACGTCCCGGCCTTCCGCTGGTACGAGAAGGAGACCGGCGAGGTGATGGTCTGCAACCGGCCCACCAGCGCCGCCGAACTCCAGCGCCGTGCCGTGGAGCGCGCCCGGCATGGCGGGCTGCTCTCCCTGGACGGGGCCAGCCGGGGCAACCTCTTCAGCGGGGGCGCCGACCAGCTGGCGCTGGTGCTCTCGGTCGCGGCCCGGCGCGGGCGCGCCAACCGCTCCCGCGCGGGCTACTTCGCGTACTTCTCCGACCCGGCCAACGCCGTCCGCACCGCCCTGTCCTTCGTCGCCGAGGCGGCCCGGGAGGTCGGCCAGTCGCTGCGCTCACGGCTGCGCGACGACCACCCCCGGGTGGCGCGCGGCGGGCTGTACCCGCTGATCAGGGCCTTCGCGACGGTCGTCGAGCGGGACGTGGTGGTCGCGGCGGTGATCGGGGACCTGCTCGCCGGCCGGGCGTCGGTCTACGCCGACCTGGTGGCCTACGACGAGGTCGCCCACCACTCCGGCCCGCACGGCCGGGACACCGACCGGGTGCTCGCCCGGCTCGACCGGAGCCTCGCGCTGATCGCCCGGGTCGCCGAGCACGCGCCGCGCGAGTACCGCTTCGTCCTGCTGTCGGACCACGGCCAGAGCCCGGGGGAGACCTTCCTCGGCCGCTACGGGCTCAGCCTGGAGGACCTGGTCCGGGCGGGCTGCGGGCTGCCCGTGTCCCGCCGGGCCGGCCGCACCCACAGCGGGGCCGAGGCCAGGGCCGCGGTGCTGGCCGCCCTGCACCGGCCGGTGGAGGAGGGTGGGGAGGAGGCCCGCCCCGGCCCGGGCCCGGACCCGGTGGTGCTGGCCTCCGGCAACCTCGGGCTGATCTCCTTCCCCGACCTGCCGGGCCGGGCCACCCGCCGGCGGATCGAGCGGGCCCACCCCGCCCTGCTGCCCACCCTCGCCAACCACCCGGGGGTGGGCTTCCTGCTGGTCGACGGCGAGGTGCTGGGCCCGGACGGGGCCTCGGCGCGGCTCGACGCGCCCGGGGCGGCGGAGGAGGTACTGGCGGCGTTCGGTCCGGGGGCGGCGGACGCGGTCCGCCGGACGGACTCCTTCCCGCACGTCGCCGACGTCATGGTCAACTCGGCGTACGACCCCCGCACCGGAGCCGTGCACGCCTTCGAGGAGCAGATCGGCTCGCACGGCGGCCTGGGCGGGGAACAGGGGCGCCCCTTCCTGATGTGGCCGACGGACCTGTCGCCCCCGGACACGGAGCTGGTGGGCGCGGAAGCGGTGCACGAGGTGCTGCGCCGCTGGCTGCGCGAATCGGACGGACCGCAGGTGCCCCTCCCGGCCCGACGGGAGGATCCCCGGCCGGAGGGCGGTTCAAGCGGAATCTTTCCGTCCGCAGAGGGTCGGGGGCCGGATGAAAGCCGGTGATTTGGTGCGGACTTCCCGGTGGTCAACCATGTGTTCACCTGCCCACCATGTGAGATATACAGAGGCGCACCACCGATGACCAGCACCGCAGCCCCGCCCACTGAGGAAAGCACCGCCCCCGGGGCCGCCGGAACCCGTGAGCACGCCACCCCCGGGCAGGACGGGGCGCCCGCACCGGCCGACCGGCACGCCCGCCGCTTCGGCCTCCCCGTCGCCGTCTGCCTGGTCATGGGCAACGTGATCGGCGGCGGGATCTTCCTGCTCCCCGCCTCGGTGGCGCCGTTCGGCACCATCAGCCTGCTCTCCTTCGCCGTCCTGACCCTCGGCGCCATCGCCCTGGCCCTGGTCTTCGGCCGCCTCGCCCAGCGCCACCCGCAGACCGGCGGGCCCTACGTCTACGTGCGGGCCGCCTTCGGCGACTTCGCGGGCTTCCTCGCCGCGTACAGCTACTGGATGACGGCCTGGGTCTCGAACGCCGCCCTCGCCGTGGCCTCCGTCGGCTACCTCGCCGTGCTCTTCCCGGCGGTGGGGGCCCACAAGTGGTCGATGTGCCTGGCGGCCCTCGTCGTCCAGTGGCTGCCGGCCCTCTCCAACCTGGCCGGCACCCGGTACGTGGGCGCGGTCCAGGTGGTCGCGACCGTCCTGAAGCTGGTCCCGCTGCTGCTGGTGGCCGTGGGCGGGCTGTTCTTCTTCGACCCGGCCAACCTCGGCCCCTTCCAGGCCACCGGCCAGAGCCCGGTCGGGGCGGTCTCCGCGTCCGCCGCGATCCTGCTCTTCAGCTACATCGGCGTCGAGTCCGCCGCCGTCAGCGCCGGCGAGGTCCGCGATCCGGCCCGCAACGTCGGCCGGGCCACCGTCCTCGGCACCGTCGGCGCCGCCACCGTCTACCTGCTCGGCACCCTCGCCGTCTTCGGCCTGGTCGCCCACGACAGACTGGTCTCCTCCCAGGCCCCCTTCACCGACGCCGTCGACGCGATGTTCGGCGGCACCTGGGGCGGCACCCTGGTCGCCGGCGCCGCCGTGATCTCGATGGTCGGCGCCCTCAACGGCTGGACCCTCCTCGGCGCGCAGACCCCGTACGCGGCCGCGCGCGACGGGCTCTTCCCGAAGGTCTTCGAGAAGAAGCAGCGCGGGGTCCCGGTGGCCGGCGTCCTGGTCACGGTCGTGCTGGCCTCCGCCCTGACCGTCTACAACTACACGGCCGGCTCCGCGGGCGTCTTCGAGGCACTGGTCCTGATCACCACCTTCACCGCGACCGTCCCCTACCTGCTCTCCACCGCCGCCCAGCTGTACTTCCTGGCCTCGGGCCAGTCGGAGCGGGTCCGGCGCGGGCAGCTGGTGCGCGACGGCGTCCTCGCCGGCGTGGCCTTCGCCTTCTCGATGTGGCTGGTCGCCGGATCCGGGTACGCGGCCGTCTACCAGGGCGTGCTGTTCCTCTTCGCGGGCGTCCTGGTTTACGCCCTGATGTCCGCCCGCAAGCGCCGCGCGACCGCCTGACCGCGGAGGGCCGTCACCCGGACGGCCCACCCCGGATGCCGCCGCCGTCACGCCGGGGCAGTCTGTGGCCATCGACCGTCGCCACCCACAGACGAGGACCGCGCCATGTCCCAGATCCGGCGTATCGGCGTCATGACCGGGGTTGCAGCCCTCCTGCTGGCCGGCACCGCGTGCTCGGCGGGCCGGACCACGGTGGGCATGCTCACCTTCAGGGGCCACGACTCCCCCGTGGAGGTCAGCTACTCCAACACCTCCGTGCAGGGCTGCCACCGCATCGGCATGCCGCACGGGGCCACGCACGTCGCGAACAACACCCTCGTCGACGTGATCCTGTACCGGACGCCGGACTGCCGGCCCGGCGAGCAGGGGGACGGGATCTACGTCGCGACCACCCTGTCGAACGTGACGGCCCCCTCCAGCCTGCCGTGGCGCAGCTGGAGCGTCGTCCACTGACCCCTCCCGGCCCGGAACCCCGGGCCGGGAACGGCGGAGCCCCCGGCCTGGCGGCCGGGGGCTCCGTGCGTGTCCGGTGCGGATCAGTCCAGGTAGTCGCGCAGGACCTGCGAACGCGACGGGTGGCGCAGCTTCGACATGGTCTTGGACTCGATCTGGCGGATGCGCTCACGGGTCACCCCGTACACCCGGCCGATCTCGTCCAGCGTCTTCGGCTGGCCGTCGTTGAGGCCGTAGCGCATGGAGACCACGCCCGCCTCGCGCTCCGAGAGCGTGCCCAGGATCGACTGGAGCTGCTCCTGGAGGAAGGTGAAGGACACCGCGTCCGCCGGTACGACCGCCTCGGAGTCCTCGATGAGGTCACCGAACTCGCTGTCGCCCTCCTCGCCCAGGGGGGTGTGCAGCGAGATCGGCTCACGGCCGTACTTCTGGACCTCGATGACCTTCTCCGGGGTCATGTCGAGCTCCTTGCCCAGCTCCTCCGGCGTGGGCTCGCGGCCCAGGTCCTGGAGCATCTGGCGCTGCACGCGGGCGAGCTTGTTGATGATCTCGACCATGTGCACGGGGATGCGGATGGTGCGGGACTGGTCGGCCATGGCACGCGTGATCGCCTGCCGGATCCACCAGGTCGCGTACGTGGAGAACTTGAAGCCCTTGGTGTAGTCGAACTTCTCCACGGCGCGGATCAGGCCGACGTTGCCCTCCTGGATCAGGTCCAGGAAGAGCATGCCGCGGCCCGTGTAGCGCTTGGCCAGGGAGACCACGAGGCGGAGGTTGGCCTCCAGCAGGTGGTTCTTGGCGCGGCGGCCGTCCTCGACGAGGATCTCCAGCTCGCGCTTGAACGCGGGCTTGTGGTCCTCCTCCTCTTCGAGCTTGTACTCGGAGAAGAGGCCCGCCTCGATGCGCTTGGCGAGCTCGACCTCCTGCTCGGCGTTGAGCAGCGGCACCTTTCCGATGAGCTTGAGGTAGTCCTTGACCGGGTCGGCGGTGGCGCCGGCCACCATGACGGTCTGCGCCGGGGCGTCGTCCTCGTCCTCGTCGGACAGCACGAAGCCCTGGCCGCCGGCCTTGGGGGCCTCTTCCTCGGTCTCGTCGGCGAGGTCCTCGACCGCCCAGTCCTCACCCTCGACGACCGGGTTCTCGGCGTCGTCGGCGTCCTTGGCGGTGGTCTTCTTCGCGGTGGTCTTCTTGGTGGCCGTGGCCTTCTTGGCCGCGGTCTTCTTGACCGTGCGCTTCTTGGGCTCGGCGGCGGCCTCGGCCGACACCTCCTGCGACGCGGCGGCCGACGGAGCGGATATCGCCGCGGCGGCGGCCGGGGCGGCGGCGACGGAGGCCTTGCGCGCGCCGATGGGGCGCGGCGCGGCGGCCGCCTTCTTCGTCACGGTGCGGGCCGGGGCGGCGGCTGCCTTGCGGGGCTTCTTGGCAGCAGCCTTGGTGGCGGGGGCGGCGCTGACGTGGAGGGCGACACCCTCCTCGTCCAGGACCTGGTTCAGGCTGCGCAGGACCCGCTTCCACTGGTCCACCGGGATGCGGCCGGCCTCGAAGGCCTGGCGCACATCGTCACCGTTGATGTGACCCTGCTCGCGGCCGCGCTCGACGAGCGCGACGAGGGCCTCCGATTCGGCGATCTCCGGAGGAAACGTACGGGACGGGCTGAGCGACACAAGGAGCCTCTCGTTGCGAACAGATAAGGGGTGAGCGGGAATCATCGCGCGGACTCGGGAAACAGTCCCCGGAGGGGCTGTATTCCGGGGCCGCACGAGGACACCTGTCGGTTCATCGCCTGCCCGAGTCGATTCGTTACGCGCTGAATTGAGTGACCTGCGCCACGCTGTGTCCGGGCAACCGATCCGGCGCGGCTGCGTCCGCCCCGGACCCGTGCCGGATCCGCCTCGCGCGCACGTCCACCCGCGTCAGTCCGGCTTGCGGGCCTCGATGAGGAACCGGGAGGTGTGCGCGACGAACGGGCCGTCGCGCTCGATCCGTTCGTGGAGCTCCCGCAGCCGGTCCCGGTACTGCCCGACCGTGAAGCCGGGCACCATCCAGATCACCTTCCTCAGGAAGTAGATCACGGCTCCGACGTCGTGGAACTCCGTGCGGAGCCGCTCGGAGCGGAGGTCGACCACCTCCAGGCCCGCGTTGCGGGCGTCGGCGACCGCGTCGTCGGGGTGCCGGGCGCGCCGCACCTCCTCCGGCTGCGGACCGAGGAAGTACTCGACCAGCTCGAACACGCTCGCCGGGCCGACCTGCTGCGAGAAGTACGTGCCTCCCGGCGTCAGCACCCGGGCGATCTCCTCCCACCAGATGGTCACCGGGTGCCGGCTCGCCACCAGCTCGAAGGCCGCGCCGCCGAAGGGCAGCGGCGGCTCGTCGGTATCCGCCACCACCACGGCGCCCAGCGGGTGCAGCAGCCGGGTGGCCCGCTCGATGTTCGGGGGCCAGGACTCCGTGGCCGCCGTCAGAGGCGGCAGGGGGCCCGCTCCGGCCAGGACCTCGCCGCCGCCCGTCTGGATGTCCAGGGCCGAGCGGACCCGGGACAGGTGCTCGCGCAGCAGCCGCTGGTACCCCCAGGAGGGCCGCTGCTCGGTGGCCCGGCCGTCGAGCCAGGAGAAGTCCCATCCGTCCACCGAGACGGTTTCCGCCTCGGCGACGAGATGGTCGAAAGTGCGCGTCATGTCTCGATCGTCCCAGGCCGGGCGCCGGTCATCCACCGGATATCCGTGCGGGACGGGTCGACTACAGTGGGAGCAGGGCCGTGACTGGCGTTCGGGTGGATCACCACCGGGGAGCGGCCCGGCGTACGCACCTCCCCGTACGTCGACTGCCGCGCGCCTGGGCGAACCGCGATCCGCAGCGACGTTCAGGAGACCCCGTGACGACTGCCCCCACCGCCACCGCCCAGCTCATGGACGGCACCGCCCTCGCGCGCCGCATCTCGGAGCAGACCGCCGCCCTCGCGGCGAAGATCACCGAGCGCACCGGCACCGCGCCCTGCCTGGCCACCGTCCTGGTCGGCGAGGACCCCGCGTCGGTCACGTACGTGCGCATGAAGCAGAACCGTTGCGCCAAGGCGGGCATCACCTCCCGCCACGTGGCCCTTCCGGCCGAGACCACCACCGAGGAGCTCGTCGCCACGATCACGGCCCTCTCCGAGGACCCCGCGATCAGCGGCATCCTGCTCCAGCACCCCGTCCCGCACCACATCGACGAGCGGGCCGCCTTCGAGGCCATCGCCCCGGGCAAGGACGTCGACGGGGTCACCATGCACTCCTTCGCCGCCATGGGCTTCGGCCTGCCGGGCTTCGTCTCCTGCACCCCCGGCGGCATCATGCGCCTGCTGGCCGCGTACGACGTGGACCTCACCGGCAAGCACGCCGTCGTGGTCGGCCGCAGCGCGATCCTGGGCAAGCCGGCCGGCATGCTGCTGCTGGAGCAGAACGCCACCGTCACCTACTGCCACTCCCGCACCAAGGACCTGTCCTCGATCGTCCGCCAGGCGGACGTCCTGGTCGCCGCGGTCGGCAAGGCCGAGTTCATCCGGGGCGAGGACATCAAGCCGGGCGCCGTGGTCCTGGACGCCGGCTACAACGAGGGCAACGTCGGCGACGTCCACTTCGAGTCGGCCGCCGCTCGCGCCTCCCTGATCACCCCGGTGCCCGGCGGTGTGGGCCCGATGACCATCGCGGTCCTGCTGGAGCAGACCGTGCACGCGGCGGCCGCCCAGGCCGGCCTGGACATCGCGGAGCTCTGAGCCGGCCTCCCTCCCGTACGACGAGCGCCCCGGGACCCGGAGAACCCGGGGCGCCCGTCGTCCCCGGAGCGGGGCATCCGGCGCCGAGGCGCGGCCCCCACGCGGCGGACCGGCCGGCGGCGTGTCCGCAGCCGGCGGACCGGCTGCGGACGAGCCGGCCGTCCCCGGAGGGACCGGCGCCCCGGAGGGACCGGCCGTCCCCGCCGCGCTGCGATCCGTCGGCCCTCACCCCCCGGGTGGTTCCAGGGCCCCGCGGCGGGCCGCCGCCACCACCGGGGAGCTGCGGAACGCCCGGGCCAGGGCGGTCAGCGGATGGCAGCCGATCGGAGGGGGAGGGGCGGGGTCCGCCGGCCCGCTCCCAGCCCCGGTGCGCTCCTCCCGTTCGGCGGCGGCCCGGGCATGGCAGGCGGCGGCCAGCATCGCCGCGTCCGCCACGACCGCGGCGCCCTCCGCGTCCAGGCCCTGGCCGCGCGCGGCCTCCAGGGCCGTGGACCGTACGGCCGGGTCGCACCAGCCTGCCAGGGCCAGCAGCCCGTCGGCGATCACCGACTCGCGGTGCACCAGCCGGATCGCCGGCGGGGACCACCAGGTCAGCGGCACCGTCGTCACGCTGCGGGAGGCGAACCCGCGCAGCGCCTTCCACAGCGGCCGCAGCCGCCGGTACTGGCTGAGGTCCCGCCAGGCCGACGACCCGCCGAGCACCGGCACCACGAACCCCGACCCCACCAGCAGCGCCGCCGCCGAGGCCAGCGGCGGGGCCACGTCCGTGGACAGCGCGTCCCAGTCGCGGCCCGCCCAGCGGGCACCGACCGCCGCCCACTTCGCGACGAGGTAGCCGAGGTCCAGCACCCCGCCGAGCGTCAGCAGGGCCAGCCCCGTGCGCAGCGGCCGCAGCGCGGGGTCCACGCGCAGCATCCACTTCAGGGAGAGCACGCTCAGCGCCGTGCTGCCGACCGTGTGCGCCAGCAGGTAGCACACGATCATCTCGCGCAGCCAGGGCGTGTTCGCGTAGTACGTGTCCAGGTCCCGCAGCCGCTCGACCGGCGCGTCCCCCACCGCGAACAGCACCGCGATCAGCACGGTCACCGTGCCGAAGGCGCCCACCGTCAGCCGGGTGGCCCGCCGCAGGCCCGCCGCCGGGCGCCCCGACCAGTGCAGGATCAGCACGACCGAGGCCCCCGAGAAGGCGGTCAGGACCCCGTACACGAGCGGGGCGGCGAAGTTGACGACGCCGGTGAGCTCGTTGACCGCCGCCAGCGAGGGCGGCGCCGCCAGGAACGTCAGCAGGACGCCGACCACGAGCAGCGCGCACACGGCCCGCATGATCGGCTGGTCCCAGCCCCGGCGGATGGCCGGGGCCTTGATCAGCAGGGCCAGCGCCATCACCGAGCCGGCCAGGTAGAGGACCAGCCCGTACCTCACAGCGAGCGGCCCGCGGGACCGGCCTCCCGGGCCGGGCCGTCGGCGCCGGCGCGGCCGTCCGGGAGCCGCGCCCCCGCCGGCCGGTCGAGCCCGGCCACCGTCCGCTCGGCGGCCGTCAGCGGCGGGGCCTTGAGGGCGCCCCGCGCGGAGGACCGCAGCACCCGCCAGAGCACCTCCGGGCGGAACCAGGCGGTGGGCGGGCTGGTCATGGTGATCACCTCGAAGAACGCGGCCGTGAGCGGCTCCTCGACGGTGGCTCCGGCCATCAGCCGGTTGACGTACGCGTCCAGCAGGCCCGACCCCGGCTTCGGCCGCATGCCCGTGGCGCCCGGGTAGAGGATGTCCTGCGAGGTGGCCAGGGTCCAGGCGGCGGCCACCTGCGGGGTGAGCGCGCGCTGCGCCGCGTTGCCGAAGCCGGGCCGGGACAGGCCCCCGGAGCGCAGCAGGGCACGGACGGCGAGCAGCCCCCTGGCGGCGACCGTCATGCCCTGGCCGTAGAGCGGGTTGAAGGTCGCGACGGAGTCCCCGACGGCGAAGAAGCCGTCGGGCAGGTCCGCCTTCTCGAAATGGAGGCGCCGGTTCGCGGTGCTCTGGGTGACGGCGACGTCCGTGAGGGGGATGCGTCCTTCCAGGAGCCGCCCCACGATCGGGTCGCGCAGGTCCTTGGCGAACGGGATGAAGGCATCGGGGTCCCCGGTCGGCTGCCCGCCCCGGGTGCCGGACAGGGTGGCCTGCCACTGGCCGTTCTCGATGGGGACGATCGTCGCGGTGCGCCCGGGGACGGGAACCCGCGGGTCGGACTGGACGTTGACGATGGGGAAGCCCAGCGCGTGCGCCCCTTCGGGCGCCCGGAAGATCCGCGTCGCGTAGACGAGCCCGGAGTCGACCTCGGACTGGGGGACGGCTCCCGCTCCGAGCTCCTCCAGCCACAGCCGGGAGCGCGAGCCGCGCCCGCCGGCGTCGACGACCACGTCCGCCGGGACCAGCAGGCCCTCCTCCCGAGGGGTGTCGACGCGGACGCCGGTGATCCGCGCGGCCGTGCCCTCCAGGCCGCGCACCCGGGTGCGCTGGAGGACCTCGACCCCGGGGAGCGCGGTGACCCGGGCGCGGACCACCGAGTCGAGGAGGTCGCGGCTGCAGGAGACGGTGAACTGCTTCTCGCCGTAGCGCGGGAGCCAGCCGTGGGCGGTCATCGTGACCACGTCGGTGGGCAGCCGGCGGCGGATCGCCCCGGCCGACGTCCAGGCGTCCGTGATGCCCGGCAGTATCTCCTCGATGGCACGCGCCCCGCCCGACCACATCACGTGGACGTGCCGTGCCTGCGGCAGCCCGCGCCGGGGCTCCGGGCCCTCGGGGAGGGAGTCGGCGTCGATGATCGTGACCGTCGCGTGCTCGGAGAGGACGGCCGCCGTCAGGAGGCCGGCCATGCTGCCGCCGATGACGACGGCGTGGCGCGGCGGGGAGGACTGGGTCATCGTGTGGTGCTCTCTGTCAGGCCGCCCGGAACCCGGCGCAGGTCCGGCGGCGGCGCGGGCGAGTGAGTGGGGGCCGGCGGGCGTCCGGGGGCGGGCGCTCAACGGCTCCAGCCGAGCGAGGACTTGATCCGGTCGATGCCCTCCGGGGAGGGATCCTGCCGGGGCGGGGGCAGGTACGCCCTGAGGATCGTGCCGAGGTGCAGCCCGAAGGTCTCGGCCCGGATCTCCGCGGGGTCCTCGGAGTCGGCGCGCGCCGCCGCCTGCCGGACCACGGCGTCCAGCCCCGAGTCCGGGCGCAGCAGACCGGCGAGGCGGCCGCGGGGGCCGGCCAGGCGGGCGGCCGCGGCCATGCCCGGGCCGTGGCCGTCGCACGTGCCCTCCTCCAAGTGCCACAGCTCGTGGCAGGCGATGACGAGCTGGTGCTCGGGCCGGGTCCGCGCCTCGACGACGACCAGGTCGCGGTCCTCCAGCTCCAGCCACAGCCCGCTGGCCGTGTCCGGCGGGAAGGGGACGAGGCGGAACTCCACCGGCCGGCCGCCGCGGCGGCGCGCGTAGGCGCCGCACAGCCCGGCGATGATCTCGGGCGCCCCGGACGGCCGCGCGATCCGCGCGCCCGCCAGCAGGTCGGCCCCCAGCCTGCGCATGGTCCGGGTGGTCCTCATCGCGCTTCCCCTTCGGCGACGGCGACGGCGGCGGGCGACCGCTCCCGGCCGTGCGCGTCGCGACGGATGGCGGCTCGCACCGGGTGGTTCTCCTACGTCGACAGGGCGTTCGAGGGGGCTCGGTGCGGTGAAGCCTAGCCGCCGCTCCCGCGCCGAACCAGCGCAACCCCAACATTGGCGTCATACGGACGAGTAGCGTTCCGGCCGCCCCGAACGAGCCCTTCCGGGACCGCCCGCGGGCCATGACCCCGGAGGTAATCGACCCCGCCGAGCCCCCGGCGGCACAGTGGGGCCATCGGGTTCCGGGGCCGCGCACTCGGCCCCGGAACCCGCCCCTACGGCACACTTCGACCCCAGTGGAGGCTGACCGCCATGTCCGCGAACCTGCTGTCCGGCTTCGTCCGCACCACCGTCCCGCAGACCGCGCTGCGCCGCTTCCTGGCCCTCGACGCCGTGGTCACCACCGGCAACGGCCTCGCCTACGCCGTCTTCTCCGGTCCGCTGGGCCGCCTGCTCGGCGTGGACCCGTCCGCCCTCTTCGCGCTGGGCCTCTTCCTCACCGCCTTCGGTGCCGGAGTCGGCCGGCTGGCCTCGCTCCGCCGCCCGCCGGCGCTCCCCGTACGGTTCGTCATCGAGGCCAACTACGCCTGGGCGGCCCTCAGCCTGGTCTCGCTCGCCGTCTGGTTCTCGCCCACGACGGCCGGGGCGGTGTGGATCCCGGCGCAGGCCCTCACCGTCGCCTCCTTCGCCCTCTTCCAGCAGCTGGCGCTGCGCGCGACCGCCCCCGCCGCCCGCTGAGGCGGGGAGCGCGGTCACCCCAGGGTGCGCAGGTACTTCACCGTCGCCGGGTCCGCCGGGAGGAAGGTCTCGATGGCCAGCTCGGCGACGGTCACGTCCATCGGCGTGTTGAAGGTGGAGATGGACGACACGAACGACAGCAGCTGCCCGTCGTGCTCGATGCGCAGGGGCAGCGCGATGTACGGGACGGGCTCGTCCGGTTCGGCGTCTCCCGGCCGCTCCGCCACCGGGTACGCGGCCACCTCCTCGTACAGGGCGCGCAGCGGCGCCGAGCGGGCCAGCGCGATCTGCCGCTCCATCTGGGCCAGCAGGTGGCCCCGCCACTCCCGCAGGTTGTGGATCCGCGGGGCGAGGCCCTCCGGGTGCAGCGTGAGCCGCATGGCGTTCAGCGGCGGCGCCAGCAGGTGCTCCGGCACCCCGTCCAGCAGCATCGCGATGCCCCGGTTGGCCGCGATCACCGTGTACGTCCCGTCCACGACCAGCGCCGGGTACGGCTCGTAGCCGGTCAGCAGCCGCTCCAGGCCCTCGCGCAGGGCGCCCATGGACGGGTCGTCGATCGGGGTGTGCGCGTACCGGGGCGCGTAACCGGCCGCCAGCAGAAGCGCGTTGCGTTCGCGCACCGGAACGTCGAGGTGGTCGGCGAGGCGCAGCACCATCTCCTCGCTGGGCCGCGAGCGGCCCGTCTCGATGAAGCTGATGTGCCGCGAGGAGGAGTCTGCGCGGCCCGCCAGCTCCAGCTGGCTGATCCCGCGCCGCACCCGCCAGGCGCGCAGCAGGGGGCCCACGGAAGTACCGTCCGCCGAGGTCGAGGTCGTCATGGGCACGACGTTAACGGAGGGACCCCGGGCGGGCCGGAGGCGTTCCGAGGTCCGGGACGGCGCGGCCGGCGGCCCGGGGGGACGCACCCGGGCGCACCGGCGCGGGAAGGGTTCGCTCCGGCGCGCACCGTGGGAAACTGACTGCACATCACGGATCAGAGACCGGGCAACGAGCACGAGGAGGCTGCGGATGCCGAGCGAACCGCTCTCGCAGAAGGAGATCGAGGACCGGCTCCGGGAACTCCCCGGCTGGGCCTTCGAGGACGACCGGATCCTGCGTACCTACCGGGTGGACACGCACCGCGCCGCCAGCGCGCTCGTGGTCCACATCTCCGTGGTCCAGGACGAGTTGAACCACCACTCCGACCTCACCCTCGGCTACAACACCGTCCGCCTCTCGGTGAACAGCCACGACGCCGGCGGCCGCGTCACCGAGAACGACTTCGCCCTGGCCGAACGCGTCGAGGCCCTCGCCCCCGCCCACGGCGCGAGCTGACCGCGGCCGGCCCCGGCGGGGGTCAGGCCGGCTCCAGCCGCCACCACTGCGACGGGGAGTCGGTGTCCTCGCCCTGCCGGGCCCGGCCCTCGCCGTCGGCCTCCAGCAGCAGGCCGCTGATGCACGCCACCAGGGAGACCACCCCCGGGTCCTCCAGGTGCTCCTCGACGATCCACTCCTGGGCGCCGAAGGCGTTGGCCCGCCACACCTGCACCCGCGCCCCGCTGTCCGTGGAGGCGTTCGCGACGTCGAGGCGCCGGCCGTTGTCCTCGCTCACCACGTGGAAGACACCGGAGCCGCCGTGCGTCGGCACGAGCCGCCACCGCCGGGCGGCCTCGGGCGCGGGCGGCCCGTCGGGGCCGACCCGCACCCGGGAGGCGCCCTCCAGCTGGAGCACCAGCCCGCTGCCCGCGTTGCGGATCAGGCAGACCCCCGCCCGCGGGCCGCCCGGGGGAGCGTCAGGGCCGGAAGCGCCCGAGGAGGCGGCGGAGCCGCCGGAGCGGGGAGCGTCCACGACCGCTTCAGACGTCGAAGACGGCCGGGTCGGGACCGATACGGCCCCCGTCCGCGCCCAGCGCGTCGAGCGCCGCGAGATCCTCGGCGTCCAGCTCGAACCCGAACACGTCCAGGTTCTCGCGGATCCGGGACGGGGTCACCGACTTCGGGATCACGATGGTGCCCAGCCGGAGGTGCCAGCGCAGCACCACCTGCGCCGCACTGCGCCCGTGCTTGGCGGCCACGGCGGCCACCGCCGGGAGCTCCAGCAGCTCCTTGCCCTGGCCGAGCGGGGACCAGGCCTCGGTCGCGATGCCGAGCGAGGCGTGCAGCGCGCGCAGTTCGGCCTGCGGGAACAGCGGGTGCAGTTCGACCTGGTTCACCGCCGGGACCAGGGGGCTCTCGGCCCCGAGCCGCTCCAGGTCCGCCGGGCGGAAGTTCGACACGCCGACGGCCCGGGCACGGCCGCTCGCCGCGATCTCCTCGAAGGTCTTCCAGATGGTGAGGAAGTCGTCGCGCATCGGGCGCGGCCAGTGGATCAGGTACAGGTCGACGTGGTCCAGGCCCAGCCTGCCGAGCGAGTCGTCGAAGGCGCGCAGCACCGCGTCCCGGTCCCAGCGCCGGTCCGGCCCGTTCCACAGCTTCGTGGTGACGAACAGCTCCTCGCGCGGCAGCCCGGAGCCGGTCACCGCCCGGCCCGTACCCCGCTCGTTGCCGTAGACGGCCGCCGTGTCGACGCTGCGGTAGCCGGCCTCCAGCGCACTCCCGACGACCCGTTCCGCCTCGTCGTCCGGCACCTGCCAGACGCCGAAGCCGAGCTGGGGCATCAGCGTGCCGTTGTTGAGCCTGATGTTCGGGACCTGGTTCACGGTGGGTGTTCCTCGGGGTCGGCGCGGATGCGGTGCGGTGCGCGGGACGGACGAGGGGCGACAACCGGCCTCCCGCGCCGCGTATTCCCGGCCGCCGAAGCGGCCGCCCGACACCACCCGGACGGCCCGGCCCGGCCTCGGGACGGGGACCGGCTCACGAGGGGTAGAGGCCCGCGATCTCCCCGGCGTAGGCCTTCTCGATCGCCCGGCGCTTCAGCTTCAGCGAGGGCGTCAGCAGCCCCCGCTCCTCGGTGAACTGCCCGGCCAGCACCCGGAAGGCGCGGATCTGCTCGGCCTGCGACACCAGGGTGTTGGCGGCCACCACCGCCCGCCGCACCTCCGCCGTCAGCGCCGGATCCCCCACCAGCTGCTCCGCCGACCGCTGCGCCAGACCGCGCATCGACAGCCAGTGCGCTATCCCCTCCATGTCCAGGGTCACCAGTGCCGCGACGAAAGGTCGGTCGTTGCCGACCAGCACGCACTGGGACACCAGCGGGTGCGAGCGCACCCGCTCCTCCAGCGCCGCCGGGGCCACGCTCTTGCCGTTCGAGGTCACCAGGACCTCCTTCTTGCGCCCGGTGATCGTCAGATAGCCGTCGCCGTCGAGCCGCCCCAGGTCCCCCGTCGCCAGCCAGCCCCCGCGCAGCACCTCCTCCGTGGCCCGGGGGTCGCCCAGGTAGCCGGCGAAGACGTGGGGGCCGTGCAGCCACACCTCCCCGTCCTCGGCGATGTGCACCGTGGTCCCCGGGATCGGCGGCCCCACCGTCCCGTACTTCACCGCCCCCGGCGGGTTCGCGGTGGCCGCCGCGCAGGACTCCGTCAGCCCGTACCCCTCGAACACGGTGATCCCGGCGCCGTCGAAGAAGAGTCCCAGCCGCCGCGACATGGCCGACCCGCCCGACATCGCGTGCCGCACCCGCCCGCCCAGGGCCTCGCGGACCTTGCCGTACACCAGCCTCTCGAAGAGCTGGTGCTCCATCCGCAGCGCCGCCGAGGGACCCGGACCGGCCCCGAACGCCTTCTGCTCCCGTGCCTCCGCGTACCGCACGGCCGTCTCCACCGCCCGGTCGAAGGGCCCCGAGCGTCCCTCCGCCTCCGCCGTGCGGCGCGCCGCCGCGAACACCTTCTCGAAGACGTACGGGACCCCCAGCACGAACGTCGGCCGGAAGGCCGCCAGGTCCGGGAGCAGCTCCGAGGCGGCGAGCGCCGGCTGGTGCCCGAGCTTGACCCGGGCCCGGACGGCGGCCACCTCGACCATCCGCCCGAAGACGTGCGCCAGAGGCAGGAACAGCAGGGTGGACGGCTGCTCGCCCGGCCCGGCCCGGAAGACCGACTGCCAGCGGGAGACCAGTGTGTCGGCCTCGAACATGAAGTGGGCATGGGTGAGCACGCACCCCTTGGGGCGGCCCGTGGTCCCCGAGGTGTAGATGACGGTGGCGACCGCGTCCGGGGTCACGGCCCGCCGGTGCCGGTGCACCACGTCCTCGTCCACCCCCCGCCCGGCCGCCACCAGTTCCGCCAGCGCCCCCGCGTCGAGCTGCCACAACATCCGCAGCTCCGGCAGCCCCTCGATCACCGAACCGACCGTCATCGCCTGGTCCTCGTCCTCCACGACGCACCCGGTGCAGGAGGAGTCGAAGAGGATCCAGTGCACCTGCTCCGCCGAGGACGTCGGGTAGACGGGGACGGGCTGCGCGCCGATCGCCCACAGCGCGAAGTCGAACAGGGTCCACTCGTAGCTGGTGCGGGCCATCACCGCGACCCGGTCCCCGAAGCGCACCCCCTGGGCCAGCAGCCCCTTGGCGAGCGCGAGCACCTCGCCGGCCAGTTCCGCGGAGGTCACGTCCCGCCACGCCCCGGCGGTCTTGCGCCCGAGAGCCACCCCGTCGGGGTCCTGCCCGGCATGCTCGAAGACCACGTCGGCCAGGCCGCCGACCGGCGAGCCGCTGACCACGGGGGGCACGGTGAACTCGCGCAACATTCCGCTCCTTGGGTCCCGGGCGCCGAGACGCTACCCCACCGGCCACGCCGCCCGGCACCCCTGCGGAGATCTCCACAGGATCCCCCCGCGCGCAACCCCGCGTGACCTGCGCACTCGTCAGCCGGAACCCCGAAGGGGTGTCACCCGGTCCACTGTCCGGCCCCCACCCGGGACATCACCCGCGGCCTCCCGCCCGGGGTGTCATCCGCGCGGCCTTCCACCCGGGGTGTCATCCGCGCGGCCTTCCCCCCCCGGGGTCTCACCACGCGGCCTCCCCCCCCGGGGTCTCACCACGCGGCCTCCCCCCCCGGGGTCTCACCACGCGGCCTCCCGCCCGGGGTCTCACCGCGTGGCCTTCCACCCCGGGCATCACCCGAGGCCCCCGCCCTCGGGCGTGCCCCCCGGCCTACGCCGGCCGGCTCAGGCGGTCGCCGCCCGCCAGGACGGCCGCCGCCAGGGCCTCCGCGGCCGGCGTCGGACGGCGGCCCTGGAGCAGGGCGAACTCCACCGGGCCCAGCTCAGGCAGCCCGCCCACCCGGACCAGCCCCGGCGGGATCAGCCCCCGGGTGTGCGCCATCACCCCCAGCCCGGCGCGGGCCGCCGCGATCAGACCGCTCAGGCTGCCGCTCGTACAGGCGATCCGCCAGGCCCGCCCCTCCCGCTCCAGCACCTCCAGCGCCCGAGCCCGGGTGATCCCCGGCGGCGGGAACACGATCAGCGGCACCGGGCGCTCCGGGTCCAGCCGCAGCCCCTCCGCCCCGATCCACACCATCCGGTCCCGCCAGACCAGTCGGCCCCGCTCGTCCCCGGGCCCGCGCCGCTTGGCCAGCACCAGGTCCAGCCGCCCAGCGTCCAGCCGCTCGTGCAGGATGCCCGACAGCTCGACCGACAGCTCCAGGTCCACCTCGGGGTGCTCGGCCCGGAACCCCTCCAGGATCTCGGGCAGCCGGGTGAGCACGAAGTCCTCCGACGCCCCGAACCGCAGCCGCCCGCGCAGCCGGGTCCCCGTGAAGAAGGCCGCCGCCCGCTCGTGTGCCTCCAGGATCGTGCGCGCGAAGCCCAGCAGGGCCTCCCCGTCCTCCGTCAGCGCGACGCTGTGGGTGTCCCGGGCGAACAGCGGCCGGCCGGTGGCCTCCTCCAGCCGCCGCACGTGCTGGCTGACGGTGGACTGCCGCACCCCGAGCCGCCCGGCGGCCTGGGTGAAGCTGAGCGTCTGGGCCACGGTGAGGAAGGTACGCAGCTGGACCGGGTCGTACACACCCCCAGACTAGTGCGCGGCCATCACAGAACGCGATCACAGTCAGTGTGGTGTGCGGGTTTCCCGATGACCGCCCACCGGCGACGATGGAAGCCGCCCCTCCGCCACGGGGGCACCCCTTTCCGATCAGCAAGCGAGCACCGCCATGCGACGCCCCCTCCTTCCCGCCCGGTTCCCCCTTGACCCCTACGTCCTGGCGCTGCTCGCCACCGTGGGCCTCGCCGCGCTGCTCCCCGCTGGCGGTCCGGCGGCCACCGTCGCCGAGGGCGCCTCCGCCGCCGCCGTGGCCCTGCTCTTCTTCCTCTACGGAGCCCGGCTCTCCACCCGCGAGGCCCTCGACGGACTGCGCCACTGGCGCCTCCACCTCACCGTGCTGGCCTGTACCTTCCTGCTCTTCCCGGCCTTCGGCCTGGCCGCCGGCGCCCTGGTCCCCGCCCTCCTGTCACAGCCCCTCTACCAGGGCCTGCTCTTCCTCTGCCTGGTCCCCTCGACCGTCCAGTCGTCCATCGCCTTCACCTCGATCGCCCGGGGCAACGTCCCCGCCGCCATCTGCGCCGGCTCCTTCTCCAGCCTCGCGGGCATCGTCCTGACCCCCCTCCTCGCCGGCGCCCTGCTCGGCGGCAGCGGCGGCTTCTCCCCGGACGCCCTCCTCAAGATCGTCGTGCAGCTGCTGCTCCCTTTCCTCCTCGGGCAGGTCCTGCGCCGCCGGGTCGGCGGCTTCCTCGCCCGCCACAGAAAGGTGCTCGGCCACGTCGACCGGGGCTCGATCCTGCTCGTCGTGTACGCCGCCTTCAGCGCGGGCATGGCCGCCGGCGTCTGGCACCGGGTCGGCCTCCGGAGCCTGGGCGCGCTGATGGCCGTGGAGGGCGCGCTCCTCGCCGTCATGCTCCTCGCCACCTGGTACGGGGCGGGCCGCCTCGGCTTCGGCCGCGAGGACCGGATCGCCATCCAGTTCGCCGGGTCGAAGAAGAGCCTCGCCGCCGGACTCCCCATGGCCGGCGTCCTGTTCGGGGCCCAGGCCTCCCTCGCCGTGCTGCCGCTGATGCTCTTCCACCAGATGCAGCTGATGGTCTGCGCCGTCCTGGCCCGCCGCCGCGCCCGCGACCCGCTGACCCCGGACGGCGTCCAACTCCCCGGCGCCCGTGTGGCGGAGGTCTCCCCAAGGCCCCAACACCCCGCTCCGCGCGGCCGGTAACGTGCGTCGGTGACCTGGATACGCCCGCTCGCCGCCCATGCCCCGCGCCCCTGCACCCTCGTGGTCTGCCGGGGCTGCTGCTGCGGGGACCCCCGCAAGAACCCCGGCACCGACCACGCGGGCCAGCTCGCCCGCCTCCAGGAGGCGGCCGACGCCTCCGACGGCCGGCTGGCGGTGCGGACCAGCGACTGCCTCGGGCCCTGCGAGCGGGCCAACGTCATCGTGGTCCAGCCCACCACCGAGGCCCGCCGCCGGGGCGCCCGCGCCGTCTGGTTCGGCTGGGCCCTGGACGACACCGCCACCGACGAGATCATCACCTGGGCCGCGTCCGGCGGCCCAGGTACCACCCCGCTCCCGGCCACCCTCGACCTGCACCGCATCGACCCCCCGGAGCCGAAGCCGGCCGCCACCCCGCGCCGGGGCCGCCGCGGCCGTTAGCCGGGCCGTCCCTGCGCCGCGTCGGGGGCGGGCAGGAGGATCCGCTCCTCACCTGCGTAGATGTTCATGTTCGGCCCCCGCAGGAAGCCCACCAGGGTCAGCCCCGAATCCAGGGCCAGGTCCACCGCGAGCGAGGACGGCGCCGACACCGACGCCAGCACCGGGATCCCGGCCATCACGGCCTTCTGCGCCAGCTCGAAGGAGGCGCGGCCCGAGACCAGCAGGACCGCCCCGCCCAGCGGCAGCCGCCCGTCCCGCAGCGCCCGTCCGACGATCTTGTCCACGGCGTTGTGCCGCCCCACGTCCTCGCGCAGGTCCAGCAGCTCGCCCTCCGCCGAGAACAGCCCGGCGGCGTGCAGCCCGCCCGTGCGGTCGAAGACCTTCTGCGCCGCGCGCAGCCGGTCCGGCAGCAGGGAGAGGAGGTCGGCGGGAATCCGCACCGGATCCGCCGCGAGCCCCGGGAAGCGGGTCGCCGTGCGCACCGCGTCCAGGCTGGCCTTGCCGCACAGACCGCAGGAGGAGGTCGTGTAGACGTTCCGCTCCAGCGTGATGTCCGGCACCGGAACGCCGGCGGCCAGCTGCACGTTGACCACGTTGTAGGTGTTGGAGCCGTCCTCCGTGGCCCCCTCGCAGTAGGTCACGGCCCGGACGTCCGAGGCCCGCGCGACCACGCCCTCGCTGACGAGGAAACCCGCCGCCAGCGCGAAGTCGTCACCGGGGGTGCGCATGGTGATGGCCAGCGGCTTGCCGTTCAGCCGTATCTCCAGCGGCTCCTCCGCCACCAGGGTGTCCGGCCGGACCCCGGCCGTCCTGCCCCGGACCCGTACGACGCGGCGCCGCTCGGTGACCCGTCCCATCGCGATCAGCCCGTCCGTTCCGTTCCCGTCGCGCACCCGATCGTGCACCTGACGAGGACATTCTCCCGGATCCGGGACGGGCCCCCTCTCCCGTCTGGAGGATGCTCGGAATTCTCCAAATTCCCATGGCCCAATCCTGTTGGGTTACACGCATACGTACTCATCGGTAGCAGGAGAAGGTGAATGATCCTGACTGCCGTACAAAGGGGGATTCCGCCCATGACCGGTTCACGCGTGGTGGCGCTCGGGCACTACCAGCCCGCCAAGGTGCTCACCAACGAGGACCTCGCGGCCATGGTCGAGACGAGCGACGAGTGGATCCTCTCCCGGGTCGGTATCAGGACCCGCCACGTCGCCGGTCCCGAGGAGCCGGTCGACGAGCTGGCCTACCAGGCCGCCGGGAAGGCCCTCGCCAACGCCGGCCTGACCCCGGACGACATCGACCTGGTCCTGGTGGCGACCTCCACCGCCATCGACCGTTCCCCCAACACGGCCGCCCGCGTCGCCGCCAAGCTGGGCATGGCCGGCGGGCCCGCCGTGATGGACCTCAACGTCGTCTGCTCCGGCTTCACCCACGCCCTGGCCACCGCCGACCACGCCATCCGGTCCGGCTCCGCCACCCGCGCCCTGGTCGTCGGCGCCGACAAGATGGCCGAGATCACCGACTGGAGCGACCGCACCACCTGCGTGCTGACCGGCGACGGCGCCGGCGCGGCCGTGGTCGAGGCCTGCGCGGAGCCCGGCATCGGCCCCGTGCTGTGGGGCTCGGTCCCCGAGATGGGCCACGCGGTGCGCATCGAGGGCACGCCCCCGGTCTTCGCGCAGGAGGGCCAGTCCGTCTACCGCTGGACCACCAGCCGGCTGCCCGCGCTCGCCCGCAGGACCTGCGAGAAGGCCGGGATCACCCCCGAGGAGCTCGCCGGCGTCGTCCTGCACCAGGCCAACCTGCGGATCATCGAGCCCCTCGCCGCCAAGATCGGCGCCGTGAACGCCGTCGTCGCCCGGGACGTCGTCGACTCCGGCAACACCTCGGCGGCCAGCATCCCGATGGCCCTCTCCAAGCTGGTCGAGCGCGGCGAGATCCCCTCCGGCGCCCCGGTCCTCCTGTTCGGCTTCGGCGGCAACCTCTCGTACGCCGGCCAGGTCATCCGCTGCCCCTAGGCGGCCCGCCCCGCTCCGGCGCCCGCCCCGTACCGGGGTGGGCGCCGCCGTATCAGGCCCCGGAGCATGCCCGCAGGTCAGCGCGGCGTGGCGGGCCGGCGGCCGGGCGGGAAACCTGGTCGGAGGCCCGGCGATCCTTTGCTATTGTTGTCCATGTCGCCGCGGGAAACCGGGGCCGACCACCGGTCCGGGTGGCGGAATGGCAGACGCGCTAGCTTGAGGTGCTAGTGCCCTTTATCGGGCGTGGGGGTTCAAGTCCCCCCTCGGACACAGAGGAAGAACCCCACTTCGGTGGGGTTCTTTTTTTGCGTTCCGGGGCGGAGCCGCGCGGGCTGCCGGAGAAGCCGGTGGCCGGATCCGCCCGTGCGGCATCATGGGCCTGACCGGGTCGAGGGGGAGCAGCGTGCCGCAGGACGAACCGCGCAACGAGGTCGTGATCGCCGGGCGGTACCGCCTGGGGAAGAGGCTGGGCCGGGGCGGCATGGGAACCGTCTGGCAGGCCTCCGACGAGCTCCTGGGCCGTTCGGTCGCCGTGAAGGAACTCCACGTCGGCGAGGGCAAGCGGGCGGCGGGGGCGCTGCGCGAGGCGCGCACCGTCGCCCAGATCAAGCATCCGCACGTGGTCGTCGTGCACGACGTCGTCGAGGACGACGGCCGGCCGTACATCGTCATGGAACTCGTCGAGGGAGGCTCGCTCGCCGACCGCCTCACCGCCGACGGCCCCCTGGACGCCGGCGAGACCGCCCGCGTCGGACTCGCCCTGCTCGGCGCCCTCGGCGCGGCGCACGAGCGCGGGGTGCTGCACCGGGACGTCAAACCCGCCAACGTCCTCATGGAGGCGGGCACCGGACGGGTGGTGCTCACCGACTTCGGCATCGCCCGCCTCGCGGGCTCCACCACCATCAGCGACACCGGCGCGTTCGTGGGCTCGCCCGAGTACACCTCTCCCGAGCGGATGCAGGGGGCCGACGCCGGCCCCGCGTCCGACCTGTGGTCCCTGGGCGCCCTGCTGTGCGCCGCGCTGACCGGCGAGTCCCCCTTCCACCGGGACTCGCTGGGCGGGGTCCTGCACGCCGTCGTCCACGACGAGATCCGCCCCCCGGCGCAGGCAGGGCCGCTGACCCCGCTGGTCCGGGGTCTGCTGGAGCGCGACCCCGGGCGCCGGCTGGGGGTGGCGGAGGCCCGTCGGATGCTGTCGGCGTACGTGACCACCGGCAGCCTCCCCCTCCTGGGCGACGCCCCCGGCCCGCACCGGCCCGCCGCCCCCGCCCCCGTGGCCCCCGCCCCGGCCGGGTACACGCCGACCGAACGCGCCACCGCGCACACCGGGCCCGCGCCGAAGCCCCGGGCGGGCCTGCGCGTCGGGCTGGTCGCCGCGCTCGTCCTGGCGGCCGTCATCGGCTCGGTCGCCGTGACCTCCTTCCTCTCGGACCGTACGGACGCGGACGCCGAGGGGCGGCCGGCCGCGCAGGGCGAGCGCACTGCGCCTTCCCCCGGCGCGGCCGCGACCGGCCCACAGTCCCCGGTGGTGTCCGCACCGGGCGCGGCGGCCACGGCGACGGCCACCGCCACGGTCACCGCCCCCGCCCCGCCCCCGCAGCCCGGCAGGGCCGCGCCCGCCGGGTACCGGACGGTGGCGGACCCGGACGGCTTCGCCCTCGCCGTACCCCTGGGCTTCCAGCGCACCACCGACGACCAGAGGGTCTTCTACGTCTCGGCAGACGGCGCGTTCCGGATCGGGATCAAGGTCAGGCCCGCGTCGCCGGGCGGCCCGATCGCCGCGATGCGGCGGTCCGACGCGGACGGGCCGTCCACCAACCCCGGCTACCGCGACCACTCGGTCGTCCCCACCACCCACGACGGGCTGCCCGCGGCCCTGTGGGAGTTCACCTGGAACGGCTTCACCGCGGCCGAGGGCGCCCGGCACACCTACGACCTGTGCTGGGACGAGAACGGCCGGATGTACGACGTCTGGGTGTCGGCCCCCGTCGGCCGCCTTGCGCAGGCCAGGGCCCACTTCGACACGGCCCTGGACTCCTTCGTGCCCGGCGCCTAGCTAGCGCTGTGACCGGAAAGGTTCACCGCCTCACGACGCCCGGCGCAGCACCTCGCCGCGTTGTCGGACCGGGCAAGTACGTCCAGTACGAGCCGCGGCCCTCCGCCTTGCGATGCACCACACCGGACGTCGCGAACCGGCAAACCTTTCCGGCCGCAGCACTAGCCGGCCGGGGCCCCGCGCGACCCGCCCTCGCGGGCCCCGTGCGCCCTGCCTTCGCGGGCCTCGTGCGCCCCGTCAGGTGCCCAGGACCACCAGGCCCCCGCGGGCCGGCAGGCTGCCCGGAGCCAGGGGGCCCAGGGTCCGGGGGAGGGCCAGGCGCGGCCCCCCGCCCTCCGGGTCGGTGTCGAACAGATACGCCGCGCCCGACACGGAGTCGCTGACCAGGTGCGGCCCGGCGGCCGACTCCGTGAACCGGGCCAGCGGGGTCCGGAAGACCCGGCTCAGGTGGCGCAGGGCCTCCGGGGTCGGCGCGGTGTCCGCCGAGGGCAGGGCCCCGGCCGCCGCGTCCGCCGCGGTGTCCGGGGGGATCGCACCCGACAGCAGCAGGGCCAGCAGTACGGGGACCGCCTTGCGTCGCAGGGCCTCGGTCGCCCCGTGCAGGCGGTGGGCGTGCGCGGCGGGCAGGGAGAGCGCCAGGCTTCCGGCGGCGCCGCCCGTGGCGATGGGCACGGCCGCGCAGACGACCCCGGGGGAGTACTCGCGCAGGTCGAAGACCGGGGCGCCCGGGGCCAGCGCGTCCAGGGCGCTGAACAGGACCCGGCTGTCGGTGATGGTGTGCGGGGTGAGCCGGGCCGGGCGGTGGCGGGCCACGTGGTCGGCCCGGATGTCGTGGTCCAGCTGGGTCAGCAGGCACTTGCCGACCGCGCTCGCGTGCGCGGCGGCCCGGAAGTCCACCCACTCCCGCACCGGCGGGGCGCCCGGACCGTCCGCCATCTGGGTGATCCGGACCTCGCCCTCCGCGTACCGGCTCAGGTACACGGCGGCGCCCGCGCTGTCCCGCGCCAGGGCCAGGGTGCGCTGGAGCTGGCCCGCAAGGCCCGCGCCGCCCGGGGCCGCGAGCCGGTCCAGGGCCGGGCCGGGCGCGTACACCCCGGCGCCCGGGCGGCAGGCGTACTCCTCCTCGCACAGCATCGACAGCAGCGGGCGCAGTGCCGCGTCCGTCAGCCCGGTCCTCCGCGCGAGCCGCCCTGCCCGCACTCCCAGCGGGTGCCGCTCCAGGACCCGTACGACGTCCAGCGCGCGCCGCGCCTGCTCCATGGCCTCGCCGGTGTCGGTCCGCACCGCCGTCCCGCGCACCGCCGTCCCGCGCGCGGCCGACGCCGGCGCGGGGTGGCGCAGCGGGCCCGCGGCGGGGCGCGGCCGGCGCTCGTGGCGCTCCGGGGCCGGGGGCGGTGCCAGGAAGGCGGCCAGCACCCCGGGAAGCTCCGGCCGGGGCAGCGGCACCGGGCCCAGATCGGGGTCGTCGCACTGGTCGACGTACCGCAGGACGGCCGCCTGCGCGCACAGCCGCACCTCGCGCAGGTCCCGGCGGCCGCCCGGCCGGAAGCCCCGGCGGCCCAGCTCGCGGGCCCAGAGACGGGCGTCGTGGTGCTCGCCGCCCCGGGAGTGGTCGAGGAAGAGGCAGTAGGCGGCCGGGCCGGTGCGCGCGCTCCCGGACCCGGCGGCGAACTGCCACCAGAACCGCGCGCCCTCGCGCAGCCCCGCCAGGTGCAGCAGGCAGCCGAAGACGAGCGCACCCGGCGGGTCGGCGTGGGTGCCGTCGGCGAACCGGCCCAGGTCCCGCCCGGCCTGCGGGTCGCACACCACGGCCAGGCAGGCGGCCTTGAGGTCCCGGCGCGCACGTTCGGAGTCCAGCGGGCAGTCCCGGGCGGGGTCGCTCCAGCCGAAGGGGCGCCGCCGGTTGCGGGTCGCCGCCGGGGCGCCGGGGGCGCGGGGCGGGCGCAGCAGGCGGGCCTCGGCGGCGCCCAGGTCGTAGTGCGGGTAGCGGTCGCGCACGCCCGCGCGCGCCAGGAACTCGGACAGGGCGCGGGGGGCCGCGCCGGGGCCGCCGTCCGCGCCGGTGCGGCCGTCGGCGGCACTCATGATTCGGGGGCGGCGTCGAGCAGCCGCGCGAGGCGCCGGTGGGCCTGGCCGAGCTGCGAGCGGACGGTGGCCTCGTCGACCCCCATCACGGCGGCTGCCTCGCCCGGGGAGCAGTGGAGCCCGTAGCGCAGCACCACGGTGTCGCGCTGCCGCTCGGCCAGGCGGGAGACGGCCCGGTAGAACCGGATGGTGTCCGTCAGCACCTCGTACGGGTCGGGGTGCACCTCCTTGAGGGCCGCTTCGAAGGCGCTGATGTCCATCGGCTCGGGCCGGCACAGACGGGGGTCGCGGCGCTGCTGCCAGTCGACGATGCGCTGTTTGAGCACGGTCCAGGCGTAGGCGTCGAGGCGGTCCATGTGCAGCATGCGCAGCCATTCGTGCATGATCGAGTCGAAGGTGGCGTCCACCGCGTCCTCGGCGTCGGCGTCGGAGCCGAGCTGGAGGTACGCGAAGCGCATGTACGCCGGCCGCCGGTTGCTGTGGAAGGCCCAGTACGACAGGCGCGCGGTCGGGTCCCACTGGCTCATGGGCGTCGGCTGCCGCCGTCGGCTGGGCAGTCCCACGGCCCCGCCGGACTCCTCCGGTCCGCCATCGTTCACCGTTCCCCACCTCATCCCCTGGTGCCGGTCCATGAGAGCAGTACCGGCGCACTCGGGGGGCGTGGAGGAGAAACCTGAAGGGATTACGTTGGGTGGTGACCGGTTCGTGAACGAAGTCGATCAGGCGGAGGGCCGGTCGCTACGTACGCATATCTCATCGGCACGTACGCCCGCGCCGGGCCGCCCGCGGCCCGGCGCCGGCCCCTCCCGCACCCCGGCGCGGGGTCCCCGTCCGCCCTCCGGATACCGGTCGGGGTCCGCGCCCGCGGTTCGATACGATGAACCGCCTCACCATGCGTATGCGGCACGGACGCCCCGGCGGGCCGCCGCCGCACGGAGCCGCATGGATCCGTAGTAATGAACTGAAATGGAGCATCCGAGGATGGCTCGACACCTGATCACCAGCGCGCTTCCGTACATCAACGGGATCAAGCACCTGGGCAACATGGTCGGGTCGATGCTTCCGGCGGATGTGTACTCCCGGTACCTCCGCCAGCGCGGCCACGACGTCCTGTACATCTGCGCCACCGACGAGCACGGCACCCCCGCCGAACTCGCCGCGAAGGAGGCCGGGATCTCCGTCGCCGACTTCTGCGCGCAGGCCCACGACGCCCAGAAGGCGGTCTACGACGGCTTCGAGCTGTCCTTCGACTACTTCGGCCGCAGCTCCTCCGCGCAGAACGCCGAGATCACCCAGCACTTCGCGCGGCAGCTCCAGGCGAACGGCTTCATCGAGGAGCGCGCGATCCGGCAGGTGTACTCGCCCGCCGACGGCCGCTTCCTGCCGGACCGCTACGTCGAGGGCACCTGCCCGCACTGCGGCTACGACAAGGCGCGCGGCGACCAGTGCGAGAACTGCACCCGCGTCCTGGACCCCACGGACCTGATCGAGCCCCGCTCGGCCATCTCCGGCTCCACCGAGCTGGAGGTCCGCGAGACCAAGCACCTCTTCCTCCTGCAGTCCAAGCTCCAGCACGAGGTCGAGGCCTGGGTCGCGCGCCACGAGGAGGAGTGGCCGCAGCTGGCGTCCTCCATCGCCCGCAAGTGGCTGACCGAGGGCCTGCACGACCGCGCCATCACCCGCGACCTCGACTGGGGCGTCCCGGTCCCGGCCGACACCTGGCCCGAACTGGCCGCCGAGGGCAAGGTCTTCTACGTCTGGTTCGACGCGCCGATCGAGTACATCGCCTCCACCAAGGAGTGGGCCGACGGCGACCCGGCCAACCGCGACTACAAGGCGTGGTGGTACGAGGCCGAGGACGTCCGCTACACGCAGTTCATGGCCAAGGACAACGTCCCGTTCCACACGGTGATGTTCCCCGCCACCGAGCTCGGCACCCGCGAGCCGTGGAAGATGGTCGACTACGTCAAGGCCTTCAACTGGCTGACCTACTACGGCGGCAAGTTCTCCACCTCGCAGAAGCGCGGCGTCTTCACCGACCAGGCGCTGGAGATCCTCCCGGCCGACTTCTGGCGCTACTTCCTGGTCGCCAACGCCCCCGAGTCCGACGACTCGTCCTTCACCTGGGAGCACTTCGCCGCCACGGTCAACAAGGACCTCGGAGGCACCCTCGGCAACTTCGTCAACCGCGTCCTGACCTTCTCCCGCAAGAAGTTCGGCGACGAGGTCCCGGCCGGCAGCCCCGCGGGCGAGGCCGAGGCGAAGCTGGGCGAGCAGATCGCCGAGCTGCTGGCCGAGTACGAGGGCCACATGGAGACCCTCCAGTACCGCAAGGCCGCGGCCGCGCTGCGCGCCCTGTGGTCCGCCGGCAACTCCTACCTGGACGAGAAGGCCCCCTGGCTGGAGGTCAAGACCGACCTCGACGCCGCCGCCCTCACCCTGCGCACCGCGATGAACCTCATCCACCTCTACTCGGTGGTCTCCGAGCCGTTCATCCCGGCCTCGGCCCGCGCCATGCGCACCGCGTTCGACCTGCCCGCCGACACCGCGACCTGGGTGACCCCGGAGCAGGCCCGGGCGCTGGACGCGGTGCCGGCCGGGACCCCGTTCACCGTGCCGCCGGTGCTCTTCGCCCGGATCACCGAGGAGGACCTGGAGTCCTACCGCGAGCGCTTCGGCGGTTCCCCGGAGGCGTAAGGCCCCCGCCGACCCCGCCGTCCGAAGGGCGCGACCCCGCCGGGGCCGCGCCCTTCGGCGCGTCCGGAAGGCGGGCGGGGGTAGGGAAAACCCCACCGGGAAGGCTCCGCCCGGACGTGCAGACCGGGCCGGGGCGGCCCGGCTGGAATGGGGCCATGACCCCTTCCCGTACCGTCCGGTGGACCGCCGGCTGGCTGCTCGCCGCCGCGTGGGCCCTGTCCTTCCCGCTGTTCTCCACCCTGGCCCCGCACCGCCTGTGGGGGTGGTGCGCGGGCGCCGGATACCTCGCCGCGGCCACCGCCCTCGGCCGGCGCCGCGCGGCGCTCGGCGCGGCCCTGGTGGGCGCCGTCGCCGTCCCCCTCCTGTACCTCGTCCTGACCGGGCAGGGTCAGTCCGAGGTCGGCGTGATCGAACGGTCCGGGCGGCTCCTCCTCGACACCGGGAAGATGTACGTCGACCGCCCCGCCGGAGTGGAGGAGTACACCCCCTACCTCGCCCCCCGCGTCCCTCCTCGGCCTCCCCCGCGCCCTGCTGGACGGCGGCTCCGGCGGGGGAGGGGAGTGGGCGGTCCGGCTGCTGGGCGACGCCCGCGTCCGGTGCGCGGCCGTGCTGTTCGCCGGACTGCGGGCCGGCCGCCGCCTCCTCGGCGCGGCCCCCTCACCGCTGCTCCCGCTGCTGGTGGCCTCGCCGGTGGTGGCCCTTCCCCTGGCGGTGAGCGGGGTGGACCTGCCGCTGGCGGGGCTGTGCTGCCTCGCCCTCGCGGCGGCCGCCTCCGGCCGCCCGGGCCTCGCCGGGGCGGCCCTGGGCGCCGCGTGCGCCCTCAAGCGGACGGCGCTTCCCGCGGTGGCGGTGGCGGCGGCCCTCCTCGGCTCCCGCTCCGGTTCCCGGGCGGCGGCCCGCTGCGCGGTGGTGGCGGGGGCGGTCACGGCCGCCCTGGTGCTGCCGGGCGCCCTGCTCCAGCCGGCTGAGCTGTGGCGGCAGGTGTTCGCCTTCCCGACGGGCCGGGCGCCGGTGTCGACCCCGGCGGGCAGCCCCCTGCCGGGGCACCTGCTGGCGGAGCTCGGGCCGTGGGGCTGGTACCTGACGGCGGCCCTGCTGGTGCCGGTCGGGCTGGGGGTGGCGCTCTCGCTGCGGGTGCGCCCGCCGCGCACGGCGGTGGCCGCGGCGGACCGTCTCGCGCTCGGGCTCACCCTGGCCTTCCTGCTGGCCCCGCGGGGCGCTTCGGCTACCTGGTGCTGCCGGTGCTTCTGGTGGCCTGGGCCCGCTCGGCGGCCCCCGCGGGCCCCGTCCCCTCGCGGGTGGTGGCCCGGTGCCGGACGCGGGGGCCGCGGTCGGCACCGGGCCGCTGACGGTCCGGGGTCAGGGCGCGCCGGCGTTCTCGTACCGGTCCACCCTCGCGCCGGCCTCGTTCTGCAGGGGCCGCAGCCGGTCGACCAGCTTCTGGAAGTCGCCGCTCCGGCCGTCGCTCCACTGCCCGAGCCCGACCACCATCACGCGGCCCACGCCCGTGAAGGACTGCACCAGCCCGGTCTCGGGCCCCAGGGTCGTCAGCCCGGATCCGGGCGGCGGGGCCTGCGGGCCGACCTGGTAGTCGTCGAGGGCCGTCGACAGGTTGGTCACCACCCTCACGGTGTCCCGGGGGTCCCTCAGGGTGAACACGGCGAGGTTGAACTGGTTGTCCTGCGCGTCCTTGTAGAGCGCGACCTGCTCGCCGACGCAGCCCTTGCCCTCGGAGATCATGCGGGTGAGGCGGGGGCCGACCGAGTCCGGCCGGGTGCAGGAGTCCAGCACCTTCGCACCCACCAGGGTGAAGGCGCCCCCGGCGCCGTCCGGGACCTGGGAGGGGAAGACGTCGGCCAGCGGGACCATCGGGCGGTCGGTGCCGGTGGCGGGAGGCGACGCCGGGGCGGTCGGGGAGGCCGTTGCGGCGGGGGCGGCGGGCGCGCCGGTGGCGGCCGGGGCGGAGGGCGTGTGCCTCGGCCGGGCGGTGACGCGTTCCTCGTCGGCGGGGTCCGTCATCTCCAGGGTGACGAGGGCCAGGGCCGCCATCAGCAGGCACAGTCCGAGGACGATCGGCCAGGTGCGCGTGCGCTCGGGCGCGGCGGGCTCGTGGATCGAGGCGCCACGGACGAAGTCCTCGTCGAGGACCACGTTCCACTTGTCCTCGTCCGGTCCGTCCGCTCCGTCCGGGCCTGGGGGCATCGCATCGTTCGTCGGCACCCTGAGACCCTAGTGACCGCTACCGCCGATCTGAATGCCCCCAGGTCACAGCCTCATCACTATGCGGGCCCCGGGCTTGCGGCGCCGCGCAGACGGGCCAGGACGGCCAGCACGCGGCGGTTGCCCTCCGCCGGGTCCAGTTCCATGGACGCTGGTCGCCTGCACGGCGGAGGCCGGCTCTCCCTCCGAGGCGGCCCTGCGCCTCCTCGCGGGGGCGGCCGCCGGGCAACGGGCCCGCACCCCCGCCTGACGCCGCCCCGGCAGCCCCGGCAGCCCAGGCAGCCCCGGCCGGGACCGTCAGCCGCGCGGCACGGAGTCATCCCCCGGACAAGGATCTTGATCCGTCCGGCGCGTGTCGAACCGGGTCCTTGATCGTTTCTTCAGCCGTAACCCTCATGTCGGCTGCCGAATCGGAGGACCGCGGTGACGGCTTGGCAGTACTACGCCGGGGCGGGCATGGTGGCCGCGCTCTGCCCGCTGCACGGCCACGTGGCGGTCGCCGGTGACGGACACGGCAGCGGGGCCCGGGTCGACGTGTGCGTGCCCGCCGGGCGGCCGCCCGTACGGCCGTCCATGCCCCCGCCGCCCGTGGCCCTGCCCGGGACGCCTGCCGTGGTCCCGCCCGCCGTGCGGGTGACGGTGCCCGGCGCCGAGCGGCCCGCCGTGCACCACCCGGGCACGGCGCCGGGTCTGCCTCGGGCCGCGCCGCCCGGGGCCCCGGTGCCGGGCGGCGCGGCGCAGTCACCCCCGGCTCCGCCGGCGCCCGCGCCCCTGCCGGAGGCGGCTCCGGCCGCAGCCTCCGGTCCGCCCGCGCCCGGTGTGGCCGCGCCCGTGCGCGCCTTCCACGTGCGCCCGTACCGCTCCGCGGCCCTGGAGCGGCGCGGCCCGAACGGACTGAGCACCGTGATGCTGATGGTGGTCGTCACCACCCCGGCCGTGCTCGCCGCCGCCGCGCTGCGCCCCCGCGGCAAGAGCCGCGGCCCGGCCTCCTGAGACACCGAAGCACCGACGTGCCGAGACGCCGAGGCGCCGACGCACCCCCGCACCGACGCACCCACGAACGGGAGATCCCTCGTGTCCGAATGGCTGGTCCTGGCCATCGCCATGGCGCTCGTCTGCGCCCTCGTCCTCGCCATGACCGTGATCCGGCACCGCCGGGTCGCGGACGACGAGGACACCAGCGAAACCCCCGACGTCATCGAGTACATGACGATGATGGTCGGCGTGGTCTACGCGATCGTCCTGGGCCTGGCGATCGCGGGGGTCTGGGAGGCGCGCGGCGCCGCCGAGGACAGCGTGCGGCGTGAGGCGCAGGCGCTGTACGAGGTCACCCAGCGGGCCGACGTCTACCCGGCGCCCGTCCGCGACCGGATCCGCGGCGAGGTGGACGCGTACGTCTCCCACACTGTCAGCGTCGACTGGCCGCGGCTGGTCTCCGGCAGGGAAGCCTCCCCCGAGGGCGCGCAGCTGCTCGGGAAGCTGCGCACCGATGTCACCCACCAGAGCCCCGGGAACGAGCTCCAGGCGCAGGCCTACCAGCCGCTGCTCGATCAGATCGCGGCCGCCGACGACGCCCGCCACTCGCGCACGCAGAGCGACGAGTCCACCCTGCCGAGCGTGGTCTGGGTCGGGCTGCTGGTGGGCGGCGTGGTCACCATCGGGCTGATCTTCACCCTCCAGATCAGGCGCTCCGGCCGCGAGCTGCTGCTGGCCGGGCTGTTCAGCGCGCTGATCGTGTTCCTGCTGTTCATGGTCTGGAGTTTCGACGCCCCCTACGGGCGGGCCGGCACCGACTCCGCCGGCGCCTTCCAGGACCTGTTCCCGGCCTTGTCGGTGACCGCCTCCCGCTGAGGCCCCGGACCCGTTCCCGGCCGCGCGGCCCCGGCGGGCTCAGCCCCCCGCCGGGGCCGCCTGCCGCCGGGCCGCGGCCACCAGCGGTGAGTGCCGCAGCGCGTGCGAGATGCGTACCAGGTCGCGTGGGCCGTCGGCGGTGACGAGGACCCGGTTCCCGTCCGCCGCGTCCTCCTCGCCCCCGGACGCCGCCTCCGGGTCGGCGGCGCACACCAGCACGGCGGCCGCGACCATCGCCGCGTCCGCGACGGCGCGGGCCGTCTCCTCGTCCGCGCCGGCCGCCAGGGCCCGCTCGTAGGCGGTGTCGCGGTGGCGCCGGTCGAAGCACGGTCCCAGGCGCAGGAACCCGTCGTGGATGTCGGACTCCCGCTGGATCACCCGGATCGCGGCCGGGGACCACCAGGACATCTGCACCCCGGGAGTGCCGCTCGGCGCGGTGCGCTGCACCTCGTGCCACAGCGCCCCCAGGTGCCGGTAGGTGCTCCAGGTGCGCCAGCTGTCCGACACCCGCTGGTACACCAGGGGCAGCACGAAGCCCACCGAGCTGACCAGCGCGCCGGCGGAGGCCAGGGGCGGCGCGACGAAGGTGCTCAGGAAGTCCAGGTCGCGGTCGAACCAGCGGGCCGCGACGGCGGACATCTTCGCGGCGTCGTAGGCCAGGCTGATGGCGTAGCCGGACACGATGATCAGCAGGCCGGCCCGGAGCCAGCCGCAGACCTGGAGGGACCAGCGCCAGCACATCGAGACCATCATCATCACGGCCACGTTGTGCGCCAGCAGGTAGGAGGCGATCATCAGCCGGATGTACGGGGTGTTCGCGTAGTACGTGTCGAAGTCGCGCAGCCGCTCGACGGGCGCCGAGCCGATGGCGAACAGCGCGACGATCGCCGCGACGACGACGGAGTAGCCGGCGATCCAGCGCAGCGAGGTGGCCCGGATCTCCTCCGCGGGGCCGCCGCGCCAGTTGAAGACCAGGACGAGGCAGGAGGCGCTGAAGGCGGTCATCAGGCAATAGACCAGGGGGGCGGAGAAGTTGGTTATACCGGTCCAGCGGTTGACGGCTTCGATGGTGGGCGGGGCGGCGAAGGTGAAGACCGAGCCGGCCAGGAGGAGCAGGACACAGACCGACCGCAGGAGCGGATCGCGCCAGTTGGTGCGCAGGGCCGGCAGCTTGCAGACGAGGGAGATCGCCATGGCGGCCGCCGGGATGTAGTAGTCCGGTCCTTTCAACGGTCGTTCCTGTGCCCCCGGTAGCCGAGGGAGGTCTCGATCCGGCCCGCCAGCTCGTCGCGCCGGCCGGCCGGGCGGGCGCCGGAGGATCCGGCGAGCCAGGTGCGGCACCTGCTGCCGAGCAGGAGGCCGAAGGTCTCGGCCTCCGTCTCCTCCCGGACGTCGGCACGGGTGCGGGCGGCGACGCTGCGGACCGTTTCGCCGAGGTCGGCGCCGTCGCTCAGCAGCCGGGCCGCGACCGCGGCGCCGTCGACGTGGTGGCTGCAGTGGCCGGCCTTCATGTGCCAGAGCTCGTGGCCCAAGATGACCAGCTGGTGGTCCGGCGCGGTGCGCTCCTCGATCACGACCAGGTCCCGGTCCGCCATGTCCAGCCACAGCCCGCTCGCCGTCCCCTGCGGGAACGCCGCCATCCGGAACTGCACGGGGCGGCCCCGGTGCCTGCTCATGCCGTCGCAGAGGGCGGCGTAGAGGTCCACGGGTTCCACGGGGGCGGCCAGCTTGATGCCGGACACCAGCTCCGCGCACAATCGCCGCTGCGCTCTGCCTATGCTCACCGTTCTCCCCGTCGACGCGGATCCGGATCAGGACTCAAGGATCAGATCCAGACTTTCGACTGGGTCATGATTCGTTCGGTTTGACGCTTTCGAGAAGCATGTCCAGCCATTCGGTCACCTTGTCCCGGTGCTTGTCGCTGGGCAGTTGGGCGGCGCGCCAGGCGATGCCCCGGACACCGTGGTTCTGCAGGAGCCGTGCGAGCGGGTCGCCGGCCGCGGCGGCCTCGGCCGGTACGGTCTGCCGCTCGCGTCCCGCGAAGTCCTGGAGGAGCTGCTGCTCGGTGCGCTGGAGGGCGTCGGTGAGGGCGTCCGCGTCGTGGGCGGTGAGGAAGCCCGCGTGCACCCCGAAGAAGCGCTGGATGGCGTCGCAGTGCTCCATGGTGGGCCGCCGGTCGCCGTTGATGAGGGCGCCCGCCTGCTGCCGCGACATCCCGGCGCCGTCCGCGATCTCCTGTTGGGTGTAGCGGCGGCCGTTGGGCTTCACCCGGGTCCGCCGCAGCAGGTCGAGGCGCTGGAGGAAGCGCGCCTGGAGATCGGGTTCACCGGCCCGCCTGCCGTCGAGCAGGGATCTGATCACGTCCGTGGGAACCCCGGAGGCCTCGGAGAGGCGGCGGAGGTCGAAGACCTGGTTCGGGTCGCGGCCCATTTTGTTCGCCAGCTCGGCGACCCGCGTGACGGTTGCCGCCAGGGGCGCGTTGGCCACCGCGACGGGAGCCGGGAAGCCGTCTGTCACCAGTGGTTCTCCTAGATCGCGCGAGGTCAGTGGGCACGTGGTCGGCCTCAGGGAATCTATCCGGTTTGTTTTGCGAGAGCCATAACTTGCCACAGCTGTGGCGCGAATGAGCTGTCGCCAGGCTGGAATTGCCACAATAGTTGACACTCGAATGAAGTCGGTAGCAGGATCGCCACACGGAAATGAAGATCCAGACCGTTGAGGAGGGGGAGCTCTCGGTGCCACATCTCGCAGCGGTGGGCCCGTCTGATGGCCTCGTCCGAGCCGGTGAGGAGCGCCTGGCGGGCGACGAGTCCGCCCGTGGTGCAGTGCGGTCGGAGCGGCGCAAGGAGATTTTGCGCCAACGCCGCGAAGAACTGGGCCTGAGTCAGGAAGACCTCGCGGCGCGCCTGCGCATCAGCGTACGCGCGTACGGGAACTGGGAACGCGGCCTGGTCAAGGAATGGACCGACCGTAAACTCCTCGCCCTGGCCGAGGCCCTGGAGATGAGCGAGCGGCAGTGCTTCTGGCTCTTCCGGATCATGGTCGACCGCGACCCGCCGCCCACCTGGCGCGCGGCCGAGGAGAGCCGGCTGCCGCAGGACCCGGCCCAGCGCGACTACCTGGTCGACTACGCGGCCCTGATGGAGGCCGTGCCCTACCCGAGCTTCCTGGTGGACCACCGCTGGGACGTGGCCTTGACCAACTCGGCCTTCGACAAGCTCTTCCAGACGGTGAGGCCGCACCCCACGGCCCTGCCGGACGACAACTTCCTGCGCTTCGTGCTGTTCCACCCGGATGCCGCGGCCGTGCTGGAGGACCACGAACCGGCCTGGTGCGTACCGCTGCTGGCCCAGTTCGCGACCGCCCTGGAGGCGGCGCCGGAGGACGAGGGTCTGCGGAGTATCCGTCAGGAGGTGGCCCGCGACCCGTTCATGGAGGCGGCCTACCGGTACGGGGTCCCGCACTGGCTGACCACCCACGGGCAGGAGGCCGCCGAGCGGGACGGTGCGGTGCGGACCGTGCGCCACCCCGACCCGGGGTGGGGCCTGGTGCGCTGCCGGATGGTGGCCGAAACCAGCCGGATGCTCGACGGCATGGGACTCACCCGGATCACCCTGGTGCTCTCGGCCCCGCAGGGCCTGCCGACCGGTCCCGTACCCGGCGGCACCGGCTTCCCCAAGCAACAGGGAGCCCGCCTGCGGGCGGTTCCGGCGCTGGGGGGCTGACGCGGCGGGGGACACTGGTCCCCCAGCGCCCGCCGCGGCGCGCGGCGGCGGGATCCGGCGATGCTCCGGTCCGCCCCCGCCGGGCGCCGAGGGCCGGATGCCACGATCGGCGACGTCGAGTGGATGTCGCCGATCGTGGCATCCGCGTCGGTGCCGGGGCGCATCGCCCCGGCCGTGGCGGCGGGCGGTACCTCGAAAGGCCGGAAGGACGGTAGGGGCGTGCGGTTGACCATCCTCGGCGGGGGCGGATTCCGCGTCCCGCTCGTCTACGGAGCACTGCTCGGCGACCACGCCGAGGGCCGGGTGTCCCGGGTGACCCTCTACGACGAGGATCCCGTGCGGCTCGCCGCCATGGCCCGGGTGCTCGCGGACCAGGCCGGCGCCTCCGGGGAGGCGGACGCACCGGAGGTCACCGCCACCCGGGACCTGGACGAGGCCCTGCGCGGAGCCGACTTCGTCTTCTCGGCCATCCGCGTCGGAGGCCTGGAGGGGCGCGCGGCGGACGAGCGGATCGCCCTGGCAGAAGGCGTGCTGGGCCAGGAGACGGTCGGCGCGGGCGGTGTCGCGTACGGCCTGCGGACCGTGCCGGTGGCCCGGGAGCTGGCCCGCCGGATCGCCCGGACCGCCCCGGACGCCTGGGTCATCAACTTCACCAACCCCGCCGGGGTGGTCACCGAGGCGATGTCCGAGGAACTGGGCGGGCGGGTCATCGGCATCTGCGACTCGCCGGTCGGCCTCGGCCGCCGGATCGCCCGCCTCCTGGGCGTCGCCCGCCCCGAGGACGCCTGGATCGACTACGTCGGCCTGAACCACCTCGGCTGGGTGCGCGGACTGCACGTCGGCGGGCGCGACGAACTGCCCCGGCTGCTGGCCGACGACAAGGCGCTGGAGTCCTTCGAGGAAGGGCGCCTCTTCGGGGCCGACTGGCTGCGCTCGCTGGGCGCGATCCCGAACGAGTACCTGCACTACTACTACTTCAACCGCGACACCGTACGGGCCTACCAGGAGGCCGAGAAGACCCGCGGCGCCTTCCTGCGCGACCAGCAGCGCGGCTTCTACGCCGAGGCCGGCCGGCCGGGGCAGCCCGCCGGGGCGGCACTCGCCGCCTGGGACCGGACCCGGGCCGAGCGCGAGGCCACGTACATGTCGGAGAACCGCGAGGTGGCGGGCGTCGGGGAGCGCGAGGAGAGCGACCTGGAGTCCGGCGGCTACGAGAAGGTGGCCCTGGCGCTGATGCGGGCCATCGCCCGCAACGAGCGGGCGACGCTGATCCTCAACGTCCGCAACGGCTCGACCCTGTCCGTGCTGGACGCGGAGGCGGTGATCGAGGTGCCCTGCGCGGTCGACGCCAACGGGGCCCACCCGGTGTCCGTGGCCCCGCTGCCCCTGCACGCGGTGGGGCTGGTGACCTCGGTGAAGGCGGCCGAGCGGGCGGTCCTGGCCGCTGCGGGCAGCGGCTCGCGGAAGGACGCCGTCAAGGCCTTCGCCCTGCATCCGCTGGTGGACTCGGTGACCGTGGCCCGCCGGCTGCTGGACGGGTACGCGGCGGAGCACCCGGGGCTCGCCCACCTGCGCTGAGCCGGGCTCCGGGGGCCGCAGACACGTCCGCCGACGCCCTGCGGGGAGAGGTGGACGGCCGGCACCTCGCCGGCCTCCGGTGCGGTGCGCAGGCCGTCTCCTCGGTGAGCTCCCGCGCGGCGGCCCGCTCGAAGCCCTCCCCGGAATCGACTTTGCCGCCGGGCAGCTCCCGGCGGCCGTCGTGCGCCTGGCCGAGCAGCACCCGTCCGTCGGGGCCGACGACGACCAGCCCGACACCGACGACGGCGTTGGGCCCGGGGATTGTGCGCGCAGCGCCGGTGGGTCCGGGGTTCCGGGACGTCACGCGCGGCAGCCCTGTCCGTCGTCCTGCGGGGGACGGCCATTCCCCCATTCGCCGACGCGAGGAGACGGTGCGTCAAGGCGGCATGCACCCGACCCTCGGACGGGTGTGCGAGTTTCGGCCAGGCGCCGTGTGCGCAGGCTCTGTCGGTCCGATCGTCGTACGTACACCGGCCCCGGGGGGCGCGCCATGGCACATCTGCTGGTGATCGGCGGTGGGGTGGCGGGGCTGGCGACGGCCCTGCTCGCGGCCCGGCGCGGCCACACCGCCGAGGTCTTCGAACGGGACACCCGCGCCCCCGGGACCGCCCTCGACCGGGACTTCTTCGACTGGCGCCGCCCGGGCGTGCCCCAGGCGGCCCAGCCGCATGTCCTGCTCGGCGCCGCGCGGGCGGTGCTCCGGGGCGAGCTGCCCGACGTGCACGCCGAGATGCTCCGGCTCGGCGCCCGCGAGCGGCACGAGCTGGACTGGTTCGACGTGCGGCCGCCCGCCCGCCCCGGCGACGAGGACCTGGTGCTGCTCCAGGCCCGGCGCATCGTGCTGGAGAGCGCGCTGACCACCGCCCTGCGCGCGGAACCGGGCGCGGTGGTGCGCTACGGCGAGCCGGTCACCGGGCTGGCCGCGGCCGGGGGCGCGCAGCCCAGGATCACCGGGGTGAGCACCCCGGGCGGCCGGTACGCGGGTGACCTCGTGGTGGACTCGGGCGGCCGCCGCGGCGGCTCCGCGGCCCTGCTGGCCGCGGCCGGCTGCCGCCCGGCCGCCGTCGAGCGGCACCGCACGGGCCTCGCCTACTTCTGCCGCTGGTACCGGCTGCCCGACGGGGTGGAGGAGGGGCCGCGCCGACCCTGGACGGTGACCGGCGGCGCCTTCGCAGGCTGCGCCGTCTTCCCGTCCGACAACCGGGTCTTCGCCGTGACCGTGTTCGCCCACACCGGGGACCCCACCCGGGCCGCCCTGCGCGATCCGGCCGTCTTCGAGGCCGCCGCCCGGGCCTTCCCGCCCGGCGCAGCCTGGCTCGGTCTGGGCGCCGAGCCGCTGTCGGCGGTCCTGGCCACCGCGGGCCTCGACAACCGGTGGAGCCCCCTGGCCGACGGCCGGGGCCCCGTGGTGAGCGGGATGGTCCCCGTCGGAGACGCCCTCACCCACACCAACCCCACCCTCGCCCAGGGGACCTCACTCGCGTTGTGGGCGGCCGACCGGGTGACCCGGACGGCCCACCGCGACCCGGGCTCGCCCGGCTTCGCCGCCGGCTACCACGGATGGGCGCTGCGCACCCTGAAGCCCTGGTTCGACTTCCAGGCCGGCGCGGACGCGGCCGTGGGGGAGCGCCTCGCGGCGGGGGCGGGGACGGGAGCCGTCGGGGTGGGGCATGCGGGGGCGGGCGGCCGCGTTCCGGGCAGCCGGCCGGTCCACCCCGGCCGGGCGCGGGAGGCGGCCGCGCTGTTCGAGTGCGCGCTGGAGGACCCGGAGGTGATGCGGGCCCGGGCCAGGGTCCGGCACCTGGCCGAACCCCCCGGGCGGGCCTACGCGGACCCCGCGGTCCGGGCCGCGGTGGCGCGCTGGCTCGCGGACCGGCCCGGCTGGGCGCCCCACGCGGTGGGCCCCGACCGGGCGCGGTGGGAGGAGATCATGGCCTCCGCCGCGCCGGCCCCTCAGCCGGCGCTGCCCAGCACCTCGGCCAGGTCGTAGCCGACGACCTCCTCCAGCTGCCCGTACGTACAGTCCTCCGGGGTGCGGTCGGGGCGCCAGCGGACGAACTGCGCGGTGTGCCGGAAGCGGTCGCCCTCCATGTGGTCGTACTTCACCTCGCAGACCCGCTCGGGGCGCAGAGGCACCCAGGACAGGTCCTTCTTCCCCGTCCAGCGGCTCTGCGCGCCGGGCAGCCGGGCGCTCTCGTGCGCGGCCTCCTCGGTCCACGAGGCCCACGGGTGCCCCCCGGCGTCCGGCATCCGCAGCGGCTCCAGCTCCTCGACGAGCTCGGCGCGGCGCTTCATGGGGAAGGCGGCACAGACGCCCACGTGCTGGAGCGCGCCGTGGCCGTCGTACAGGCCGAGGAGCAGCGATCCGATGATCGGACCGCTCTTGTGGAAACGGAAACCGGCGAGGACGACGTCGGCCGTACGCTCGTGCTTGATCTTGAACATCAGGCGGGCGTCGGGCCGGTAGGGGAGGTCGAGGGGTTTCGCGACGACCCCGTCGAGCCCGGCGCCTTCGAAACGCTCGAACCACTCCCGCGCGAGCGCGGGGTCGGTGGTCGCGGGCGCGAGGTGCACGGGGGGCCGGGCTGTGGAGAGGACGTGGACCAGGGCGCTGCGGCGTTCGGCGAGCGGGGTGTCGAGGAGGGCCTCGTCGCCGAGGGCGAGCAGGTCGAAGGCGACGAAGCTGGCCGGGGTGGTCTCGGCGAGGAGTTTCACGCGGGAGGCGGCCGGGTGGATCCGCTCGGTCAGCCGGTCGAAGTCGAGCCGCGCGCCGTGCACGATCACGATCTCCCCGTCGACCACGCAGCGGGGCGGCAGGTTCTCCTTCAGCGCCGCCACCAGCTCGGGGAAGTACCGCGCCAGGTCCTTGCCGGTGCGGCTGCCGACGACCGTCTCGTCCCCGTCGCGGTGGACGATCGCCCGGAAGCCGTCCCATTTGGCCTCGTACTGCATGCCGGGCGGGATTTTCGTCGCGGACTTGGCGAGCATCGGCTTCAGGGGAGGCATCACCGGCAGGTCCATGCCTCTGATTCTGCGGTGGTACGGGCGGGCGCGCCCGGTGTGCGCGTCCGCCCGCGCCCGCCTACCGTGGCGCCCATGGGCACGGGCAAGGGTGGCGCGGTGGAGATCGACGCGGGCGGGCGGGCGGTACGCCTGTCCAGCCCGGACAAGGTGTACTTCCCGGAGCGCGGGCTCACGAAGCGGGACGTCGCCGAGTACTACCTGGCCGTCGCCGACGGGATCACCCGCGCCCTGCGCGACCGCCCCACCACCCTGGAGCGCTACCCGGACGGCGTGGAGGGGGAGTCCTTCTTCCAGAAGCGGGCCCCCAAGAACCTGCCCGACTGGATCCCGACCGCCCACATCACCTTCCCCAGCGGCCGCACGGCGGACGAGATCTGCCCCACCGAGGCGGCCGCCGTGCTGTGGGCCGCCAACCTGGGCTGTCTCACCTTCCACCCCTGGCCGGTGCGCTGCGGGGACACCGACCGGCCTGACGAGCTGCGCATCGACCTGGACCCGCAGCCGGGCACCGACTACCACCACGCGGTGGTGGCCGCGCACGAGCTGCGCGCCCTCCTGGACGAGGTGGGGCTGCGCGGCTGGCCCAAGACCTCGGGCGGGCGCGGGCTGCACGTGTTCGTGCCGATCGAGCCGCGCTGGACCTTCACGGATGTCCGCCGGTGCGCGATCGCCCTGGGCCGGGAGCTGGAGCGGCGGATGCCCGAGGAGGTCACGACGGCCTGGTGGAAGGAGGAGCGCGGCGAGCGGATCTTCGTCGACTACAACCAGACCGCCCGCGACCGGACCATCGCCTCGGCCTACTCCGTCCGCCCCCGCCCGCATGCCCCGGTTTCGGCGCCCCTGCGCTGGGAGGAGCTGGACGACGCGGAGCCGCGCGACTTCGACATCGTCACGATGCCGGCCCGCTTCGCCGAACTCGGCGACCTGCACGCCGAGATGGACGAGCACGCGTTCGGCCTGGAGGTCGTGCTGGAACTTGCGGCCCGCGACGAGCGCGACCACGGCCTGGGCGACATGCCGTACCCCCCGGACCACCCGAAGATGCCGGGCGAACCCAAACGCGTCCAGCCGAGCCGCGCAAGGCACCCGGACCCGGAGGCCTGAACGGCGTCGGGGTCCGACTGTGCCCGCATCCGTCCGGGGCTCCCGGCCGCGTCTAGTCGGCCGTGAGGTGGCGGTGGAGGGCCTCGTGGCCCTCCGGGGTGGGGTGGATGCCGTCCACGAGGAGGTCGGGGCGGTCGCGCAGGAGGTCCCACGGGTCGATGTGGTCGACGTGGTTCTCCGTGCACCAGCTGCGGAGGGACTCGCGCAGGTCCAGGGCCCGGGCCCGGGTGAAGCGCAGGCCGTCGTAGTCGGCCGTGCGGGACTCGTCCAGCCAGACGGGGCCGAGGACCACCAGGCGGGCGTTGTGGTCCCGGGCCGTGGCTGCCAGGGAGGCGAGGGCCGCCCCGAGGTGCGCCGGGCCGGCCGGGTCCGGATCCGGGGCGTCCGCCGGCACGGCGGAGTCGTTGATGCCGGCGGCGACCAGGAGGGTGTCCGGGCGGCGCGCGGCGAGGAGGCCGGGAGTCTGCTCGGCGACATCGGCCAGGGTGCTGCCCGGGACGGCCAGGTTGAAGACCCGGTGGGCCCTCTCGTCGGCGGCGATGTGGCGGGCCGCGAGCCGGGCCGCCCAGCCGCCCTGCGGGTCGCAGCGCCCGTAGGCGATGCTGTCGCCGACGATCACGATCCGCGCGGCCGAGCGCAGCGGGTTCGCGTCCAGGTACGCCCAGGCGCTCTCGCCGGAGGAGAGCAGCACACGCCGGCGGGCGTAGTCGTCCACCTCGTAGGCGTCGGCGGCGGCCAGCTCCTCGTCGGTGAGGCGCAGGACGGCGCCCTCGACGGTGGAGCCCAGCCGGCACTCCAGGGTCAGGTGGACGTCGAGGCCGCTGGCGGCGATCACGTCCGGATCGGTGATCTTCAGGGGCCGGGTCGTGTAGCCCACCAGCGAGGCCGGGGAGCTGGGCACGGCGCGGCCGAAGAGGGCCGTCTGGACACGCCCTTCCCGCAGGGTGCCGAAGGAGAACAGGGCGTGGGGTCGTGAATCGGTCACCGCGGGCGCCAGGCCTTTCGTCGAAAGGATGATCATTGCACCCTGGCGGCCGCCCGTCGGCACGGGAGGGCGGGCGTTGTCAGTGGGGCGTGCGATGCTCTGGCGGGAAGCTCCTGCGGGGGTTGCGGCCCGGTGTTGATCAGCTGTTGATCGGACGTCCATCGTCCGCGCCCAGGATCGCCGCATGTCGATGAACACCACCACCGCCCCCGCCTGGTACGACCTCGCGCTGTGCGCCCAGACGGGCCCGAGCTTCTTCTTCCCGGACCCGGGCTCCTCCGTCCAGGACGCGAAGCGGCTGTGCGGGGCGTGTGAGGGCAGGGCGGCGTGCCTGGAGTACGCCCTCACCAACGACGAGCGCTTCGGCGTCTGGGGCGGGCTCTCGGAGACGGAGCGGCAGGCCCTGCGCTCGCGTGCCTGACCGCGCGCCGGCGCCGGGCCGCCCGCCGCCCTCGCGGGACAGCAGGGAACCCCTGGCGGAACGGGGGATCCACCAGGGGTTCGGGAGTCCGGACGGGGCCGGAGGTCCTCAGCCTCGGCGGGCGGCCATGCGCGCGGCGCGCGCGGCCAGGCGCTCGTCGAACTTGCGGGCCTCGGTGTCCAGGCCGTTCATGAAGAGCCCGAGCTCCTCCTGGGCCTTCTGCCCCTCCGGGCCCAGCCCGTCGATGTCCATGATCTTGAGGAAGCGGATCACGGGGCTCAGCACGTCGTCGTGGTGGATCCGCAGGTTGTAGACCCCGCCGATCGCCATCTGCGCGGCCATCCGCTCGAAGCCGGGCATGCCGTGTCCGGGCATCCGGAAGTTGACGACGACGTCGCGCACGGCCTGCATCGTCAGGTCCGGGGCGATCTCGAAGGCCGCGGCCAGCAGGTTCCGGTAGAAGATCATGTGCAGGTTCTCGTCCTGCGCGATGCGGGCCAGCATCCGGTCGCACACGGGGTCACCGGACTGGTGGCCGGTGTTGCGGTGTGAGATGCGGGTCGCCAGTTCCTGGAAGGCCACGTACGCCACCGAGTGCAGCATCGAGTGGCTGTTGTCGGACTCGAACCCCTCCGACATGTGCTGCATCCGGAATGCTTCCAGCTTGTCCGGGTCCACCGCGCGCGAGGCGAGTAGGTAGTCGCGCATCACGATGCCGTGACGGCCCTCCTCGGCGGTCCAGCGGTGCACCCAGGTGCCCCAGGCGCCGTTGCGGCCGAAAAGGGTCGCGATCTCGTGGTGGTAGCTGGGGAGGTTGTCCTCGGTCAGCAGGTTGACGACCAGCGCGATCCTGCCGATGTCGGTGACCTTGGACTGCTGCGGGTCCCAGGCCTCGCCGTCCTCGAAGAAGCCCGGGAAGTTCCGGCCGTCGCTCCACGGGACGTACTCGTGGGGCATCCAGTCCTTGGTGACCTTCAGATGGCGGTTGAGCTCCTTCTCGACCACCTCTTCCAGCGCGTACAGCAGTTTGGCGTCGGTCCACGCCTCCGAGCTGCCGAGGTGGGGAGAGGTGATCGTCACGGGTGCTCCTGGGGACAAAGCGAATTACCTACGGTTCCGTAGCCTACGGTCTCGTAGGTTAAGCGCGGCATCAGGGCCAGCCAAGCCCCACCCGTCGGCCTGTCCGGCTACATCCGGTTATATGTGCAGTTGGACGGGGTCCCGAGGACCTCCACAAGGGTGAGAATCACGCCGGAAGGTGGCCGGCCCCTCCGGCCTTGACGGCGGGAGGGGCCGGGACGCGGGCCGCGGGGGCCCGGATCAGTCCTGCCAGAACGAGGCGCGGACCTCGTCGGCGGTGGTCGCCCGCAGCCCCTGCTCGCCGTCGAGCAGCAGCCAGCGCGTGATCCCGACCGACTCCAGGAACGGCACGTCGTGGCTCGCCACGACCAGCGCGCCCTCGTACGACTCCAGGGCCTCGCCGAGCTGGCGCACGCTCGCCAGGTCCAGGCTGTTCGTCGGCTCGTCCAGCATCAGCAGCTGCGGAGCCGGCTCCGCGAGCAGCAGTGCCGCGAGCGCCGCCCGGAACCGCTCGCCGCCCGAGAGGGTCCCGGCCGCCCGGTCCGCCTTGCCGCCCCGGAACAGGAAGCGCGCGAGTCGCGCCCGGATCGTGTTGTCGGAGGCGTGCGGGGCGAACCGCGCCACGTTCTCCACCACCGAGCGCGCGTCGTCCAGCACGTCCAGCCGCTGCGGCAGCAAGCGCGCCGGGACGTGCGTCACCGCCTCCCCCGACACGGGGGGCAGCTGCCCGGCGAGGGTCCGCAGCAGCGTCGTCTTGCCGGAGCCGTTCGCACCGACCAGCGCGATCCGCTCCGGACCGCGGACCTCCCACTCGCCCTCCACGCCCGCCCCGTGGGCCGGGCGCAGATCGGTCAGGGTCAGCACCCGCCGGCCGGGCGGAACCTGCGTGGCGGGCAGCTCGATGCGGATCGCGGCGTCGTCGCGCACCGCCTCCACCGCCTGGTCCAGCCGCTCGCGGGCGTCCGCCAGCTTCTCGGCGTGCATCGTGCGGTGCTTGCCCGCCGACTCCTGGGCGGCGCTCTTGCGGGCGTTCATCACGATCTTCGGCTCGCGCCTGGTGTCGTGCATCTTCTGGGCGTACCGCTTGCGGCGGGCCAATTTGAGGTGTGCGTCGGCCAGTTCGCGCTTCTGGCGCTGAACGTCGGCCTCCGCGACCCGGACCATCCGCTCGGCCGACTCCTGCTCGGCGGCGAGCATCCGCTCGTAGTCGCCGAAGTTCCCGCCGTACCAGCGGACTTCGCCGTCGCGGAGGTCGGCGATCTGGTCGACCCGCTCCAGCAGCTCCCGGTCGTGACTGACCAGCACCATCACGCCGGACCAGGTTTCGACGGCCGCGTAGAGGCGGCGCCGGGCCCGCAGGTCCAGGTTGTTGGTGGGCTCGTCCAGGAGCAGGACGTCCGGGCGGGCCAGCAGCAGGGCCGCCAGCCGCAGCAGGACGCACTCGCCGCCCGACAGCTCGCCGACGGTGCGGTCCAGGCCGATCCGGGCGAGTCCGAGCTGGTCGAGCACGGCCAGGGCCCGCTCCTCCACGTCCCAGTCGTCGCCGACGGCGGCGAAGTTGGCCTCGGTGGCCTCACCCGCCTCGATGGCGTGCAGGGCGGTGCGGGCGGTGCGGATGCCGAGGGCCTCGTCCACGCGGAGCGCTGTGTCGAGGGTGGCGTCCTGCGGGAGGTAGCCGAGGGTGCCGGCCACGGAGACCTGGCCGGCGGACGGGGTCAGGGCGCCCGCGACGAGCTTCAGCAGGGTGGACTTCCCGCAGCCGTTGAGCCCGATCAGGCCGGTGCGGCCGGGGCCGACGGTCCACTGGAACCCCTCGAGGACGGGGGTTCCGTCGGGCCAGTCGAACGAGAGGGCGGAGCAGGTGACGAAGGTAGGGGTATGACTCATGGAGGCCTCCAGGTTGCGTGAAATGGTGCGTGCAACGCGGGGAGACAGCCGACTGTCACAAGGAAGTGGTCGTGGTGGTCGGTGTCTCGGACCTCAGAAGAGCAATGTCCTACTCCGTTTCGGCGGGGGTGGGTCGCCGATGAAGCTACGGGCGGCCGGGGCCGCCCGCAACCGGATAAAGCCGTCCCCCCCCGGTCTCAGCAGGAGCCGCGCATCAGCTCGTCCAGGCTGTGGTCCATGTCCAGGTAGCGGTGCTCCAGACCCGGCGGGACGAGCTCGCGGGAGCGCTCCAGGAACCCGCGGACCTCGGCCGTGGTCATCAGCACGATCGCCACGCCCTCCGGCGCGTGGAACTCGATCGTCGTGCGGTCCCCGTCGTACGGGCGCACGCGGACGTCGCCGCAGCCTGCCGGGTGCTGGATCCCGGACATCAGCAGCTCGCGCGCGAAGGTCCACGAGACCTCGACGCCCTCCAGCGTGGCGAGGGCGGGGAAGGCCATGCGGACGGCGAAGGGATCCGAGCGGTCGTAGCAGAGGGTGACGGGGACGGTCTCCACCTTCGGGGCGGTGGCGACCAGCCGTGCCTGTACGGCCTGCTCGATGACAGTGATCAAGGCTCGCTCCCTTGCAGCGGATCTGCTGCCGGGCTGTGGGGTGGGACCCGGCAACCGGATAGACGCCGGAATCGGCAAATCCGTGCAGGGCGGATGACGTGAGCTGCGTCACCGATTGGCCGGATCTCATCCGTGTGATCGCACAGAGTGACCGGGCGGAGGGTGCGGGGAAGGGGGTTCCACTCCTTGCCGCAGGCTCCCGAGTGATCGCAAAAAGGCTGGTTACCGCTCACTCCACAGGCGCAAAGCACCACCCTGGACTCCCTGAGGACACCCCGTCCGAGGTGGTCACGCTCGGTTTCCCCTCGGAGGAACAGTTGGCCGAGAGGCGACCGTGACACGGTTGTGCGCAGTGTCCGGTACCACGGGTGCGGTGATCCCGTCGCCGGCGTACGCCCTGGGCTTCCGCGGGGCCCTCGCGCCCGCCGCGGCCGGTACCGCACCCTGGACGGCGACATGAGGGTGCGTTAGCTTCCCGCGCCATGAGACTTGTGGGACTTGGCATGTGCGCGGCAGCCCTGGTGGCGGAGGCGGTGGCCGCGCCGGCACAGGCGGACACCGGGGCGGCGGACCTCCTCGCCCCCGGACCGCGGGGCGTGGGCTGGGCCCTCAAGGACACCGGGCCGGCCGCGCGGCCCGCCTGGAACGCCGCCGCTGACCGCCGCCTGCCCCGCCGCTGACCGCCGCTGCGCGGGTCTCCCCGCCCTTTGTCCGTTGCTTCCCCGGTTTCCGTCGGGAGGTGCCCCCGAGGGCGCGCCCCTGACCCCGTACGCGCGCTCCGCGCGCCCGTGCGCTCGAACGCCGCGCGGGGCCGGAATTCCGCTGCGCGAGATCCAGCCCCCCAGGCGGCCGGGGGAGGAAGCGGTGGAAGGGCGGGTAGGGGACCGCTCCGCGCAGCCGAAGGCCGGCGCGGCTACGACGGGAGGGACTCCCGGACCGCGGCCAGGTCCGAGGAGGTCTTCGTGGCGATGAACTCCGTGATCCGGTACGCGCACACCCCCGCCACCGCGAACGGATCCCCGGCCGCGATCTTCTCGACCTCGGCCCGCGAGACCCCGTGGGCCAGGATGACCCCGCCCTCGCGCGGAACCTTGCGCCCCGAGGCCAGGAAGACGCCGGACGCGTAGTACCGGTCCAGCCAGGCGATGTGCGCGTCCATCTCCGCCTCGACGTCCTCTATGGGCGCGGTGTACATGAGCTCCATGACGAACATGATCGCCAGGCTACCCTCGCACTCCATGACACGTGTGAAGACCCCCGCCGACGAAGCCGAGGCCCGGGCGATACAGGACGAACTCCGCAAGCACGTCGTGCTGGACGAGCCCGGACCCGAGCCCGGCCGCGGCCTGGTCGCCGGGGTCGACGTGGCCTACGACGACGAGCGCGACATCGTGGCGGCCGCCGCCGTCGTCCTCGATGCCGCCACCCTCGACGTCGTCGCCGAGTCCACCGCCGTCGGCCACGTCAGCTTCCCCTACGTGCCCGGCCTGCTCGCCTTCCGCGAGCTGCCGACCGTCCTCGCCGCCCTGGACGCGCTCCCCGTCACCCCCGGCCTCGTCGTCTGCGACGGCTACGGCCTCGCCCACCCGCGCGGCTTCGGCCTCGCCTGCCACCTCGGGGTGGTGACGGGCCTGCCCAGCATCGGCGTCGCGAAGAACCCCTTCACCTTCACCCACGAGGAGCCGGGCGCCCGGCGCGGCGAGGCCTCCCCGCTGCTCGCGGCCGACGGGTCCGTCGTCGGCCGGGCGCTGCGCACCCAGCACGGGGTCAAGCCGGTGTACGTGTCCGTCGGCCACCGGGTCTCCCTGGACAACGCGTGCGCCCACACCCTCGCGCTGAGCCCCCGGTTCCGGATCCCCGAGACCACCCGGCACGCCGACTCCCTGTGTCGGCGCGCCCTGCGCGAGGCCGGTGACGCGAGATGACCCGCTCCGCCGTCCGGTGCGCCGCCGGGTTCGTGCTGCTGCTGTCGGTCGCCGGGTGCGGACGTGCGGCGGGGACGCACCCCTCGGCACCGGCGACGCGGCCGGCGCCACCGCCGGCGCCGCCGTCGGCCGCCGAGCTGCGGACGCACCTGCTGCCCGCGGTCCTGCCGGGCGGCTGGACCTCCCGTGCCGAACCCGCGCGCGAGCGTCCGAAGGGGGCCCCGGCCGCGTCGGCGACGCCCGCGTCCTGCCTGGAACTGCTGGACGGGCAGAGCGTCGTGGACGCGAGCACGACGGCGGCGTCCGCGTCCGCGACGGCCATGTTCGGCGGCGGGCACTCCGCCGGGAACGGGGTCATCCCCGGGATGGAGAAGCTCTACTCGTTCCCGGACGGCGGCGCGCACCGGGCCGTGGAGGGCGTCCGCGCCCTGGTGGACCGGTGCCGGAGCGTGGAGTTGCCGCACGGGGCGGGGGAGCCCGCCGAGACGGCCGCCTTCGCCGTCGCCGAGGGGCCCCGGCTCGGGGACGAGAGCCTCGTCGTCCGGGCGACCGTCATGACGGGAGGCGACGGCGCGGAGCACGCGGACGCGACCGTCGTCCGGGTGGGGAACGTGCTCGTCGTCCTCTCCAGCGTCCTCACGCTGACCCCGGACGAGGCCGGCGCCGTCGCCGGCTTCATGCCGAACGCCGTGGAGCAGGTCGGGTCGGACCGTCCCGAGCCCGTGGGCGGGGATTCCTAGGACTCCGCCGCCACGCGGAAGCGGATTCCCGCCTTCTGGAGGCGGGCCGACAGGGCGTCGCCCATCGCCACCGCCGGGGTGAGCTGGCCGGCGGCCTCGGGCAGGGTGTCGTACGCCAGGCACAGCGCGGACTCCGCCAGCATCTTCGCGGTCTCCCCGTAGCCCGGGTCGCCGCCCGAGACCTCCGTGAACACGCGGCGCCCGCCGCCCTCCCCGACGAAGCGGACGGTGAACCAGCTGCGGGCCCGCTGCTCCGCGTCCGGGCCGTTGCCCGGCTCCCAACGGGCCATCAACCACCGCCGGGCCGCCGGCACCTGGGCCAGCGCGGCCGCCGCACCCACGGCCGCCGTCCCGCCCAGGGCGACGGGCAGGTGCCGCACCGAGGCGTAGTGGCGGTAGCGGAAGTCCGGCCCGTAGCGCTCCAGCGCGGCCGCCGACCGGGTGACGACGCGGGGGTCCAGGGTGGGCAGCGGCAGCGCCCAGGTGCCGGTCTCCCTGCTGAACCGGGGCGCCCCCATGGGGCCCCGCACCCGGCGCCCGGGCAGCCGGGGCTGGTACAGCCTGCGCTCCCGCGCGGCGGACAGGGTCTGCGGACCCCGGCCCAGGGCGGTGAGGGCGGAGGCCACGGTGCCGCCCGAGGCGAGCGCGGAGGACCGGACGAACCCGTCCACCCGCAGCGGCTCGCCCGCCGGCAGCAGGCCCACCGTGAAGTACGCCCCGAGGTCGGCCGGGACGCAGTCGAACCCGCAGGCGTGGACCAGCCGCGCCCCCGTCTCGCGGGCCCGCGCGTCGTGCGCGACGTACATCCGGTCGACGAACTCCGGCTCGCCGGTGAGGTCCACGTAGTCGGTTCCGGCGTCGGCGCAGGCCGCCACCAGCTCCGCCCCGTACCAGACGTAGGGCCCGACGGTGGTGGCCAGCACCCGTGTGGCGGCGGCCAGTTCGCGCACGGCCGGCCCGTCGGTGGCGTCGGCGCGCAGCAGCGGCAGGCCGGCGCAGGCCGGGTTCAGGGCGGTCAGCCGCTCGCGCAGCCGCTCCAGTTTCCCGGGGTCGCGTCCGGCCAGGGCCCAGCGGCAGCCGGCCGGGGCGTTCAGGGCCAGGTACTCGGCGGTCAGCGCCCCGACGAACCCGGTCGCGCCGAAGAGCACGAGATCGAACTCCCGTTCCGGACCCGGCTGTGGGCGGCTGCGGTGGACGTGCGCGGTCATGAAACGTTCCTCCCGGCTGGTGTCGGTGGCTGAGGCTAGCGTGGAGATCGACTGCCCGTGCGGGCAGGTGTGACCTGCGGTAAGTGGGAGGGTTCGATGAAGGCTGCGGTGCGCAAGTGGGAGACGGTGCGCGCGTTCGCGCTGGGGCTGCCGGAGGCCGTCGAGGAGCATCCCTGGGGACCCGAGGACGGCGTGGTGAAGGTCAACAAGAAGATCTTCGTCTTCCTGGGGAACGCGGACGGTCCCGAACCGCCGGGCCTCTCGGTGAAACTCGAGGACGAGGCCCTGCACGGGCACGCGCTGGCTGCGCCCGGCGCGACGCCCACCGGATACGGCCTGGGCCGCGCGGGGTGGGTGTCGGTGCCGCTGGGGGAGAAGGGGGCGCCGTCGGCGGAGGTGCTGTGCGAGTGGGTGGAGGAGAGCTACCGGACGGTCGCGCTCAGACGGCACGTCAGGGAGCTCGACGCCCGGCACCCGGCGTGAAGGTGACGGGGCGGGGGAGATTGAGCCAATCGGCTAAGCGCTTGCTCTTGTGCTGAGTGGGGCGCGTTCCTAGCATCGCTGGTGTTACATCAGTTGTGTCACACACGCACCAGGGACGCTGGGGGCCCGATGACAGTGGCGAAGACAGGGACCGGCCCGCTCGCCGGGGTGCGCGTCGTGGAACTCGCGGGCATCGGGCCCGGTCCGTTCGCCGCCATGCTCCTCGCCGACCTCGGCGCGGACGTCGTCCGCGTGGACCGGCCGGGCGGCGGCGGGCTCGCCATCGATCCGGCGTACGACATCACCAACCGCAACAAGCGCTCCGTACTGGTCGACCTGAAGTCCGCCGACGGCCCCGCCCGGGTGCTGGAACTGGTCGAGCGGGCCGACGTGCTCATCGAGGGCTTCCGCCCCGGTGTCGCCGAGCGGCTCGGGGTCGGCCCGGCGGACTGCCTCGCCCGCAACCCGAAGCTGGTGTACGGGCGGATGACCGGCTGGGGCCAGGAGGGCCCGCTCGCCCACACCGCCGGGCACGACATCGCGTACATCGCCGTCACCGGCGCCCTCGGCATGATCGGTGACCCGGACGGGCCCCCGGCCGTCCCCGCCAACCTGGTCGGGGACTACGCGGGTGGCTCCCTCTACCTGGTCGTCGGCGTGCTCGCGGCCCTCCAGCACGCCCGCACCCCCGGCGGGAGCGGCCAGGTCGTGGACGCCGCGATCGTCGACGGCACCGCCCACCTCACCACCATGATCCACGGCATGGTCGCGGCCGGCGGCTGGCAGGACCGGCGCGGGGCCAACCTCCTCGACGGCGGCTGCCCCTTCTACGGCACCTACGAGACCTCCGACGGGAAGTACATGGCCGTCGGTGCGCTGGAGCAGCAGTTCTACGACACCTTCGTCCGCCTCCTCGGGATCACCGACGGGGCCCCCGCCCGCAGGGACCCGGCCCGCTGGGGCGAACTGCGCGAACGCGTCGCCGCGCGCTTCAGGGCCCGTACGCGCGCCGAGTGGACGGAGGTCTTCGAGGGCACCGACGCCTGCGTGGCCCCCGTGCTCTCCCTGGGCGAGGCCCCGCACCACCCGCACCTCGCCGCCCGCTCCACCTTCACCGAGTCCGGCGGGATCACCCAGCCCGCCCCCGCACCCCGCTTCTCCGCCACCCCGACCGGCGTCGTCAGGGGTCCGGCACAGCCCGGGGCGGACACCGCGTCCGTGGCCCGCGACTGGGACGTACCGGGCCTGACAGGGAAGGACGCCTGATGGAACTGTCCATGCTGCTCGACTACGCGGGCGACCCGCGCCGGGCCGCCGACGAGGCGGCGGCCCTGGAGCCGGCCGGCCTCGACGCCGTCTGGGTCGCCGAGGCCTGGGGCTTCGACTCCCCGACCATCATGGGTTATCTGGCGGCGCGGACCGAGCGGATGAAGATCGGCTCGGCCATCGTCAACGTCTACTCCCGCACCCCCGCCCTCATCGCCCAGACCGCCGCCGGACTCGACGCGGTCTCGGGCGGCCGGGCCCTGCTCGGCCTCGGCGCCTCCGGCCCGCAGGTGGTCGAGGGCTGGCACGGCAGGCCCTACGACCGGCCCCTCGGCCGCACCCGCGAGACCGTCGAGCTCTGCCGGCGCATCTGGCGCCGCGAGACCATCGACCACCACGGCATCACCGACATGCCGCTGCCGCCCGAGCGAGGCGGCCGCCACGGCAAGCCCCTGAAGATCCTCACCCGTCCGGTCCGCGACCGGATCCCCGTCTACATCGCCTCCCTCGGCCCCGCCAACGTCGCCCTGACCGCCGAGATCGCCGACGGCTGGCTGCCCACCCTCTTCCTCCCCGAGAAGGCGCACGCCGTCTGGGGGAGCGCCCTCGCCGAGGGCGCGGCGAAGCGGCCGGCTGAGCTCGGCCCGCTCCGGACCGTCGCCGGCGGCCTGCTGGCCATCGGGGAGGACGCGGCGAAGGCGCGGGACCTGGCGCGCCCGCAGATCGCCCTGTACGTCGGCGGCATGGGCGCCCCCGGACGCAACTTCTACAACGACCTCGCCGTGGCCTACGGCTACGAGCAGGAGGCCCGCACGATCCAGGAGCTCTACCTCTCCGGCCGCAAGCGCGATGCGGCCGCCGCCGTCCCGGACGAGTTCTGCGAGCTCATGACCCTCTGCGGACCCGAAGGGTACGTGCGCGAGCGTGTCGAGGCCTTCCGCGAGGCGGGCGTCACCATGCTCAACGTCACGCCCGTCGGCCCCGAGCCGGCCCGTCTGATCGAAACCGTCAAGAGCTGGCTCTAGGGGGCCCCGATGCAACGCCGCATCTACGACGCCGACCACGAGGCGTTCCGCGAGACCGTCCGCACCTTCCTCGCCAAGGAGGTGCTGCCGTACTACGAGCAGTGGGAGAAGGACGGCATCGTCAGCCGCGAGGCCTGGCGCGCCGCCGGCCGGCAGGGGCTGCTCGGCCTCGCCGTGCCCGAGGAGTACGGGGGCGGCGGCAACCCCGACTTCCGCTACGCGGCCGTCCTCGCCGAGGAGTTCACCCGGGCCGGCACCCCTGGCCTGGCGATCGGCCTGCACAACGACATCATCGGCCCCTACCTCACCTCGCTGGGCACCGAGGAGCAGAAGCGCCGCTGGCTGCCCGGATTCTGCTCGGGCGAGACCGTCACCGCGATCGCGATGACCGAGCCGGGCGCCGGCTCCGACCTCCAGGGCATCCGCACCAGCGCGGAGGACCGCGGCGACCACTGGCTGCTCAACGGCTCCAAGACCTTCATCTCCAACGGCATCCTCGCCGACCTGGTGATCGTCGTCGCGAAGACCACCCCCGAGGGCGGGGCGCACGGACTGTCGCTGCTGGTCGTCGAGCGCGGCGCGGAGGGCTTCGAACGCGGCCGCAACCTCGACAAGATCGGCCAGAAGTCCCAGGACACCGCCGAACTCTTCTTCAACGACGTACGCGTCCCCAAGGAGAACCTGCTCGGCGAGCTCAACGGCGCCTTCGTCCACCTGATGACCAACCTCGCGCAGGAGCGCATGGGCATCGCCATGGCCGCCATCGCCGCCGCCGAGCACCTGCTGGAGATCACCACAACGTACGTCAAGGAACGCGAGGCCTTCGGCCGCCCGCTCGCCAGGCTCCAGCACGTCCGCTTCGAGATCGCCGAGATGGCCACCGAGTGCGCGGTCACCCGCTCCTTCCTCGACCGCTGCATCACCGACCACGCGAACGGCGAACTGGACCACGTCCACGCCTCGATGGCCAAGTGGTGGGCCACCGAACTCCAGAAGCGGGTCGCCGACCGCTGCCTCCAGCTGCACGGGGGCTACGGCTACATGACCGAGTACCGCGTGGCGCGGGCCTTCACCGACGGCCGCATCCAGACCATCTACGGGGGCACGACCGAGATCATGAAGGAGATCATCGGCCGCTCCCTCCTCGGCTGACACCCGATCCCGCCGGCTCCTCTTCGACGCATCCCGGACCTCCCCCGAAAGGCAAGACCTGTGAGCACCGAAGCGTACGTGTACGACGCGATCCGCACCCCGCGCGGGCGCGGCAAGGCCAACGGCGCCCTGCACGGCACCAAGCCGATCGACCTGGTCGTCGGCCTCATCCACGCCCTGCGCGAGCGCAACTCCGGCCTCGACCCGGCCGCCATCGACGACATCGTCCTCGGCGTCGTCGGCCCGGTCGGCGACCAGGGCTCCGACATCGCCCGCATCGCGGCCATCGCCGCCGGGCTCCCCGACACCGTCGCGGGCGTCCAGGAGAACCGCTTCTGTGCCTCCGGCCTCGAAGCCGTCAACCTGGCCGCCGCCAAGGTCCGCTCCGGCTGGGAGGACCTGGTCCTGGCCGGCGGCGTCGAGTCCATGTCCCGCGTCCCGATGGCCTCCGACGGCGGCGCCTGGTTCGCCGACCCGATGACCAACTGGGACACCGGCTTCGTCCCCCAGGGCATCGGCGCCGACCTGATCGCCACCATCGAGGGGTTCACCCGCCGCGACGTCGACGAGTACGCCGCCCTCTCCCAGGAGCGGGCCGCGACCGCCATCAAGGAGGGCCGCTTCGCCGGATCCGTGATCCCCGTCACCGACCGCAACGGCCTGGTCGTCCTCGACCGCGAGGAGTTCGTCCGCCCCGGCACCACCGCCGACACCCTCGCCAAGCTGAAGCCGTCCTTCGCCGACATCGGCGACCTCGGCGGCTTCGACGCCGTCGCCCTGCAGAAGTACCACTGGATCGAGAAGATCGACCACGTCCACCACGCCGGCAACTCCTCCGGCATCGTCGACGGCGCCTCCCTCGTCGCCATCGGCACCCGCGAGGCCGGAGAGCGGGGCGGCCTGCGCCCCCGCGCCCGCATCGTCTCGGCGGCCGTCTCCGGCTCCGAGCCCACCATCATGCTCACCGGCCCCGCCCCCGCCACCCGCAAGGCCCTCGCCAAGGCCGGGCTGACCATCGACGACATCGACCTCATCGAGATGAACGAGGCCTTCGCCGGCGTCGTCCTGCGCTTCGTCAAGGACATGGGCGTCTCCCTCGACAAGGTCAACGTCAACGGCGGCGCCATCGCCCTCGGCCACCCGCTCGGCGCCACCGGCGCCATGCTGCTGGGCACCGTCGTCGACGAACTGGAACGCCAGGACAAGCGCTACGGCCTCGTCACCCTCTGCGTCGGCGGCGGCATGGGCGTCGCCACCATCGTCGAGCGCGTCTGATCCGTCCCGCCCCCCTGATCCCACCCCTGACACGGAAGTAGCGAACATGAGCGAGTCCACCACGATCCGCTGGGAACAGGACGAGACCGGCGTCGTCACCCTGGTCCTCGACGACCCCAACCAGTCCGCCAACACGATGAACCAGGCCTTCAAGGACTCCATCGCGGCGATCGCCGACCGCGCCGAGGCCGAGAAGGACTCCATCCGCGGCATCATCTACACCTCTGCCAAGAAGACCTTCTTCGCCGGCGGAGACCTCAAGGACATGATCGGACTGCGCCCCGAGCACGCGCAGCTCGCCTTCGACACCGGCACCGAGATCAAGCGCTCGCTGCGCCGCATCGAGACCCTCGGCAAGCCCGTCGTCGCCGCGATCAACGGCGCCGCCCTCGGCGGCGGTTACGAGATCTGCCTCGCCTCCCACCACCGCGTCGCCCTCGACGCCCCCGGCTCCAAGATCGGCCTGCCCGAGGTCACCCTCGGCCTGCTTCCCGCCGGCGGCGGCGTCACCCGCACCGTCCGCCTGATGGGCATCGCCGACGCCCTCCTGAAGGTCCTCCTCCAGGGCACCCAGTACAACCCGCAGCGCGCCCTCGACAACGGCCTCGTCCACGAACTGGCCGCCACACCCGAGGAGATGCTGGCCAAGGCCCGCGCCTTCATCGACGCCAACCCCGAGTCGAAGCAGCCCTGGGACGTCCCCGGCTACAAGATCCCCGGCGGCACGCCGTCCAACCCGCGCTTCGCCGCCAACCTGCCGGCCTTCCCCGCCAACCTCAAGAAGCAGCTGAACGGAGCCCCGTACCCGGCCCCGCGCAACATCCTGGCCTGCGCCGTCGAAGGCTCCCAGGTGGACTTCGAGACCGCGCTGACCATCGAGGCCCGCTACTTCACCGAGCTGGTCACCGGCCAGACCGCGAAGAACATGATCCAGGCCTTCTTCTTCGACCTCCAGGCCGTCAACGCCGGCCGCAGCCGCCCCCAGGGCATCCCGCCGCGCGAGGTCCGCAGGGTCGCCGTCCTCGGCGCCGGCATGATGGGCGCGGGCATCGCCTACTCCTGCGCCCGCGCGGGCATCGAGGTGGTCCTCAAGGACATCACCCCCGAGGCCGCCGCCAAGGGCAAGGCGTACTCCGAGAAGCTGCTCGACAAGGCGCTCGCCAAGGGCCGCACCACCGAGGCCAAGCGGGCCGAGCTGCTCGCCCGGATCACCCCGACCGCCGAAGCCGCCGACCTGGCGGGCTGCGACGCCGTCATCGAGGCCGTCTTCGAGGACACCGCCCTCAAGCACAAGGTGTTCCAGGAGATCCAGGACGTCGTCGCCCCCGACGCCCTGCTCTGCTCCAACACCTCCACCCTCCCCATCACCGGCCTCGCCGAAGGGGTCGCGCGCCCCGCCGACTTCATCGGCCTGCACTTCTTCTCGCCCGTCGACAGGATGCCGCTGGTCGAGATCATCAAGGGCGGGCGCACCGGCGACGAGGCCGTCGCCCGTGCCTTCGACCTGGTCCGCCAGATCGCCAAGACCCCCATCGTGGTCAACGACTCGCGCGGCTTCTTCACCTCGCGCGTCATCGGCCAGTTCATCAACGAGGGCGTCGCGATGGTCGGTGAGGGCATCGAGCCCGCCTCCGTCGAACAGGCCGCCGCCCAGGCCGGCTACCCGGCCAAGGTGCTCTCCCTGATGGACGAGCTCACCCTCACCCTCCCGCGCAAGATCCGCAACGAGACCCGCAAGGCCTTCGAGGCCGAGGGCCGCGAGTGGACCGAGCACCCCGCCGACCGCGTCATCGACCGCATGGTCGACGACTTCGGCCGCCCCGGCCGCAGCGGGGGCGCCGGCTTCTACGAGTACGACGAGACCGGCAGGCGCACCCGCATCTGGCCCGGCCTGCGCGAGCACTTCGCCAAGCCGGACGCCGCCCAGGTCCCCTTCGAGGACATGAAGGAGAGGATGCTCTTCGCCGAGGCCGTGGACACCGTCCGCTGCCTGGACGAGGGCGTGCTCACCTCCGTCGCCGACGCCAACATCGGCTCCATCATGGGCATCGGATTCCCCGCCTGGACCGGTGGAGTGATCCAGTACATCAACGGCTACGAGGGCGGCCTGCCCGGCTTCGTAGCCCGTGCCCGCGAGCTCGCCGCCACCTACGGCGAGCGCTTCACCCCGCCGGCCTCCCTGGTGGCGAAGGCCGAGCGCGGCGAGACGTACTCCGACTGACGGTGCGTCAAGACAGGGGAGGGCGGGTTCCGGACCCCGGTGCGCGAACCCTCCCTCTCCCGCCGGTCTCCGGCGTACCCTGCCCCCACGGGGCTGGACGGCCGGACGGGGGCGATCGGCATGGGGGCGTACGACCGGGACGTGGCGACACGGCTGGCGCGGCGAGCGGTGGAGCGGGCGGCCCCGCACGAGCTGCCGCAGTTCGAGATGACGGCGCTGGCCTTCCACGACGCTCCCGGGCACCGGCGGCTCGGCGGCGGCGCCCGACGCGGTGAAGCGCTGGGCCTGGGGCTGGAGACGGCCGCCGCTCTGCTCGGCACGGTCGCGCTGACCGCGGCCGTGCAGGTGCTCGACCGCCTCTCCCAACAGGCCGCCGACCAGGTGGCCGACACCGCCCGGCAGGGCCTGCGGGGCTGGTTCCGGCGCCGCCGCCGCGAGCCCGGGGCCCAGCCGTCGCCCGTCCTGCCCTCCCGCGAGCCGCTGTCCGCGCACCAGCTCGCCGAGCTGCGCCACGTCGCTTACGACACGGCCCTGCGCCTGCGGGTACCGGAACCGGCCGCCCAGGCGATCGCGGACGGCATCGTCGCCGAGCTGGCCACCCTCACGGCGGTGCCGGCCGAGGGCCCCGGCCCCGCGGAGGGCGCCCCGGGCCCGGCGGACGCCGCGGGGTGACCGCGCGCCCGTTACCCGTCCCCCCGGCGCGCGGGGCGTCCGCCGGGCCGTTCGCCCTGCCGTCGGGGACGACCGTCCGCTTCGTCCTGCTCATCGCGTCCGTGGCGGCCGTGACGGCGTTGGCGGTGAACGCGACGGCGACCGTCGTCCTGAACGCCTTGAACCTCGAAGAGTTGCAGGCGTACCTGGACTGCGTCGGGCGTGCCGGCGCCGAGGCCGCCCGCCGGCGCGCCGAGGACCCGGCCGTGTTCGTCCCCGACTTCGAGTCCGGCTGCACCGATCCGCGGGGCACGGCCGGACGCCTGCTCCCGCTCGCCGCCACCGGCTGCCTGGTGCTGGCACTCGCCGGGGTCTACCTGGCGCTGCCCCGCTGGCGGTCCGTCCGGCGCGGCTACCGGCCGCTCACCGGCATGCCGGAGCTGTCCGCGTACCTCACGGCGCTCCTGCGCGAGACGGGAGTGCGGGCCCGGGTGGCCTTCCTGACGGAGCCCCTGGACCCGACGGTGGCCGCGCTGGCCTTCGGCCGGGCGGGCCGGCGGCAGGTGCTGCTCAGCGGCGGACTGCTCGCCCTGTACGGCAGGGACCGGCCGGCGTTCCGGGCGGTCGTGCTCCACGAGCTCGCCCACATCCGCAACCGCGACCTGGACATCGGATTCCTCACCCTGATCGTGTGGCGGGCCTGCGGGCCGCCGATGCTGGGTGCCGTCGCGCTCGCGCTCTTCCTGGCGCCGACGGTGGCGGACACGGTCCAGTTGGCAGCGCTCGCACTCTTCGCCTGCCAGATGGGGCTCCTGGGCGTCCTGGTGACCCTGCTGACCCGTGCCGTGCTGCGGAGCCGCGAGCTGTACGCGGACGCGCGCGTGTGCGAATGGGAGGGGTCCAGCGACTCCCTGCGGCGGCTCTTCGAGGTGTACGGGCCCCGCGTCGCTCCGGATGCCCCCGGCCCCGCCGCCACCGCCACCGCCGGCCGGCTGGCGCTTCTGCGGCGGGTCCATCCCGTGCCGGCCCAGCGCCTGGCGGCTCTGGCGGCCGGCCGGCCGCCCTCACTCACGGGGTTCTGGGACATGGCGGCGGTCGGCGCCGCGGTCGCCTTCCTCCACGACATCATCGCTCTCGGTCCGGCGGGCGGGGTCTCCCGGTCCGGCCCGCTGCCCGATGCGGTCGCCGCGCTGCTCGCCGCCCTGCTGCTGACCGGCGCGGCCGGCACAGTGGTGTGGCGGACCGTCACGGACGGCGCCGTGCCACGGCTGCGGGCCGCGGGGCTCGGCCTCGGCCTCGGACTGTGCGTGTCGGACCTGCTCGGGGCGCACCGCGTGTGGGTCTCCCTCATCCCCGGCGTGAAGGGGCTGTCGTACGCCCTGCCGTACACGGCCCTGATGTGCCTGGCCGGGTGGTCGCTGCTGCGCTGGCTGGCGGCCCTGGCCGAGGCCTGGCAACCCGTACTGGAGCGGGCGCGCCGGCCCCGCCTCGTCCTGGCCGCCGTCCTCACGGCTTCGGTCGCCGGCCTGTTCGGCATGCTCGACTTCCTGTTGCGGCTGCCTGCCCTGATGATCTACGCCGCATCGTTCGTCGCTCCCGCCGTACCCGGCGCCGTGCTGTTCGTCGGGGGAACCGCGGTGCTCCTGTCGGGCCGCCTCTCCACTGTTCTGTTCCCCCTGGAGCTGACGGGGGCCCTGCTGCCGGTCCTCGGGTACGCCCTGGCCCGCCGCCCGCGCGGCGCACCGCCAGCGACCGGCTTCGGCCCGCCCGTGCCCACGGCGGGACGTGCCGTCCGGTTGGGGGTGCCCGCCGGCCTAGGGGCGGGGGTGCTGTGCCTGGTGCTGCTGTTTGCGTTGGAGCAGTGGTGGCTTGTGTTCCCACCGTGCGGGCTCGCCCAGCTGTGGGCCGCGGCGCGGGCCACCCGGGACCACGCCCCGCTGCGGCTGGCGCGGGGCATGGTGGCGGTGCTGGGCTGCGGGACGCTGGCCCTGCTCACGCTGATCGCGCTGCCGGGGGCGGTGATGTCCTGTCTGCCCGCGGGGACGGCGTGCGACCTCCTCCCCGACACCGGGCAGCTGCGCTTCGTCATGCTCGGTGTGGCCCTGACCTCGGGCCCCGCGTGGCTGCTGTTCGCGGCCGCTGTCGGGGTGGCCGGAGCGGTGCACCGCCGGCAGGCCGGGGCCCCGCAGCCGCGGGTGGGCCGCGCGCCGGCACCGACTCACTCCTCGGCGGCGAAGGCCGCCCGCAGCTCCTCCCGCAGGGACCGTTGAAACGCCGTCACCAGAGCCTGCACCACCATCGGCTGCATGTGGGCGGAGAGCGCCTTCATCGACTCGACCCGCTCGGGATCGCTCTCGTCCTCGGTGAACGGGCCCCATACCTCGTCCCGGAACAGGTGGGTCAGCTCGTGCGCCGTGGCCCGGGCGTGCTCCAGCACGACCGAGCGCGCCGAGAGGATCGTCTCGTGGGAGATCGGCACGTCGAGCAGGGCCACCCCCAGGCGCATCAGGGACAGATCCACCCGGAACCCCTCACCGCGGCACGCGATCACGTTCATCGCGGCCAGCCGGCGCAGATCGCCGTCCGACAGGCTCCGCCCGGCCCGCTTCTCCAACTCCGCCCGCGAGACCTCCCGCGCCGCGTCCGGCGCCCAGGCCGCCACCAGCGCCCGGTGGATCGCCAGGTCGTGCGCGCTCAGGTCGTCGGGGAGCGCGTCCAGGTAGCGCTGGATCGCCGACAGGGTCATCCCCTGGTGCTGGAGCTCCTCGATCAGCGCCAGCCGCGACAGGTGCTCCGGGCCGTAGTGCCCCACCCGACGGGGTCCGATCACGGGTGGGGGCAAAAGCCCGCGCGTGCTGTAGAACCGTACGGTGCGGACGGTGACACCGGCCTTCGACGCCAGCTCGTCGACGGTGAGCATCGGCTCGGTCGCCCGGTGGTCGGCCATCGTCTGCGCCTCGCTCTCTGCTGCACGGCTCGGGTTCAACAGTATTGCTGTCGCACCAACGATGTGAAACGGCCAGGAGCTGCCCATGACCACGAACCTGCGACTGCCCGGACGTCCCGAAGACCTCACCCTCCCGTCCCTGCTCGCCCGCAACGCCGCCGAACACCCGGACCTGCCCGCCCTCTCCTGGCGCACCGGGGACGGCTGGCAGACCCTCACCTGGAGCGAGGCCCGCCGCCGCGTCGCCGTCCTTGCCGCCGGATACACCGCCCTGGGCGTCGCCCGCGGCGAGCACGTCCTGCTGATGATGGGCAACCGGCCCGAGCACTGGCTCAGCGACCTCGCCCTCGTCCACCTCGGCGCCGTCCCCGTCACCGTCTACGGGACCTCCGCGCCGGAGCAGATCGCCCACATCGCCCGCCACAGCCGGGCCCGGCTCGCCGTCGTCGAGGGCGCCCGCGAACTCGCCCGGTGGGCACCGCTGCTGGAGGACCCCGCCACCCCGCTGGAACGCCTCGTCGTCGCCGAGGCCGCCGAGGCCGGCCCCCACACCACCTACGCCTCCCTCTGCGCGAGCGGGGCCCGCCTCCACCGCGCCGACGCCTTCGAGAAGGCCTGGCAGGAGGCCCGCCCCGAGGACCCCCTGACGGTCGTCTACACCTCCGGCACCACCGGTGACCCCAAGGGCGTACGGCTCAGCCACCGCAACATCCTGCTCCAGTCCGTGCGCCTCGACCGGCACGTGGACCTCCCCGAGCACGCCGACCACGTCTGCTACCTGCCCTTCGCCCACATCGCCGAACGGCTCCTCGGCATCTACCTGCCGCTGCTGCGCGCCGCGCACGTCCGGCTCGTCGCCGACCCCGCCGCGGTGGCCGCCGCGGTCCGCGAGCTGCGGCCCGTGCAGTTCTTCGGCGTGCCCCGGGTCTGGGAGAAGCTCGCCGCGGGCGTACGGGCGGTGCTCGCGGGCCTCCCGGAGGAGCAGCGGCGCGCCATCGAGGAGGCCGGGGACGTGGCTCGCGCCCGGGCGGGCCACCGGGAGCGCGGCGAGGAGGTCCCGGCCGCGCTGGAGGCCGCGTACGCGGAGGCGAAGGAGCGGGTGCTGGACCCGCTGCTGCGGCTGGCGGGGCTGGACCGGCTCCTGTGGACGGCCAGCGCGACCGCGCCGATGCCGATCGACGTGGTCCGCTTCTGGGCGGGCTGGGGGATCACCATCATGGACGCCTGGGGCCTGACCGAGACCTCCGGCGTGTGCACCGTCAACAGCAACAGCCCCGGAGGCTTCCGGCTGGGCTCGGTGGGCCGGCCCATCGAGGGGCTGGAGCTCAGGCTCGCCGAGGACGGGGAGGTCCTCGCACGCGGAGCGACCGTCTTCGACGGCTACCTGCGGCCCGACGGGACGGTGGAGGGCGCCGCCGACGCCGAGGGCTGGTTCCCCACGGGGGACATCGGCCGGATCGACGAGGACGGCTTCCTGTGGCTCACCGACCGCAAGAAGGAGCTGATCATCACCTCGAACGGCAAGAACGTGGCCCCGGCCCTGGTGGAGAACACCGTCAAGGAGCACCCGCTGATCGGCCAGGCCCTGGTCCACGGCGATGGCCGCTCCTACCTCGTCGCCCTGCTGGTACTGGACCCCGAGCTGGCCCCGGCCTGGGCCGCCGCCCGTGGTATCGAGGCGACCACCCTGGCCGACCTGGCCACCCACCCGGCGATCCTGGAGGAGACCGCCCGCGCGGTGGAGACCGCCAATGCCCGCCTCAACCGCACGGAACAGATCAAGCGCTACCGCCTCCTGGCCGAGGAGTGGGGCCCGGAGACGGGCGAACTCACCCCGACGCTGAAACTCCGGCGCCGGGTGGTCCGGGAGCGGTACGGAGCCCTGATCGAGGGGCTGTACGAGGGGGACTGACCGCCGGCGGGGACTCGACGGTCGGCCGGGACCCGGGAGGGCGGGGTCTCGGCCGGGCGGTGTGGGGAGGCCTCGGGGTTTCCCGTCAGTCTCCTCGTCCTTCCGCGTCGGGCCGCCCTGTCAACGGCGCTCCTCCGTCGCGTCGCTTCGCGATGTCGCTGCGCTCCACCCTTGACAGGGCGTCCCGCCACGAAGAGCCGAAGACTGCCGGGAAACCCCCGAACGAACGGGACGGACCGGAGAGAGGCACGCGGCGGGACCAGCACCGAGCCGGGCAGACCGGGGGCCGGCGGACTGGGCATCCGGGCCGCATCCGGCGTGACCGGTGCCGGGCCGCCGCACGCGTCAGCTCGCTACGCGCTGCCTGGCGGGAAACCCCCAACACCTCCCTGAGACCGCCCGGCCCAGGTCCCGTCGACCCCCGGTCCCGCCGGGCCGGCCCCGCTGCGCCCATCGAGGGGAGGAGCGGGGCAGGCCGCGATCAGCGGCCCACGACCGGGTAGTGGTCCGAGAGGTTGGAGTACGTGTACGACGTGCCCCAGCTGGAGACCGTCCAGGGGGCCGACTGCTCCTTGACCACGTTGTTCTCCCAGCCCGACGGGCGGGCGTTGCCCTTGCGGTAGAGGACGTAGTCCAGGTCCTCGCGGGGGTCCGTCGGGTAGCGGTAGTTGGCGATCGAGTTGAGCGCCGTGTCGAAGGAGTACGGGTGGCCCGTGCGGGTGTCGGCGCCGGCCAGGTCGAGGTCCGCGAGCATCGAGGAGTACTCCGCGCTGCGGGAGTCGACGTTCATGTCGCCCGCCACGATGACCTGTTCGTTCGCCGGGATGTTCCTGGCGTCCAGGAACGCGTCTATCGCCTTGAACTGGCGGCTGCGCATCTGCGCCGCCTCGCCCGCGCCGCAGCCCGGGTCGGTGGACTGGGCGTGCGTGCCGACCACGTGCACCCTGGTGCCGTTGACGTCCAGCACCACGTACGCGAAGCCCTTGTTGGACCACCAGTCGGCGCCGCAGGCGTCCTTGTACACCACCTGCTCCTTGCGCACGATCGGCCACTTGCTGAGGACCGTGACTCCGCCGTCCTCCGGGGTGGTGGAGGAGTACGAGCCGCCCGTGGCGTCCCAGCCGCTCTTGCTGCGGCCCACGACCGGGGTCTGGTACGGGTACTGGGCGGCGGCGTTCGCCTTCAGCGCGTCCGAGGCTCCGTTGTCGAAGGCCTCCTGGAGGACCACCACGTCGTGGCCCTGGAAGAAGGAGGCCTTGGGGATCTCTGCGGCCCGGTGGTCCTGGCCCCAGTTCGGGTAGAGGTTCTTGCTCATCAGGAACGTGTTGTACGTCAGGACGCTCATCCGGGGCGCGGCAGCGGTCTCGGCGGCCGTGGCGGCGGGCGCGGAGGCGAGGGCGAGGGCCGCGGCGGCGGCGGTCGCGGCGACGGCCGTGGCGGCGGCGCGGCTGCGGGGCGGGATCTGCGGCATGGAGGTCTCCATCGGTCCTGTGGAATCCTGCGGGGGAAGATCGACGCCGTCATCCAAGCAGCCGCGGTTACTTCGGGGTAACACCCGTGACAAGACTTTCTGTCCGGCCCGCGACTTCTCGCGCTCGCATAATGGAACTCATGAACCGCACGGGTCGCATCTCCCCCGAAGGCCCCGTCAGGCGCCTCGATCCCGAGCCTCCGCCGCCCGGCGGGGTGCTGTGGAGCACCGCGGGGGACATCCGCTCCCTGCTGACCCTGCCCGCGGCCTTCACGATGCAGGTCGCCCACCCGGCCGTCGGGGCCGGTGTCGACCGGTACTCGGTCTTCCGCACCGACCCCTGGGGGCGCGGCGAGCGCTCGCTGCGCTCCGTGATGCTGTGGGTCTACGGCGGGGAGGAGGCCGCCGCGGAGGGACGCCGGGTGCGCCGCCTGCACAAGGAGATCCAGGGCACCGACACCCGGGGCCGGCACTACCACTCCCTGGACCCCGCCTGCTACGCCTGGGTGCACGCCACCGGCTTCCCGGTCGCCCAGTACGCCGGCCGCTACCTCTTCCGCCGCACCACCCCCGCCCAGGAACGGCAGATGTACCGGGAGTGGCTCCAGGTGGGCCGGATCCTGGGGCTGCGCGACCGGGACATGCCGCAGAGCATCGAGGAGTTCTGGCCGTACTACCACCGGATGCTGGCCGAGGAGATCGAGCCGACCAAGGTCGCCCGCGAGCTGGTCGCCACCGATGCGGACCTGCCGCGCCCCGAGCCGGCCTCCCGGGCGCTGCGGCTGCTGCTGCGGATCACCTGGCCGCTCCTGCGCCCCGGCTACCTGCGCTTCCGCGCGTTCGTCACCGTCGGCTACATGCCGCCCGACGCCCGTTCCGCCATCGGCCTGGAGTGGACGCCGGCCCAGGAGCGGCGGCTGCGGCGGTTCAGCACCGCCGTGCGGCTTGTCGTACCGCTCCTGCCCGAACGGCTGCGCTACCTCCCGCGGGCCCGCGCCGCACGGGCGCGCCGGCGCGCCGGGGCCCGCTGAGGGCTCCCGGCGCGCGTCCGCGTACCGCGGTCGGTCGGTCGGTCAGTGGTCGTGGATGGTGTTCGTCGCGGCGATCTTCTTCCAGGACTTCGGCTCCACGGCCGGCTTCGCCGGGGCCAGGGAGCGGGAGCCCGCCTGGGCGGCGGGGGCGCCGAAGGACGGCTTGCCGGGGGTGTACAGCCAGGTGTCGAAGAGCTGGGCGAGCGGCTTGTTCGAGACCTTCTCCGCGTACCGGACGAAGTCCCCGACCTTGGCGTTCCCGTAGGCCCGCTCGGTCGGCCAGCCCTTGAGGATCTGGAAGAACCTCTCGTCGCCGACCTCGTTGCGCAGCGCCTGGATCGCGATCGCGCCGCGGTCGTAGACGGCCCCGTGGAACTGGTTCTCGGCGCCCGGGTCACCCGGCTTGACCTGCCAGAACGGGTCCTCGGCCGGACGGTTGTCGTACGTCCACTGCGCCAGCTCCTGCGCCGTGCCCTCGCCCTCCTTCTCCGACCACAGCCACTGGGCGTAGCGGGCGAAGCCCTCGTTGACCCAGATGTCCTTCCAGTTGTCCACGGACACGCTGTCGCCGTACCACTGGTGGGCCAGCTCGTGCACGACGACGGAGACGTTCGCGCCGTTGGCGAACTGGCGCGGGCTGTAGAACGGCCGCGTCTGGGTTTCCAGCGCGAAGCCGGAGGGCACGTTCGGGACGTAGCCGCCCAGCGCGTTGAAGGGGTACGGGCCGAAGACCGACTCCAGCCACTCCGCGACCTCGCCGGTCCGCTCGACGCTCGCGCGCGCCGAGCCCGCGTTGTCGCCGAGGTCCTTGCTGTACGCGTTGAGGATCGGCAGGCCGCTCGCCGTCCTGTCGGTGGTGATGTCGAACCGGCCGATGGCGAGGGTGGCCAGATAGGTGGCCTGCGGCTTGTTGGAGCGCCAGTTGTAGCGGGTCCAGCCGAGGCGGGAGGTCTGCGACTGGAGCACGCCGTTGCTGATGGCCTGGGTGCCGTCCGGGACGTTGACCGAGACGTCGAAGGTGGCCTTGTCGAGCGGGTGGTCGTTGCTCGGGAACCACCAGACGGCCGAGTCGGGCTCCTGAGCCGCGATGCCGCCGTCCGGGGTGCGCTGCCAGGCGGACCAGCCGTCGATCTTGAACTCCGAGGGCTTTCCGGCGTACTTGACGACGACGGTCGCCTGACTGCCCTTGGCCAGCGGCTGCGCGGGGGTGACCTCCAGCTCGTGCGCGCCGGCGGTGGCGAACTTCGCCTTGGCCCCGTTGACCCGGATCTCGCTCACCTTGAGGCCGAAGTCCAGGTTGAAGCGGGACAGGTCCTGCTTGGCGGTGGTGAGGAGGGTGGCCGTGCCCTCCAGCAGGTCCGTCTTCGGCTGGTACTGCAGGCGCAGGTCGTAGTGGGAGACGTCGTAGCCGCCGTTCCCGCTCTCCGGGTAGTAGCTGTCGCCGATCCCGGGCGCGCCCTGGACGGAGCCGGCCGCCGATGCCGGGATCACCAGCAGGAGGGAGGCGGCCAGGACGCTCGGGGCGATCATTTTGCGGTACACGAAGAGCTCCAAGGGGTAGGGGAGACAGATCGGTTCGACGTCCGTCGTACGTCGTTCGACCGTATTCACCCGTGGTCCCTCAGGTCATGTCCATGGTCCCTGCTGTCACACGATCGCCATTCGGCCGTCACGATCACGGCCCCGTGCGGTGCGCCGTCCGTGGGACGCGGGGTCGGGGGAGTCCGTTCTGCGGCTTTCCCGCACCTGCGCGGCGGGGGCCAGGTTGGCGCGAATGCGCCCCGCGCCGCGTGCGTATCCGCCCCTGGGAGGGTAGGCAGCATACCGGCTAGTCGGTAGGGTGCGCTCATGAGCATCGACCCGCACGCCGCACGCCGCTGCTGGCACGCCGCCATCAACCCCCTCCACGCCACCAGCTACTTCTCCCCGGAGATCTTCGAGGAGTTCGGCGCCCTCGGCATCACCCACCGGGTGGCCGTCAACCTCGCCGGCCGCTCCGCGGCCATGGGCGCCGTCGGCCCCGGCACGGTCACCGCGACCTTCTACAACTACCGCCACGACCTCGTCACCCGGTACCTGCCCGCCGTCTGGGACACCGCCACCCCCGAGCAGGTCCTCGCCGCGCGCCTGCGCGCCGCCGACCGGTCCCTGCGCCGCCTCCTGGGCCCCGGGACCATCGCCTCGCCCGAGCTCGCCGAGGCCGCCGACCTCGCCATACGGGCCACCGAGGCCTGCACCCGGCACGGCCGGACCCTCTACGCCGCCCATGCCGACCTCCCCGTCCCCGAGGAGCCGCACCTGCGGCTCTGGCATGCCACGACCCTGCTGCGCGAGCACCGCGGCGACGGGCACCTCGCCGCCCTCCTCCTCACCGGCCTCGACCCGCTGGAGGCGCTCGTCAGCCACACCGCCACGGGCCGCGGCATGACCGCGAAGTGGGTCAAGAGCATCCGCGGCTGGGAGCAGTCCGACCTCGACGCCGCCGCCGACCGGCTCCGCGCCCGCGGCGTCCTCGACGCCGACGGCGAGCTCACCGAAGCGGGCCACGCCCTGCGCGAGCGGCTGGAGACGGAGACCGACCGCCTGGACGCCGCCCCGTACGAGCACCTCGGCGCGGACGGCGTCGCCCGGCTCCACGCGCTCGGCGGGGCCCTCGTCCAGCGGGCCATCGGCGCCGGGGCCTTTCCGCCCGACCTCTTCGGAAAGGGCTGAGGGGCTCCCCGCCGCCGTCACCCGCACCTGCCACAATTGCAGCCTTCCACGCACACGCACGAAGGCACGAAGGCAGGCGGGACCGCAGTGACGACGATGTCCATCGAAGGCAGGATCGCCGAGGAGCTCGGCGTACGGGAACGGCAGGTCAAGGCCGCCGTCGAGCTGCTCGACGGCGGCTCCACCGTGCCGTTCATCGCGCGCTACCGCAAGGAAGCGACCGAGATGCTCGACGACGCGCAGCTGCGCACCCTGGAGGAGCGGCTGCGCTACCTGCGCGAGCTGGAGGACCGCCGCGCGGCGATCCTCGACTCCGTGCGGGAGCAGGGCAGGCTCGACGCCGAACTGGAGGCCCGGATCACCGCGGCCGACACCAAGGCCCGGCTGGAGGACATCTACCTCCCCTTCAAGCCCAAGCGGCGCACCAAGGCCCAGATCGCCCGCGAGGCCGGCCTGGAGCCGCTCGCCGAGGGGCTGCTGGCCGACCCCTCCGCCGAACCGGTTGCCGCCGCGGCCGCGTTCGTCGACGCCGGCAAGGGGGTGGCGGACCCGGCCGCCGCCCTGGAGGGCGCCCGCGCCATCCTGACCGAGAAGTTCGCCGAGGACGCCGACCTCATCGGCGACCTCCGCGAGCGCATGTGGGGCCGCGGCCGGCTCGCCGCGAAGGTCCGCGAGGGCAAGGAGGAGGCGGGTGCCAAGTTCTCCGACTACTTCGACTTCACCGAGCCCTTCACCGCCCTGCCCTCCCACCGCGTCCTGGCCATGCTGCGGGGCGAGAAGGAGGAGGTGCTCAGCCTGGACCTGGAGCCCGAGGAGCCCTCGGAAGTCCCCGGCCCCTCCACCTACGAGGGCCTGATCGCCCGCCGCTTCGGCATCGCCGACCGCGCCCGCCCCGGCGACAAGTGGCTCGCCGACACCGTCCGCTGGGCCTGGCGCACGAAGATCCAGGTCCACCTCGGCATCGACCTGCGGACCCGGCTGCGCGCCGCCGCCGAGGACGAGGCCGTACGGGTCTTCGCGGCCAACCTCCGCGACCTGCTGCTCGCCGCCCCCGCCGGCACCCGCGCCACCCTCGGGCTCGACCCCGGCTTCCGCACCGGCGTGAAGGTCGCCGTCGTCGACGCCACCGGCAAGGTCGTCGCCACGGACGTGATCCACCCGCACGTTCCCGCCAACAAGTGGGACCAGTCCCTGGCCACCCTCGCCCGCCTGGCGAAGGAGCACGACGTCGAGCTGGTCGCCATCGGCAACGGCACGGCCTCCCGCGAGACGGACAAACTCGCCGGCGACCTCATCGCCCGCCACCCCGAACTCGGGCTGACCAAGGTGATGGTCTCCGAGGCCGGCGCCTCCGTGTACTCGGCCTCCGCCTTCGCCTCGCAGGAACTGCCCGGCATGGACGTGTCGCTGCGCGGAGCGGTCTCCATCGCCCGCCGTCTCCAGGACCCCCTGGCCGAGCTCGTGAAGATCGACCCGAAGTCCATCGGCGTCGGCCAGTACCAGCACGACCTGTCCGAGGTGAAGCTCTCCCGCTCCCTCGACGCGGTCGTCGAGGACTGCGTCAACGGCGTCGGCGTGGACGTCAACACCGCCTCCGCGCCCCTGCTCTCGCGGGTCTCGGGCATCAGCGGCACCCTCGCCGAGAACATCGTGGCCCACCGCGACGCCAACGGCCCCTTCCGCAGCCGCAAGGGCCTCAAGGACGTCGCCCGGCTCGGCCCGAAGGCGTACGAGCAGTGCGCGGGCTTCCTGCGCATCCGCGGCGGCGACGACCCGCTCGACGCCTCCGCCGTGCACCCCGAGGCCTACCCGGTGGTGCGGGCCATGGGCAAGAAGGCGGGCGGCGAGGTGGCGGCCCTGATCGGCAACACCGCCGTCCTGCGCTCCCTGCGCCCGGACGAGTTCGTCACAGAGGCCTTCGGCCTGCCCACCGTCACCGACATCCTGCGCGAGCTGGAGAAGCCGGGCCGCGACCCGCGCCCCGCCTTCAGGACGGCCAGCTTCAAGGAGGGCGTGGAGAAGATCGGAGACCTGGCCCCCGGGATGGTCCTGGAGGGCGTCGTCACCAACGTGGCCGCCTTCGGCGCCTTCATCGACATCGGCGTCCACCAGGACGGCCTGGCGCACGTGTCCGCCCTGTCGAACACCTTCGTCAAGGACCCCCGGGACGTGGTCAAGCCGGGCGACATCGTCAAGGTCAAGGTCATGGACGTGGACATCCCGCGCAAGCGGATCTCGCTCACCCTGCGCCTGGACGACGAGGCCGGCGCGGAGCGCGGGGCCGGCGCGCCGCGCCAGCGCGACGAGCGCCGGGGCGGCGGCCGTCCCCCGCAGCAGCGCGGCCAGGGCGAGGGCCGCGGCCAGGGCCAGGGCCAGCGCGGCGGCGGCCAGCGCCAGGGCGGCGGCGGAGGCCAGCGTTCCGGCGCCCCGGCCCCCGCCAACAGCGCCATGGCCGACGCCCTGCGCCGCGCCGGCCTCACCGGTGGTCAGGAGGACCGCCGCAAGCGGTAGGGGGACGAGGGACGGCCCCGGGCCGCCGCGGCCGGCAGGGTCGGCAGTTCTGGCCGGATAAGACCCCCGGAAAGCGGCCGTCCTTGCCAACTCCCGCACGTGATCGGTAGGCATGGTGGAACGCCCGTTCGTCTCGCTCGGACGGGCGTTCCGCGTTTCCCCGTCCGGGACCGCGCTCCCGAGGCCGCCTCAAGGCACAGGACGTTATGCCGATGCCCACCCACGCCTACCGACGCTGCCCGAGAAAGGGTCCGAAGAGGGAACACATGCCCTACCGGAATCTCAGCCTGCGCAGACGCTGCGAGATGATTCTCGGTCACATGGATCTGACGCACCCGTTCTCCCTGGACGCCCTGTGCGCCCGCATAGCCGACCGGCGCGGCCGTCCGATCCGGCTCCACCCCCTGCCCCGCGAAGCCGCCGAATCGGGCGTCTGCGGGCTGTGGGTGGGCACCGAGACCGTGGACTACGTCTTCTACGAGGCCCACACCACCCCCTTGCACCGCGAGCACATCGTGCTCCACGAGCTGGGCCACATCCTCTTCGGCCACCACTCCCTGGAGGGCGAGGAGAACGGCGGCCACGCCCCCGTGGTCCTCGGGCGCACCAACTACACCACCCGCCAGGAGCAGGAGGCGGAGATGCTCGCGAGCATGATCCGCATCCGCACCTCGGGAGCCGGCCGTCCCCGGCCCGCTCCCGGCCCCCGGGGAGCGCTCGCACGGCTGGAATCCGCCATGGGGTACGAGCGGGGCCATCGCGATGGCAGCTGAACTCGCCGCGCTCGGCGACCGGCTGGCGGTCCCCAGCGTCGTCTGCCTGTGGCTCGCGGTGCTGCTGCGGGCCCCCGGCGCGCTGCGCTCGCCGCAGCAGCGCGGGCTCTGGCTCGCCGTCGCCACCGCGGCCGCCGCGATGACCCTGAACCTGCCCGACGTCGTCGCGTACGCCCTGCGTCGCGAGGCCTCGTACGCGCACGCCATCGGACTCGTCCGCAACCTCACCGGGGTCCTGTCGGCGGGCGCCGTGCTCTACTTCGTGGCCGCCGCCACCCGCGGGCGCGGCCTCCAACGCGCATCCTGGGCCGGCACCCTGGTCTGGCTCACCACCCTCGTCGCCCTGGACGCCGCCGCGCCCGCACACGGCACGCACACCATCCCGTCCTCCGGCGCACCCGTGCCCTCCCTGCCGTACTGGCTCGTGCTGGTCTCCGCCCACCTGATCGCCAACACCATCTGCGTGTACGTGTGCTGGCGCTACGGCCGCCGCACCGAGAGCCGGGGACTGGCCGCCGGACTGCGGCTGTTCGGTCTGGGCACCGGCCTGGCCTGGCTGTTCTGGTTCGCCTACCTCCTCAAGGCCCTGTTCGCGAGCACCTGGGCGGCGCCCGCCCTGCCGCTGCTGATGAACCTGCACGGGCTGCTGCGCGCCGCCGCCATCCTCGTGCCCACCCTGTTCACCCTCCGCCTCACCCTCGCCGACACCGCCACCGCCTGGCGGCTGTGGCCGCTGTGGCGGGACCTGGTCCAGGCCGTGCCGCACGTGGTCCTCTCCCAGCCCCGCGCCGGCCGGGTGCTGGAGCTGCTCTGGCCGCCCATGCCGCGCAACCTGCTCGTCTACCGCAAGGTCATCGAGACCCGCGACGCCATCCTGATCCTGGGGGAGTACGTGGCCCCCGGCGTCCCCGAGCTGGCGCGCGGCCACGTCGCCGGCAGCCGCATCCCCGAGCAGCGGCACACGGCCGCCGCGCTGGCCTGCGTCCTGAAGGAGGCACGCCGGGCCAAGCTCGCCGGACTGCCCGGGCAGCCGGCGCAGGCCCCCGCCCTGGAGCTGCCGGCCGCGATGCAGACCTCCGCGGAGGGCGGCGGCCTGGACGACGAGGCCCGCTTCCTGGTGGACGTGGCCCAGGCCTACGCCTCGCCCGAGACCGCCGCCTTCGCCCCCGTACCCGGCGCCGCCTGAACCGCCGGCGCCGTCCGCACCACCGAGGACGTGAACCGCTTGACCACCACCGTTCTGATCACCGGGGCCAGCTCCGGCCTGGGCGCCGCCTTCGCCCGGGGCTTCGCCGCCAAGGGCTGCGCCCTGGTCCTGGTCGCCCGGGACGAGTCCCGCCTGGAGGCCCTGGCCGGGGAGCTCGGCCGGGACTTCGGGACGCTCTGCGAGGTGCTGCCCGCCGACCTCCTCGACCCGGCCGGCTGCGGGTCCGTCGCCGACCGGCTCGCCGACACCGCACGGCCCGTGGACGTCCTGGTCAACAACGCCGGCTTCGGCCTGCCCGCCCCCTACCCGTACAGCCCCGTCGAGGACGAGGAGCGGATGCTCGACCTCCTGGTGAAGGTCCCGCTCCGCCTCACCCACGCCCTGCTGCCGGGCCTCCGCGAGCGCCGCCGGGGCGCGGTCCTCAACGTCTCCTCGGTCGCCGGACTGCTGCCGACCGGGACGTACGGGGCGGCGAAGGCCTGGGTCACCGCCTTCAGCGAGTCGCTCCGGATCGACATGGCACCGTACGGGGTCCGCGTCCTGGCGGTGGTGCCCGGCTTCACCCGCACCGAGTTCCAGGAACGTGCCGGGATGGACGTCAGCGCCCTGCGCGACGCCGTCTGGCTGGAGCCGGAGGCGGTGGTGGCCAAGGCCCTGCGCGACCTCGCCCTGCGCCGGCCGCTCAGCGTCACGGGCCGGGGGTACCAGGCGTACGCCTTCGCGGCCCGCCACCTCCCGCGCACCTTCGTGGCCGGCCGGATGGCTCGCAAACGCAGGGCCCCGGCCGGACCGCAGGACTGAGCCGGCCGGTTTGCGGGACCGTCGCGCGGGCAGTCGCCGGGCGAGGGGGACCAGCGCAGGAGGTTCCGTCATGGACGAGCAAGGCGGCGCCGGAGGCGTCCCGCTGCACGGCGACGAAGACCCGCAGCAGCGGCGCAGGCCGCACACGGCCCGGACCGTCCCCCGGGAATCCCGCTCCGGGCCGCGGCCCGGCCCCGTCCGGCGCGAGGACACGGACGAGGCGAGCCGCCTCGACCGCCCCGGGACCCCGGACCCGGGCGATCCCCGAGGAGACCGCCGCCCCGGCAAGGGCCCGGAGAGGCGTCAGGGCGGGTAGGGAAACGAAACTCGTGGTTCCGAGCCATCCTGTGGCGTGGATTCGCCGCTGCGCGCCGCAATTTACTTGGTCTATACATTATTCACGCGATGCTCCTGCCCTGACGTCCACAAGCGGACGTGAGGTGAAATTCCGGGCGGCCCGCAGCAGGGTCCGGCCCGACCGTGAACAATGCGGGGGCACAAGGGTGTTGGTCGGAGAACGTTTGCGGACCCTACGCCTGGAGCGCGGCTGGTCGCTCGCGCGGCTGTCGGAACGGGTCCATTACAGCAAGGGCTATCTCAGTCGCGTCGAGAACGGATCCCGGATGCCGTCGCTCGAGCTGGCCCGCCTGTGCGACCACACGATGGGCACGGACGGCGAGCTGGCCCGGCTGCTGGCAGCGGCCGGGACGCCGGAACCGGCCGGGCGGCCGGCGGACGCCGACGGCACGGAAGGCGCCGGCGAGCCCGTCCCGCCCGCGCGACCCGTGCCGGCGCAGCTCCCCGCCGCCGGCCGGATGTGGGGGCGCCACGGGGAACTCGCCCGCTGCGAGGCCTTCCTGGCCCGCCAGCGAGGGCCCGCCGTCATCGCGCTGGACGGGATCGGCGGCATCGGCAAGACCACCTTCGCCGTCTCCCTCGCCCGCAGTCTGAGCCGCGCCTACCCCGACGGAGCGCTCTTCGCGGACCTCCAGGCCCACGGCCGGGCCGGCCTGCCCGCGGCGGCCGGCGACATCGCCGCCGGGCTGCTGCGCACCCTCGGTCCCCTGACCGCGCAGGCTCCCGCGGACCCCGCCGAGCGCATGGCACTGCTGCGCAGCGCCCTGGCCGAGCGCCGGGTGGTCGTGCTGCTCGACGACGCCGACTCGGTGGCGCAGGTGGCCCCGCTGCTGCCCGCCGCCGGCAGCAGCCTGTTCCTGGTGACCAGCCGCATCCGGCTGACCGCGCTGAGCGTGCGGCACGGTGCGCTGCGCCTGAGCCTGGACCCGCTGGCCACCGAGGAGGCCGTCCTCCTGCTGCGCCGGGAGCTCGGCCGGCGCGCGGTTCCCGCCGCCGAGGACGGGCGGGGCGCGTCGGACACGGACGCCGCGTCCGACGGCGCGGACGAGGTGCTCGCGGTCATCGCCCGGCGGTGCGCCCACCTTCCGCTGGCCCTGCAGATCGCCGCCGAGCGCATGGCCGAGCAGGGGCCGGCCGCCGCCCCGGCGCTGGCCGCCGAACTCGGCCGGACCGGCACCCGTCTGGACGCACTGGCGCTTCCCGGGGAGGCCGGTGCGGCCGTGCGCCCGGTGTTCGCGCTGTCCTACCGCAGGCTCCCGGCCGATCAGGCCCGGGCCTTCAGGCTGCTCGCGCTCCACCCGGGCGCCGTCGCGGGGGTCGGCGCCGCCGCCGCACTGCTGGGGGAAGGTCCCGGGACGGCCTCGCGGCTGCTCGGCGAGCTGCACGCCGCCCACCTCCTCGCCGAGGTCGAGCCGGGCCGCTACCGCATGCACGACCTGCTCCGCGAGTACGCGGGGGAACGCGCCGAGGCGGAGGAGACCGCGCAGGCGCGTGCCGCCGCCGTCCGGCGGACGTTCGCCTGGTACCTGCACACCGCCGAGGCCGCCGGCGACCAGCTGCTGGGCGACGGCCGCCACCGCCCGCCGGTCGATCCGCCGCCCGAGCGGTGCGAGCCGCTGCGCTTCGGCTCGACCGCCGACGCGCTGGAATGGTGCGAGACGGAACGCGTGAACCTGCTGGCCTGCGCCGGGGCCGCGCGGACGGCGGGCAGCGCCGTGGCCTGGCAGCTTCCCTACTCCCTCTGGCCCTTCCTCTTCCTGCACCATCACCACGTCGACCAGCTGAACGCCGGCCACGTCGCCCGCCGAGCCGCCGACGCCGACACCGGGCCGCTCGCCGGGGCCTGCGCCGAAGCGGTACTGGCCAGCGCGCGTGCCGGGCTGCGCGAGCACCAGGCGGCCGACGTCCACTACCGGCGCGCCCTCGAACTGTTCGCCGCCGCCGGGGACCGCATCGGCGAGGGCGCCGTGCTGCTCGCGTACGCCATGTCCTGCGTGCGGCAGGGCCGCGTGGCGGAAGCGGCCGGGCACGTGGACCGGGCCCTGGAACTGTTCACGGCGACGGGCAGCACCTGGGGCGCGGCGAGTGCGCTGGTCGGGATCGGCGAGGCACATCTCGTCCAGGGGCGCCCGGAGGCGGCGCTCGCCCCGCTCTCCCTGGCCCTCGAACTGCACCGGGCCCACGGGTCCCTGTGGATGCAGGCGTCGACCTGGACCCTCATCGGGACCGCGCACCGGGAACGGGGCGACCACGCCCGCGCCGAGGACTGCTACCGACGGGCGCTGGAACTCCACGCCCGCACGGGCATGCGTGCGGGCACCGCCCACGCCCTGCACCAGCTCGGCAGCTGCCTCGACGCGCAGGGCAGGATCCCGCAGGCGCGCCGGGCCTGGCTGAGGGCCTGGGCGCTCTACGACCACCTGGGCGATCCGCGCGCCCGGGACCTCCTGGTCCGCCTCGCCGCGCTGGCGCCCTGCCGGACGGCCCTGCCGGACGGCGAAGGGCACCCGCCGTCCGGCAGGGCCGTCCCGGTCAGGGGGTGAACTCGATGGTTCCCGCCCTGCGGCCGCGCGCCAGCTGGAGCCCGAACGCCAGGTGCGCGGCGGCCAGCCAGCCCAGCCCCACCAGGGCGCCGGCCGCGGCGTGCCCGGCCACCGCCGCCGCGCCGTCCCCGCGCACCAGTGCGCGCAGCGCCGCGAGCGTGTGGGTCAGCGGCACGGCCTCGGCGACCACGCCCACCCAGGCCGGCCAGTAGGCGACCGGTACCTGCACCCCGCAGACCGCCATCATCAGCAGGTAGCCGACATTGGAGACGACGTTGCGCAGACCGCTCGCGTTCAGCACCAGCGCCGCCAGGAACAGCCCGAAGCAGTAGGAGCCGAGCGCGGTCAGCACCACCAGCCCGACGGCGGGCAGGACCTGACCGGGCTCCCAGCGCAGGCCGAACAGCGGCCCCAGCGCGAACAGCGCCACCACGGAGGTGCCCGTCCCGCTCACCGGCCACTGCAGGCTCCGGCCCACGAACACCGAGGTGATCCGCGCCGGGGAGGCGGCGAGCAGGCCGAGCGTGCCGGCGGCCCGCTCCCAGCCGGACGAGGCCACCACCGACAGGGACTCGATCACACAGGTCATCAGGGCGTTGCCCAGGACCAGGTACTCGGCGCCGGACGGACCGCCCACGGCCCTCCCGAGGAGGGTGAAGAAGGTCACCTGGGCGAGCATCCGGCCGAGCCAGCCGAAGATCCAGGTCTTCCAGGTGTAGACGGCCCTCAGGTCGGCCCACGCGTTGGCCGCGCTGTACCCGACGATCCGCAGCTGTTGGAGGAACATGGCGGACCTCACGTCCGGTTGAGGGTGCCCAGCCGGCGCACCGTGGTCAGGACCCGGCCCAGCAGCACCAGTCCCAGGGCGGCTCCCGCCGCGCCGAGGGCGGTGATCGCCGCGAGCCGCAGCAGCGGGGAGCCGACGGGCGGCGCGCCGAGGGAGTCGCGCAGCAGATCGGAGGACCAGGAAAGGAACACCAGCCGGGACACGGGCTGCAGCCACTCCGGCAGATCGGCCACCGGGACCAGCACCCCGCCCAGCAGGTAGAACGGGTAGCTCAGGGTGTTCTGCACGATCCGGGCCGACGGCATCAGCACGAACAGCGACGAGAGGACGGAGGCCGTTCCGGCCGTGGCGAGACCGGTGGCCAGCACACAGGCCGCCGTCGTCAGGGGATGCGGGAAGCCCATCCACCGGCCGAAGACCAGCCCGGCGGTCAGCCAGGACTCCGCGAAGGCGAACAGGCCCACGGCGGTGACCGCGCACAGCCGGCCCATCACCACCACCCCGAGGCGGGCGGGTGCGGCCACCAGCCCCTCCAGGGTGCCCAGGGCCCGCTCCTCGCTGATCAGCTCGCCGGCCGTGTACAGCGCCAGCAGCCACAGCGACATCAGGGTCGGCGCGACGACCGCGTAGCCGGAGAGGTCCCCGCGCCCCGAACTCTCGCTGACGGCAAGCAGCACCACCGTCAGCAGCGGGGCCGTCAGGCAGACCTGCACGGTGTGCGGGGAGCGGCGGGCCATGCGCAGCTGGAACCACACGGCGGTGGCGAACAGCCTCACGGGTGCACCGCCATCCCCCGGTCCCCGACCAGGTGCAGGTAGACCTCCTCCAGGCCCGGCCGCCCGGTGGTCACGGAGGTCACCCCGGCGTCGACCAGCAGCCGCAGCACCGCCCGCGTGGCGTCGGTGTCCCGTGTCCCGATCCGCAGCCTGCCGCCGTCCGCCGGCTCGACCGACACCACGCCCGGCAGCCGCCCCAGCGCCTCGGCGGCCCCGGAGGGCACCGGGCCCGCTTCCACGCGCTCGTGGCGCGAGATCAGCGCGCCGATCTCGGAGGGCGCCTTCGTGGCGACGATCCGGCCCCGGTCGACGAGCGAGACCCGGTCGCAGACCGCCTCCGCCTCGGCCATGTCGTGCGTGGTGAGCAGAACGGTCCGCCCGTCCTCCCGCAACTCGCCGACCAGTGCGCGGAAGTCGTGGGCGGCGACCGGGTCCATGCCGACGGTGGGTTCGTCGAGGACGAGCAGCCGCGGATCGGCGACCAGTCCGCGGGCCAGGTGCAGGCGCTGCTTCATGCCCCGCGAGAGGGTGTCGACCCGGTCCCCGGCCCGGTCCGCGAGTCCCAGCCGCTCCAGCAGGGCGTCGGTGCGCCCGCGCAGGGCGGAGCCGTGCAGACCGTACAGCGCCGCCCAGAAGCGGATGTTCTCCCGGACGGTGAGCCGGCCGTACAGGCCGCGGTCGCCGCCGAAGACGATGCCGATGGACTGCTTGACCCGGGCCGTGTCCCGGACGACGTCCAGGCCCATCACCTCGGCGGTGCCGGAGGTGGGCAGCAGGATCGTCGACAGGATCCGGCACAGGGTGGTCTTCCCCGCGCCGTTGGGCCCCAGCAGGCCGTACACCTCGCCGCGCTCGACCGTCAGGTCCACCCCGTCCAGGGCGCTCACCTCGTTCCCCGCCTTCGGGGCCCGGTACCGGCGGGTCAGGGCCCGGGTGACCACCGCCGTCACGAGCCTTCTCCGGCGCGGCCGCCCGGCCCGTGGCCGTCGAGCTCGCGCAGGGCCGCGTCGTACCGCTCCTGCCCGACCAGCTCCCCCGTGACCAGGAGGTAGTCTCCGACCGGCGTGAGCAGCAGGGCCTCGTCCTCGCCGAAGCGGTGCACCCTGGCCCGCTCCCAGCCGGAGCGCGCCGCGAGCTGCTCCGCGGTGCGCCGCAGGGGCATGCCGTAGAGCGGCACCCCGGCCGCCAGGGCCGCCTCGGCGCCGGGCGCGGGGGGAGCGGAGGCGGGCACGGCGGCGCGGCGGGCGCGCTCCGCGTCGGCCTCCGCGGCGAGCGCGTGGCCGGCCAGCGGCGCGAGGGAGCCCAGCGGGACCCTGTCCCCGGCGTACGCGAGCAGCTCCGCCAGCTCCGGGGCCAGATGGTACGAGGCCGCCGCCGCGACCAGCTCCGCCGTCGAGGGGACAGCCGAGCGGCCGAGCTGGTGGAGGTCGATGGCGTCACGGGCGTGGAACGGACGCTGGAAGCGCTCCTCGGCCAGCGCCAGCAGGTTGGAGGCCAGCGCGTCGGCGGGCATGGCCGCCCGGATCGGGACCGCCCCCTGGTCGCCGACCAGCGCGGCGGTGGCGACCTCCACCCGCAGCTCCGGATCGAGCAGCGGGTCCTCGGCCGGCCCGCTCAGGGTCACCACCACGTGCCGCTGCGGAGCGCCCAGCACGGTCACGCCCACGTGCCGGGGCCCGTCCGCCATGAGCAGCCGCACCACCCGCCACAGGTCGGGCTCGCCGACGGTGACCAGGTCGAGGTCGCCCTGCGGGCGGAGCAGGTCCTCCGGGTAGGCACGGGCCAGCAAAGGGCCCTTGAGGGGCTGGACGGGCACCTCGGCGGCCACCCGGTCGAGCACCGTTCCGTAGTGGGCGGCCCGCCGCCGGGCGCGGTCCAGCTCGCCGAGTGCCGCCCCGCTCATCGGGACGCCTTCGCGGGCCAGGGCGGAGAGGACCAGGTACGGCAGGGTGTAGTGCTGCCTGCGGGCGGCGAAGAGCAAGTGGCCGGGGCCGAAGTCCTCGGGAACGTCCAGCACGTCATAGAGCAGGGCCAGGTCCATTTCAGGCGGCGTCCTTCGTGAAGCGGGAGGGGGAATCGGCGGCGGAGCCGGTCGGGCACCGCCAGAAGACGTGGTCGGCCTCCCAGCCCCGGCCGACGAGCGAGGCGACGACCCGGGCGCCGTGGTCGGAGCCGTCGGCCCCGGGCGACGGGTGGACGACGTGCCCCAGCAGGGGCAGTTCCAGTCGCCGGGCGTGGGCGAGCGCCGCCGCCGTCAGTGCGGCGGCGGCCTCCCGGCGGGGCCCGTCCGGCAGGTCGATCAGCATGTCGACGAGTTCCACGGCCCGCCGGCCGGTGACCTCGTCCTCGGCCCGGCACAGCAAGGTGGCGTGCCCGACCGGCCGGCCGTCGAGGCGGGCCACGTAGGAGTGGCGGCCGGGGGCCGCGAGGCACTCGCGGGCCAGCTGCCCGGCGACCTCGGGGTCGGCCGCGGCACCGAGGTCGGCGCTGCCCCGCACCATCGCCTGCACCAGCCAGTCGGCGACGGCTTCCTCCTCGTCCGGCCCGGCGGTTGCGACGCACGGCCCGGGGCCGTCGTCCGGGCCGGCCGCCGGGACGCCGGCGTCGTCCGCCGGGTGGTACAGGTAGCTCAGCTCACGCTGCCAGGGCCCGCCGAACAGGACCGACGCCGGAGCGCGCACGACGACCGAGACCGCCTGCGGATCCTCGCCGAGGGCCTGTTCGACGAGGCCGGCCCGCCACACCGGGTCGGCCAGCAGCTCCTCGTCGCCGTACTCGACCAGGAACCGCCGTTCGTCCAGTAGCGGGTCGTGGTGCATTCCCGCCACGTACCGCAGGCCCCGCACGCGGTGCAGCAGGCCCGCCGCGGCCGCCTCGGCGAGGTAGCGGCCCGACGCGGCCGCCACCGGGGCGCTCACGACGCCTCCGGGCGGACCACCGCGACCAGGCCGGCGCTCAGCTCGGCGGCCGCCCGGCGCACGTCGTCGGCGGAGACGGCGGCGATCTCCTCCAGCTCCCGGTCCACGTCCCAGGGGACGGGGCGGGTCAGGGCGCGCATCGCCAGCAGCCGGGCGTGCTCCATCGGCGTCTCGGTGTCCAGGACCAGGCTCATCCGCAGGTGCCGGCGCGCGGCGTCGAGGTCGGCGGGGGTCGGCCCGTCGGCCGCCAGCCGGGCCAGTTCACGGGTGACGATCTCCACCGCCCGGGGGCCGTTGCCGGCGTCCACGCCGATCAGCACCCGCCAGGCCCCGGATTCGGTGTAGCCCCGGTCCCAGGCCTGGAAGGAGTACGCCAGACCGGCCGCGACCCGCAGCTCCCGGTACAGCACCGAGGAGGCATTGCCCCCCATCAGGTTGGCCAGCACCGCGTACCGGTGGCGGTCGGGTTCGGCCAGCCCGGCGGAGCGCCCGCCGACGGCCACCCAGCCGAACCCCGCGGGCCAGGCCGGTGCGCAGGCCCGGACCGGTCCCGGCGGCGTCGCGGGCGCGGCGGCCCGGGCAGCGGCCCCGGAGCGGCCGTCGGCGAGCCCGGCGAACGGGGCGGGCAGCCGCGGGCCGACCACGGCCACCGCGAGCGGGGCGGTCAGGAACTGATCGCGGTGGCCGCGCGCCACCGCGTCGAGGTCGAGCGCGCGCACCTCCCGCGAGGTCCCGCCGACGGGGCGGCCCAGCGGGTGCCCGGGGAAGAGGGTGGCGAGGAAGGCGTCCTGGACCACGTCGGCCGGATCGGCCTCGGCGGCGGCGAGCTCCTGGAGCACGGCCGACCGCTCCGTCTCCAGGGTGGCCTCGTCCAGTGCGGGGCTGAGCACCCCGCGCAGCAGCAGCTCGGCGGCCTCGTCCGCGTCGTCGGCGTCCACCTGTGCGTAGAACAGCATGTGTTCGAGGCCGGTCTCGGCGTTGGCGCTGCCGCCCCGGCTCTCGATGTGCTGGACGAGCGGGGTGCCGCCGGTCACCGGAGCCGACATCAGCAGGTGCTCCAGCATGTGGGCCAGACCGCCGCGGCCCGCCGGATCGTGGCGGGCCCCGTACGCCACGCCGACACAGATGCTGGTGGTCCGCAGCCGTTCGTCGACGGCGAGGACCAGGGGGATCCGATCGAGGGCAATCATCGGGGGCTTCCTTGGGGTGAGAGGGGGGAGGGGGAAGGGTGGCCGGGGCGTGCGGCTCCGCCGAGTTCCTCCGTGCACAGCGCGGCGATCCGCTCGGCGAGCGCGGCGGGCGGCGCACCACCCTTACGCGGCCCGGGACCCGGGACGGTTGTCGCGGCGCGGGCGCGGAACAGGGCGTCCGCGAACCGTCCGGCGGCGAGCAGCCCGCGGGCGTCGGCCAGGGCGCGGTGATCGGTGGCGGCCGGTCCGCCGGCACTCCCGAGCACCGCCCGGACCCGCTCCTCGTCCGGCTCGCCCAGCTGCCAGGCCTCCCGCAGCACATCCCACAGCTGCGACCGGCCGGCCGAACGGAGGTCGTCCGGAACCCACTTGGCCTGGTGGAAGCGCGTCGGCGCGGTGGTGAGCACCACGCGGGCCAGCTCGTAGGAGGCGCTGCGGAGCACGTCCCAGCCGGGCCCGTGCGCCGCCCCGCGGCCCGGCTCCACCCGGCGCCGCACCGCGGACAGCGCCTCCGTGAGCAGGCCGGCCGGCACGCGCTGCGCGGCGGCCCGTGCCGCGAGGCGCGGCACCCGCCCCTCAGGGTCCAGCAGGACCAGGCCGCCGAGCCGCGCGGCGGAACCCAGCCGCCGGGAGACCGCGTCGAACGAGCCGGCGGCGTCCGCGTCGAACCCGAGCGTCAGCTCTTCCGCTGCCTCCAGCGAGAGGTACTCCACGGACACCTCCACCCCGTCCACCGCGGTGCGCCGGGGCGCCCCCGGCCCTCCCGCGGCGCCCGGCCCCGTGCGGTGGAGGACCAGGAGGTTCAGGTCGGAGTCCGGGCAGGCGCGGTTGCGCCCCACCGAACCGGTCGCGAGCACCGCGACGGCGCCGGACTCCCGGCCCAGCTCACCGGCCAGCCCCCAGGCGAGGTCCACCCGGCGGACGCTCTCGGCGCTCCCGGGGAACCCGTCCACCTCGCAGAGCCGGGCGGCGGCCAGCGCGGCGGCCGCCGCCCCGGCGCCGAGCCCGTCGGTGACGGTGGCCACCGCCCGGCGCCGCCCGGCGTGTTCGAGGAACGGGCGGGCCAGGACGGCGTCCGGGTCCAGCCCGGACGCCCGGAGCGCCTGCCCGGCGGCGGTCCCGTCGGGCCGCAGCCCGAACCAGGTGCGTGCGTCCTGGAGCGCCTCGATCGCCCCGTTGCTGAGGTGGACCCCGTTGTTGGTGCGGCGCACCGGCTCGCCGGCCGGACCGCTCAGCGGGAAGAGGCCCGCCAGCGCGTCCCCGCGCAGGCTGCCGGGCAGTGCCCTGGCCGGGTCGGTGACCCCGCAGAACTCGCGGCGCATCCGTGCCCAGGGCAGCGGACGCGCACCGGCGGGGGACACCAGGACGGCGACCGCCCGGTGTCCGATGTCCTCCAACTGCCCCAGCACACCGGGCATGTGAGGATTGATCACGAGCACCGGCGGTTCCCCCGGCCGCTCCGGATCCGCGTACACGTTGACGAAGAGGCAGTCGCCGATCTCGTTCGGGCCGTCCACCGCCCCGCTGTCGAGCCCGCGCAGTTCGGCGGAGGCCGTGCTCCATGCCTCCAGCCGCTCCACCGTCAGCCGTCCGCCCGCGAGCAGGCCGTAGGCGCATTCCACGGGCAGGTCCTGCGGGCGGGCGCCGAACCGGTCGCGGAACTCGGGCCGGTCGTACACCCGCAGGAAGGCGATCCGCTCCTCGGCGGTCAGCGTCCCGCGCCGGGCCAGTTCGGCGTGCGGCAGGTAGTGGTCGGCGGCCAGACCGCGGCCGACGATCTCCTCGTCCTCCAGGACGCGCGCCCGCTCCGCGCGGTACCCGCAGTCGGCCAGCCGCCGCGCCAGCTCGCGCAGGGTCGCGGCGCCCACGGCCATCCCCGGCTTGAACAGGACCACCCCGGCCGCGTCGACCGGGCCGCAGGGAGCATCGGGATGCCGCCACAGGCCGGTGCGCAGCACGGACTCCAGGCCGGGGGAGGCGCAGGCCTCGGCGTCGGGCACCCGCCGCAGCTCGCGGCGGATCACCGAGGCGGCCCACCACGAGGCGTCGCACGCGAGTCCGTCGGGCACGGTCAGCGCGCGGTCGCGCCCCGCGCCGCCGGTGCGCACCTCGGTGAGCCCGTCACCGGCCGCGGCCACGGTCAGGCCGTCCGCCGCGCCCGCCAGCCCGGCCGCCAGCCGGCCGACGTCCAGCTTCCCCGAAATCGTGACGGTGCTCATGCGCCGGCCAGCTCTTCCTGGGTGCGCACGACGGCGTGCGCCGCGTGCTCCAGGGTCTCCTCGATGGCCTCGTCGTCGTGGACGGCGGAGACGAACCAGTTGTGCATGGGGTGGACGAACGACCCCCGGGCGGCCATGTGGACGCTGAAGCGGCGCATCCACGCGAAGTCCTCGTCGCCGTCCACGGTGAGGGTGGGCATCGTGGCCGGACCGGTCACCCGCAGCGGGACGCCGTGCAGTGTGCCGAGCGCGGCCAGGCCCGCCACCAGCTTCCCGCCCGCGGCGTGCATCCGCTCGATGCCGCCGTCGTCCTTCAGCAGCCGCAGGTTGGCGATCGCACCGGCCATCGCGGAGCCCGAGTTCCAGTACGTCCCGGCCACGAAGACGGTGGAGGCGGCCTCGCGCAGCGCCTCGGTGCCGGTCACGGCGGCGATCGGCCAGCCGTTCGCCAGCGCCTTGGAGAACGCCACCAGATCCGGCCGGTAGCCGAACCAGGCGTGCGAGCCGCGCATGTCGAGGTGGAACCCGGCACGGACGTCGTCCGAGACGAGCAGGGTGCCCGCGCGGTCGCAGTGCTCGCGCAGGGCCTTCAGCCACGCCGGGTCCGGCAGCGCGGCAGCCCCGGGCACCGGGTGCTGGAAGGGGGTGATGACGACGGCGGCCAGCTCGGCACCGCGCTCGGCGAACAGCCGTTCCAGGGCCTCGACGTCGTTCCAGGGGACGGTCACCACGTCGTGGGAGTCGGAGGGCCGGCGGCCCTCGCCCGGATTGCACCACGCGCACCAGCCGTGCGAGCCGTGGTAGGCGCCCTCCACACAGGCGACCAGGCTGCGTCCGGTGTGCGCCCGCGCGGTGAGCAGGGCGATCCAGGTGGCGTCCGAGCCGCTCTTGCCCCAGGCCGCCCAGGCGGCCCCGTCCACCGTGTCCACGAGCAGCTCGGCCAGCTCCACGGAGCGGGCCGTGGCCTGGCTGAGGCACTCGCCCAGCCGGGACTGCCCGAGCACGGCCGCGTCGACCTCGGCGCGGGCGTACCCGTTGACCATGGTGCCGTAGCCGCAGAGGTAGTCGACATACCAGTTGCCGTCCACGTCCCTCAGCCGGGGGCCCTCCCCGCGGTCGGCGAACCAGGCGTACTCGGCGGGGTCGTAGACGGCGGGGAACTTGTTGTGCCCCCACACGCCGCCGGGGATCACCCGCTCGGCACGTGCCAGCAGCTTCCGGGAGGCGGCGTACCGCCCCTGTGCGCTCTCGTGCGCGCTGTCGTTCATCAGCTCTCCTCGGCCTCGGCCGGTGGTGGGGTGCGGCGGCGGGTCAGCCGCGGATACAGGGGCGCAGCCGCTCGACGGCGCCGGGGAACTGCCGGGCCAGTTCGTCGGCCCGGGCGAGGGACTGGTCCCGGTAGTCGAAGCCGGGGGCGACGACCTCGCTGATCAGTCCGTGGGAGACGCCCTCCGGGAGCCGGCTGGCCTTCCACCAGCCGCCCGGGCAGGTGAACACCAGGACCTGGCCGGCCCCGGCGTCCTCGCCCATGACCACCTCGTGCACGACGCCGTCGGGGGAGAGCAGCTGGTAGTGGATGGGGCCGCCCGCGTTCAGGAAGTGGGTGATGTGGGCGTTGTTGAGGTGCAGGTACCCGATCGGCGAGTCGCGGTCGAGCAGGTAGTGGATCGTGTTGGCCAGGGGTCGCGTGCCCCGGCCGGTCTCCAGCGTCCCGGCGGACTCGTAGTACTGACGGAAGTAGCCGCCCTCGATGTGCGGTTCGAGCCCGAGGGCCGCCTCCAACGGCAGCTCGTCCGGCGCGGCGGCCGGCACGCCCGCCTGCGGCAGCTCCGGCCAGGCGGAGTCCCGCTCGGCGTCCTCGAAGTCCAGGCCGGGTACGAGCGACTCGCTCCAGAGACCGGCCGCGCCGGCCGCGAGCTCCACGGCGTACCACCGGCCGGCGGGCACGGTCAGCTGGAACGGTTCGCCGGAGGCGGGGAACCCGCCGAGGGGCCGTCCCTCGGGCCGGCCCTCCCCCTCCCGGGTCCACAGCAGCAGCACGGTGTCCGGCCCGTGCGGGGGATGGCGTACGAGGACGGTGTCCGCCTCCGCCCGCCGCCATCCGGTACGCGGAGCCCGAGCCTCCAGCAGCCGGGTGCGGAAGGACATCACCCGCCGCTCCAGCGGGGCTCCGTCGTAGGAATCGTGTGCGCCCGGCCCTCCGGCCCAGCCGCCGTCGGCGGCTGGCGCGAGGCCAAGGAGGCGTATCAGGTCGTCGGGTCGATCCATGGGTGCGTGCGTCCCCGGTGTGTCGGAAGGGCGGATGGCATCGGGTCAGTACCGGTAGGAGTCCGGCTTGTACGGGCCGGCGACCGGGACGCCGAGATAGGCGGCCTGCGCCTCGGTCAGGGCGGTCAGCTCCGCGCCCAGGGACCCCAGATGCAGCCGGGCGACCTCCTCGTCGAGGTGCTTGGGCAGCGCGTGCACGCCGACCGGGTAGCGGTCCGCCCCGGTGTACAGCTCCAGCTGTGCGAGCACCTGGTTGGCGAAGGAGCCGGACATCACGAAGCTGGGGTGCCCGGTGGCGTTGCCCAGGTTCAGCAGCCGCCCCTCGGACAGCACGATCAGCGTGTGCCCGTCCGCGAACATCCACTCGTCCACCTGCGGTTTGACCGTCTGCCGCCGGATCCCGGGCAGGGCCGCCAGTCCCACGAGGTCGATCTCGCCCTCGGCGTGGCCCATGTTCCCGACGATCGCCTGGTGCTTCATCCGGGCCAGGTGGCCGGCGGTGAGGACGTGTCGGCTGCCCGTGGTGGTCACCACGATGTCGGCCCGCTCGACCACCGACTCCAGCGCGGCGACCTGGTAGCCGTCCATGGCGGCCTGGAGCGCGCAGATCGGGTCGATCTCGGTGACCACCACGCGGGCGCCCTGACCCCGCAGCGCCGCGGCGCAGCCCTTCCCGACGTCGCCGTAACCGCAGACCACCGCCGTCTTGCCGCCGATCAGCACGTCCGTCGCCCGGTTGATCCCGTCGATCAGGGAGTGCCGGCAGCCGTAGATGTTGTCGAACTTCGACTTCGTCACCGAGTCGTTGACGCTGATCGCGGGGAAGAGCAGGGCACCCGACGCGGCCAGCCGGCGCAGCCGGTGCGCCCCGGTCGTCGTTTCCTCGGTGACCCCGCGCACGCCCTGCGCGATCCGGCTCCAGCGGTCCGGTTCCTCGGCACGTACCGCCGCCAACAGCCCGGCCAGGGCTTCCTCGAGCTCGTCACCGTCCCCGTCGGGATCGGGGGCGGGCGCGGAGCCTGCCCGTTCCCCTTCCACGCCCCGGTGCAGGAGCAGGGTGGAGCCGGCCGCGTCGTCGAGCAGCATGTTCGGCCCCCGCCCGTCGGGCCAGCACAGCGCCCGCTCGACGCACCACCAGAACTCCTGCGGGCTCTGTCCCTTCCAGGCGAACACGGGGACCCCCGCCCGCCCGCCACCGGGCCCCACCGCCACGGCCGCCGCCGCGGCGTCCTGGGTGGACAGCACGTTCGAGCCGGCCCAGCGGACCCGCGCGCCCAGGGCGGTCAGCGTCTCGATCAGCACCGCCGTCTGCACCGTCATGTGCAGCGTCCCGGTGATCCGCGCGCCGGCCAGGGGCGCCTGCCCCGCGTACCGTGCGCGCAGCGCCGTCAGGGCCGGCATCTCGTGCTCGGCCAGGCGGATCTCGGTACGTCCCCGCGCGGCCAGGGACAAGTCCGCCACCCGCAGGTCCCGGCCGTCGGGGTGCCCGGCGCGGCGGGTGCGCAGCACCGGGTCCGCGGTACCCCGCGCAGACGGCTGTGTGGTCCGGCTGGTTGCCGAGGTCATGGGTGGCCTCCCCCTGTTCGGTGGTCGTCCCTGGAGGGTCGCCGCCGCGGTGAACACGGCTCAAGGGGTTGCCCGTTGCCCGATCGGATCGGCAACCCCCTCCCGCCCGGAAGGCGGAAATGCCGTTCCTCGTTGCCCCGTTGCCAGAAACGGGCAACCCCTTGTCTGCGTGAATCGCACCGGGAAGGCTTCTGGGCAGAGGGAACACCGCCTCCGGAACAACCGGTCCGTGGAAGTCCCTCCCGTCAGAGAAAGGAGGTGTTCGGACATGCGTAACCACGCTGTGGGCCTCCGCCCGCGCCTCGACAAGGTCAAGGCCGGCCGCTGAGCCCGATCCTGACCCCATGGTGAGTGCCGCGGCCCCTGCGTCCGCGGCACTCACCGGCATATCCGGGCGCCGGCTCCGGCAGTTTCCCGGCGCCCGGTGTCAGACCCCGGAATTCCGCGAAGAATTCCTTTCGAATGTTGAGGTGGAGCTCGCCGTGTCAGCCGACCCCAAGCCTTTTCTCATCCGCCCCACGGGCTGCCTTTTCGTACTGTCGGGACCTTCCGGTACGGGAAAGACCTCGTTGAGCCGGGCCATGGTCGCGGCCGACCCGACCCTGGCCGGCACCCGGTCCGTCACCACACGTGAGCCGCGCCCGGGAGGCGGCGAGGAGCACTACGACCACGTGACCCGCGACGAGTTCCTCAAGATGGCCGGCAACGGCGAGTTCGTGCAGTGGATCCACCCGTCCTTCGACGAGTACTACGGGACCCTGCTCGAGCCCGTCCGGCAGGCCCTCGACGAGGGCCGCGACCTGGTCCTCGACTACTGCCCCGAGGGGTACCTGAACCTGAAGAGGGCCTTCCCGGAGCAGACCGTCGGCGTCTTCGTGATGGCACCGAGCGTGCGGATGATGGACCGGCGTCTCGCGGGCCGCGGCAGCGAGAACGAGCAGGAGCGCGAGCTCCGCCACACCATGGCGCTGCGCGACTTCAACTTCGTCGACCGGCACGACTACCACGTGGTCAACGACGACTTCGAGGAGACGCTGGCCACCCTCATGGCGATCCGCCGGGCCGAGAAGGCCCGGCTGACCCACCAGCGCGGCGTGCTCGCGGCCTACGCGCGCCACGCCGAGCCGGCGCTGCTGCGCTACTACTGAGCGCCCCCGGCCCCGGTGGCCCGGGGCAGGGGCGCACACCCTTCCGGCCGGACCACTAGAGTTCGGTGACCCTGCCGTCCGCGACCTCCAGCCGTCGGGTCACGTGGACGGCGTCCAGCATGCGGCGGTCGTGGGTGACCAACAGCAGGGTGCCCTCGTAGGAGTCCAGGGCCGACTCCAGCTGCTCGATGGCCGGCAGGTCCAGGTGGTTCGTCGGCTCGTCCAGCACCAGGAGGTTCACCCCGCGACCCTGGAGCAGCGCCAGGGCCGCCCGGGTGCGCTCGCCCGGGGAGAGCGTCGCCGCCGGGCGCAGCACGTGCGCCGCCTTGAGGCCGAACTTGGCCAGCAGCGTCCGGACCTCCGCCGGCTCGGTGTCGGGGACCGCCGCGCAGAAGGCCTCCAGCAGGGACTCCTCCCCGAGGAACAGGCCGCGCGCCTGGTCGACCTCGCCGACCAGGACGCCCGAGCCCAGCGTGGCGGAGCCGGAGTCCGGGGCCAGCCGGCCCAGCAGTACCGCGAGGAGGGTGGACTTGCCGGCGCCGTTGGCCCCGGTGATCGCCACCCGGTCCGCCCAGTCGATCTGGAGGCTGGCCGGGCCGAAGGCGAAGCCCCCGCGCTTGACGGCCGCCTCGCGCAGGGTGGCGACGACCGAGCCGGAGCGCGGGGCCGCCGCGATCTCCATGCGCAGCTCCCACTCCTTGCGCGGCTCCTCGACGACCTCCAGCCGCTCGATCGCCCGCTGCGTCTGGCGGGCCTTCGCGGCCTGCTTCTCGCTGGACTCGCCGCGCAGGGCCCGGCCGATCTTGTCGTTGTCGGAGGACTTGCGGCGGGCGTTGCGCACGCCCTTGTCCATCCAGTTGCGCTGCATCTGCGCGCGGCCCTCGAGGGCGGCCTTCTTGTCCGCGTACTCCTCGAACTCCTCGCGGGCGTGGCTGCGGGCCCGCGCGCGCTCCTCCAGGTACGACTCGTAGCCGCCGCCGAAGAGGTTGATCTGCTGCTGGGCCAGGTCGAGTTCGAGAACCTTGGTGACGGTGCGGGCCAGGAACTCGCGGTCGTGGCTGATGACGACCGTGCCCGCGCGCAGCCCCGTCACGAACCGCTCCAGCCGCTCCAGACCGGCGAGGTCCAGGTCGTTCGTGGGCTCGTCGAGGAGGAACACGTCGTAGCGGGAGAGGAGGAGCGAGGCGAGGCCGGCGCGGGCGGCCTGGCCGCCGGACAGGGCCGTCATCGGCAGGTCCAGGCTCACGGCCAGGCCCAGCTCGTCCGCGGTCTCCTGGGCCCGCTCGTCCAGGTCGGCGCCGCCGAGGTCCAGCCAGCGGTCCAGGGTCTCCGCGTACGCGTCGTCGGCGCCCGGTGTGCCGTCCACCAGCCCCTGCGTGGCCTCGTCCAGCGCCGCCTGCGCGGCCGCGACCCCGGTACGGCGCGCCAGGAAATCCCGTACCGTCTCGCCCTCGCGCCGCTCGGGCTCCTGGGGGAGGTGGCCGACGGCCGCACCGGGCGGGGAGAGCCGCAGCTCACCGGTCTCGGGAGTGTCCAGCCCGGCGAGCAGCCGCAGCAGGGTCGACTTCCCGGCGCCGTTGACGCCGACGAGGCCGATGACGTCGCCGGGCGCGACGACGAGGTCGAGTCCGGCGAAGAGCGTGCGCTCGCCGTGCGCGGCGGTGAGGTTCTTGGCGACGAGGGTTGCAGTCATGATGCCCCGATCCTATCGGCGCGCCGCCGGCCCGCGGCCTACCCGCCGGTCAGGCGCAGGCCGGCCCACAGGGCGGCCACCGCCGCGGCGATCGCCGCCGGGGTGGTGAGCAGCCCGAGGCGGGTGAAGTCGCCCAGCCGGACGTCCTCGCCGTGCGCGTGCAGCATCCGCCGCCACAGCAGGGTGGCCAGCGAGCCCGCGTACGTGAGGTTGGGGCCGATGTTCACGCCGATCAGCACGGCCAGCACCACGCCCGGCCCGCCCGGCGCGGCCAGCGGGAGCAGGGCGAGGACCGCGGGGAGGTTGTTGATCAGGTTGGCAAGCAGGGCGGCCACCCCGGCCGCGGCCAGCAGCGCGGGCAGCGCGTCCCCGTCGGGCAGCAGCCACTCCAGGCCGTCGCCGAGCCCGTGGTCCACCACGGCCCGTACGACCACCCCCAGCGCGAGGACGAACAGGCAGAACGCCGGCGCGGTGGATGCCGCCAGCCGCCGCGGCGTGGTCTCGCGGCGCCACAGCGCCCGTACGCCCAGCGCCACCGCGCCGGCCAGCCCGGCCCAGGCCGGGCTCGCCCCCGCGAACGAGGCGACGCCGAAGCCCGCCAGGGTCAGCAGCAGCACGGCCAGGGCGAAGCGGGGCAGCGGCGCGGGCTCCGCCGCCCCGGGTATGTGCTCGGGCGGTGCCGCCAGGTCGGCCCGGAAGAACCGGCGGAACGCCACGTACTCCACCGCGATCGCGACCGTCCAGGGCAGGGCCATCAGCGCCGCGAACCGGGTGAAGGACAGCCCGCTCGCGGCGAAGGCCAGCAGGTTCGTCAGGTTGGAGACGGGCAGCAGCAACGAGGCCGTGTTCGCCAGGTGGGCGGTGGCGAACACGTGCGGGCGCGGGCGCGCGCCCAGCCGGGCGGAGGTGGCCAGCACCACCGGCGTCAGCAGCACCACCGTGGCGTCCAGGCTCAGGGCGGCCGTCACCGCCGAGGCCACCAGGAACACCCCGCCCAGCAGCCCCGCCGCCCCCCGCCCGGCCGCCCGCCGGGCGACGGCGGCCCCGGCCGCCCGGAACAGGCCCTCGTCGGCGCACAACTGGGCGAGCGCCAGGATCACCGCCAGGAAGCCGACCACGGGCAGCAGCCCGCGCAGCTGCTCCCACGCCCCGGCCGGCGACACCACCCCGAGCGCGACGAGCAGCCCGGCGGCCGGCACGGCGGCGGCCGCCTCGGGCAGTCCGCGCGGGCGCACCACGGCGAAGGCCAGGACCAGGATCAGCAGGGCGCAGGACAGCGTCTCGGCGAGGACGGTGTTCAGGGCGGTACTCCGGAGGGGTGCGGGGGCGGCGCACCAGGATCGCACCCCCGCGTCCGCCGCCTTCCGCCGGATGTCCGGATAGGTGGGCTGCCCGTCATTGCGGCCGCCGGGACCCCGTCACACCATGGAGCCATGCCACTGCGAGACGTGCTGGTCGTCGTGTACGACGGGGTCCAGAGCCTGGACGTGACGGGCCCGGTCGAGGTCTTCGACGGGGCCGGCCGCTGCCGCCCGGACGACGGCGGGTACGCGGTGCGGACGGTCTCCCCCGGGGGCGGTCCGGTCCGCACCGGCAGCGGGCTGAACCTGCTCCCGGACGGGGACCTGGAGAGCGCCCGCCCCGGCCCGGACACCACCCTGCTGGTGCCCGGCGGCCGCTTCACCGGGGACTTCGAGCCCCGGATCACCGACTGGCTGCGCGCGTACGGGGGTTGTGCGGGGCGGCTGGTGTCCGTCTGCACGGGCGGACTGCTGCTGGCGGAGGCCGGGCTGCTGGACGGGCGGCGGGCGACGACGCACTGGGCGGCGAGCGAACGCATGGCACGGGACTACCCGCGGGTGGCGGTGGACCCGGACCCCATCTACGTCCGGGACGGACCGGTCGCCACCTCGGCCGGGGTCACCGCGGGGATCGACCTCGCGCTGGCCCTGGTGGAGGAGGACCTCGGGCGGGACGCGGCGCTGCTGATCGCCCGGCACCTGGTGGTCTTCCTGCGCCGGCCGGGGAACCAGGCGCAGTTCAGCGCGCAGCTGGCCGCCCAGACGGCGCGGCGCGAGCCCCTGCGGGAGGTGCAGCGGTGGATCTCGGAGCACCCGGGCGGGGACCTGAGCGTGGAGGCGCTCGCGGCCCGGGCCGCACTGTCGCCGCGGCACTTCGCGCGGGCCTTCCAGGCGGAGACGGGGGTGACTCCGGGCAGGTACGTCGAGCGGGTGCGGGTGGAGCACGCGCGGCGGCTGCTGGAGGAGTCGGGGGAGGGGGTGGCCCGGATCTCCCGCGCGTGCGGCTACGGCACCCCCGAGGCCCTGCGCCGCGCCTTCGTGAAGACCCTGGGCCAGTCCCCGGCCGAATACCGCCGCCGCTTCGGCACCCCGCACCCGTAGGCCGCCCCGCGCGGCGGACACCCCAGCGCACCCCTCACAGCGACCCCTCCGGAGGAGACATGCAGATCGCCGTACTGCTCTACGACCGCTTCACCGCCCTCGACGCCATCGGCCCCTACGAGACCCTCAGCCGCCTCGACGGCGCCGAGACCGTCTTCGTCGCGGAGCGCCCCGGCCCGGTGCGGACCGACAACGGCGCGGCCGTGCTCGTCGCGGACAAGGCTCTCGACGAGGTGACCCGCCCCGACATCGTCATCGTTCCCGGCGGCCCGCACCCCGAGATCGAGATGAAGAACCCCGCCGTCCTCGACTGGCTGCGCACCGTCGACGCCACCACCACCTGGACCACGTCCGTCTGCACCGGTTCGCTGCTCCTCGCCGCCGCCGGCCTGCTCGGCGGGCGCCGGGCGACCAGCCACTGGCTCTACCTCGACCGGCTGACCTCCTTCGGCGCCGAGCCCACCGGCGAGCGGGTGGTCTTCGACGGGAAGTACGTCACCGCCGCCGGGGTCTCCTCCGGCCTCGACATGGGCCTCGGCCTGCTCGGCCGGATCGCGGGGGACCAGTACGCCCAGACCGTGCAGCTGATGTGCGAGTACGACCCCCAGCCGCCCTACGACGCCGGCTCGCCGGACAAGGCCCCGGCCGAGATCGTCGCCCGGCTGCGCGCCGCCGGGCCGTCTCTTCCGGATCCTGCCGGGCTTGAACGGCTGGATCCGGAAGAGCACTAGCTAGTCCTTCGACGGGAGGGGCTGCCAGCTGAAGGCCGGGTCCCGGCGGTCCAGGAAGGCGGCGACACCCTCCGCGGTGTCGCCGCTCGCGGCGGCCTGGGCGCTCCAGTACGCGTCGCGGTCGGTGCGCCCGTCCGCGAACTCCTTCGTCGCGGCCTGCGTCAGCTGCGAGCGGGTGGTCAGGATCCGGGCGAACTCGGCCACCCGCCCCTCGAGTGCGCCGGCCGGGAGCAGCTCGTTGAGGAACCCGGCCCGCAGCGCGGCCTCCGCCCCGATCAGCTCGGCCGAGAAGAGCAGGTACTTGGCCCATGCCGGGCCGACCAGCGAGGCCAGCCGCCGGGTGGAGGACGCCGGGTAGACGATGCCCAGCCTCGCCGGGGTCACCCCGAACCGCGCCCCCTCCTCCGCGAACCTCAGGTCGCAGGCCGCCGCCAGCTGGCTGCCGCCGCCCACGCAGAAGCCGCGGACCGCCGCGACCGTCGGCTTCGGGAACGCGGCCAGGGCCTCTTCCGCCGCCACCGCGAGGGCCTGCGGGTCCTCGTCCCCGGTGAGGGAGGAGATGTCGGCGCCCGCGCAGAAGGTCCCGCCGGCGCCCGTGAGGACCAGCACCCGTACGGCCGGGTCGGCGGCCAGTTCCCCCAGCAGCCCGGGCAGGGCCCGCCACATCGCGGCGGTCATGGCGTTGCGCTTCGCCGGGTGGGAGATGGTGACGGTGGCCACCCCGTCGGCGACCGCGTGGTGGAGGGCTGCGTCCATGCGCCGGATGCTATCCCGGGGCGACGATCCTATGATCAAGGGGATTCCGTCCCCGGGGGGTGGTCCTCGTGCCGGCCGCCTGGTTCAGGGGGCCTTCGGCGTCCTGCTCGGTGTCCTGCTCCTCGCGCAGTGGCCCGGCGGCGCCTGTACGTGATCGGGACCTTCTTCTCCCTCGCCCTGCTGTTCGACGGGCTGAGCCTGGTGGCCGCGGGCATGGGCGACCGGCGGATCCTGGCTCTGGTCAGGGAGGACGGGGAGGGCGGGCCGGACGCGGCAGACACTGCCAAGCGGAGCGCGGCGGATCAGGAACGGTCCAACAACTGACTCCGTCATACTCCAGCGGTCAGAAAGTGTTCGAATGCCGCTGACTTCTGGTCAGTCGAGCGGTCCGGACCAGGGCGCTCGCCACTCTTGACGCGTGGAGACGATCGAGCGCGAAGACGGGGGCCGGAAGATGGACGACAGCGGGAGCATCCCGCAGGCCAGGGGGGGTGAGACGGCGGCCCCGGCCGACCCCCTCGCGTACGAGGGGGTGTGGCGCTTCACCGTGCCGGCCGTTGAAGAATCCGTTCCGCAGGCCCGCCGGGCGGTCCGCGACCTGCTCGGCCGCCGACAGGTGCCGGCCACGCAGGACCTGGTGTACTCCCTGCTGCTGATCGTCTCCGAGCTGGTGACGAACTCGGTCCGGCACGCCGCCCTGCTCTCCCCGGAGGTGGCCGTCGAGGTGGCGGTGGGCCGGGAGTGGGTCCGGGTGGCCGTCGAGGACGACCACCCCTATCGGCCCAAGGCGCTGGAGGCCGACTTCGGCCAGACCGGCGGCCGGGGCCTGCTGCTGGTCCGCGAGGTCACCCGCGAGGCCGGCGGGGTGTGCGACGTCGAGCACACCTCCACCGGCGGCAAGGTGATCTGGGCCGCCCTGCCGCTGGACACCCAGGCCGGCCCCCTCTGAGTCCGGCCCCCTCTGAGTCCGGCCCGCGCCGCCGGGATCCCCGCCCGGGGCCCCCGCGCGAGCGCACCGGCAAGGGCGCAGCGGCTACCAGCCGGCCGCGTCGCCGGTCAGCTCGCGGATCGCGGGGCGCGCGGCGTCGAGCACCGTCATGAACCAGGCCGAGAACGGCACCTGTGCGTGCCGCTTCGCCAGCTCCTCGGCCGTGACGAAGGCCGTGTCCCCGACCTCCTCCGGGTCCGGGTCCAGCGAGGCCTGGGCCAGTCCCACGAACAGGTGGTTGTACTCCTGCTCCACCAGACCCGAGGCGGGGTCCGGGTGGTTGTACCGCACCGTCCCCGCCTCCGCGAGCAGCGAGGGCGACAGCCCCAGCTCCTCGTGGGTGCGCCGGGCCGCCGCCGCGAACGGGGACTCGCCGGGGTAGGGGTGACCGCAGCAGGTGTTCGACCAGACGCCGGGGGAGTGGTACTTCCCGAGGGCGCGCTGCTGGAGCAGCAGCCGGCCCTGCTCGTCGAAGAGGAACACGGAGAACGCCCGGTGCAGCAGACCAGGGGCCTGATGGGCGGAGAGCTTCTCGGCCGTGCCGATGGTGTTGCCGGACTCGTCGACCAGCTCGAGCATGATCGATTCTTGAGCGCCGGTGCCGGCGGACGCGCTGCTGGTGGCGTCAGTGGCTGATGTGGTCGGCATACCCATCCTTCGCTTCGGACTTCGGTCTTCAGTCTGCCGTACAAAAGAGGCTTGTCCCCACTTCGGTCATCCGCGCATGTCCGCCCCCCGCCGCGTGATAAACGGCGGGAAGCGGACGGTCCGTCGGCGCCTCGGATCCCGGACGGGGCCGGATATCCGGGCGTGCCCATCGGCACCGCCGCGGAATCGTCCAGCACAGTGCCGTCACGACCTCGTCCGGCACCTCGAAGGAGCCGTGATCCCGTAACGCGAAGCGGGCGCGAGATCAGCCTCCAGCGGGGTCGCGAAGCCGACAGGTTGACGGCCCGCCCCGCCCGCCTCGGCGGCGAGCAGCAGGGCGCTCGGCCCGGACCGCAGCCGACGTCGAGGACGCGCGGCCGCTCGGGCAGCGGCCTGCCCAGGGACAGCAGGTGCCGGGGGAGGCGTCGGAGCCGGGGGACTGCCGGGGCAGCCGGCGGTGCAGCTCCATGAACGCCGCGAAGACCTCGGTCGCGGACGCGTGGGAGCTGTCCTCGGTGTTCTTGGCGGTGTCGGTCAACGTGAACCCTTGAACGGGGGCTCCGGCCGACGGGGCCGACCTGTCGGAAGGGGAGGGGCTCAGGCCCGGCGGGACGCCCGGGACGACGGGGGGATGGACCGGAGTCCGCCGCGCACGGCAGCGAGCGCTGCGACGGTCATCGACATCCCCCTCTTCCACGTCCCGATTCGGCGTCCACCCTGACATCCGCTCTCAAACCGGACGGATGTGGGCCGAACGGCTGATGAATGCCGCCTTCCATTCATCCGATAGCCTCTGGCGACAGCCGTGGCCGCCGTGTCGCAGCTCTTTCCGCAGCCCACAAGGCGCCGCCCGGACATGTTTCGTCGCAAGGAGTGAGTTCGTCTGTCGACCGTCATCCTCACCGGCCTGCCGGTCCCCGGATCACCGCTTGAAGACGAGCTCCGTTCGCTCGGGTTCGACGTACGCCAGGTCCCCGCTCCCGAGGACACCGCCGCGGCCCTGGCCGGCGTACCGGCCGCGCAGCGCGTGGCCGTCGTCGACAGCGGCTTCGTCGGACACCCGCACGCGCTGCGCCTCGCGCTGACCGACCCGCGCTTCGACGCCTGCGCCGTGACCGGCGCCTTCGCCGTCCAGGCCGGGGCCCGCGCGGCCCTGGAGCGGGCCGCGGCGCTGTCCCCGGACGGCGAGGGCCCGTACGCGGACCGGCTCGCCGCCGCCGTCGAGGCCTCCGGCACCCCCGTCCAGCGGCCCGAGCTCGGCACGCTGGTCGCCGCCGTGCCCTCCGGCGAGGAGGAGCGCGCCGAGGCCCTGGCCGCCGTCGCGGCCGTGGACGACGAGGCCGTCCGGCTGCGCTCCGCCGTGAAGTCCCGCGACGGGTTCTTCACCACCTTCTGCATCAGCCCGTACTCGCGCTACATCGCCCGCTGGTGCGCGCGCCGCGGCCTGACCCCGAACCAGGTCACCACCGCCTCCCTGCTCACCGCGCTGCTCGCGGCGGGCTGCGCCGCCACCGGCGAGCGCTGGGGCTACGTGGTGGCCGGCGTGCTGCTGCTCTTCTCCTTCGTCCTGGACTGCACCGACGGGCAGCTCGCCCGCTACTCGCTCCAGTACTCGACGATGGGCGCCTGGCTGGACGCGACCTTCGACCGGGTCAAGGAGTACTCCTTCTACGCCGGGCTCGCGCTCGGTGCGGCCCGCGACGGGGACGACGTCTGGGCGCTCGCGCTCGGCGCGATGATCCTGATGACCTGCCGGCACGTGGTGGACTTCTCCTTCAACGAGGCCAACCACGACGCCACCGCCAACACGAGCCCCACGGCGGCCCTCTCGGACCGGCTCGACAGCGTGGGCTGGACCGTCTGGGTCCGGCGGATGATCATCCTGCCGATCGGCGAGCGCTGGGCGATGATCGCGGTCCTGACCGCCACCACCACCCCCCGGATCGTCTTCTACGCCCTGCTGGTCGGCTGCGCCTTCGGCGCGCTGTACACCACCGCCGGACGCGTCCTGCGCTCGGTGACCCGGCGGGCCGGGGGCAGCCGGGGGAGCACGGACCGGGCCGCCCAGGCCCTGGCCGACCTCGCCGACTCGGGCCCGATCGCGGAGCTGGTCGCCAGGGCGGCCTCCCGCCCCACGCCCCTCCCGCGCCTGCCCTTCGCCGTGCTCGGCGCGGCGCTGGTCGTCGGCGCCGCCTGGTACGAGCCCTTCGGCAGCACGACGGTGATCTGTGCCGCCCTGCTGTACGCCCTCCTCAGCGGCTACGCCGTCGGGATCCCGCCGCGCGGGCCTCTGGACTGGCTGCTGCCCCCGCTGTTCCGGGCAGCCGAGTACACCACCGTGCTCGTCCTCGCCGTCAAGGCGGACGTCCCCGGGGCCCTTCCAGCCGCATTCGGACTGGTCGCGGCGGTCGCCTACCATCACTACGACACGGTCTACCGCATCCGCGGTGGCTCGGGCGCTCCCCCGCGCTGGCTGGTGCGGACGACGGGCGGTCACGAGGGCAGGGTCCTGCTGGCCGTGGTCCTGGCAGCCGTCCTCGCCCGTGAGGCGTACCCCGTCGCGCTCACGGCCGTGGCCGTGTTCGTGGCTCTGGTGGTGCTCGTGGAGAGCATCCGCTTCTGGGTCTCCGCCGGAGCACCCGCCGTACACGACGAAGGAGAACCAGCATGATCGGCCTTGTACTCGCTGCCGGTGCCGGACGCCGTCTGCGTCCTTACACCGACACCCTGCCCAAGGCCCTCGTGCCCGTCGGCCCCGAAGGCGACGAGGAAAGCCTCACGGTCCTGGACCTCACGCTCGGCAACTTCGCCGAGGTCGGCCTGACCGAGGTCGCGATCGTCGTCGGCTACCGCAAGGAGGCCGTGTACGAGCGCCGCGAGGCCCTGGAGGCCAAGTACGGCCTGAAGATCACGCTGATCGACAACGACAAGGCCGAGGAGTGGAACAACGCCTACTCCCTGTGGTGCGCGCGTGAGGTCCTGAAGCAGGGCGTGATCCTCGCCAACGGTGACACCGTCCACCCGGTCTCCGTGGAGAAGACCCTCCTCGCCGCCCGCGGCGACGGCCAGAAGATCATCCTCGCCCTCGACACGGTCAAGAGCCTGGCCGACGAGGAGATGAAGGTCGTCACCGCCGACGGCCGGGGCGTGCGGAAGATCACCAAGCTGATGGACCCCGCCGACGCGACGGGCGAGTACATCGGCGTCACCCTCATCGAGCCCGAGGCCGCCGCGCAGCTGGCCGAGGCCCTGAAGACCACCTTCGAGCGCGACCCCGACCTCTACTACGAGGACGGCTACCAGCAGCTCGTCGACGACGGCTTCACCATCGACGTGGCCCCCATCGGCGACGTCGAGTGGGTCGAGATCGACAACCACGACGACCTCGCCAAGGGCCGGACGATCGCATGCCAGTACTGACGCGGCTGATCCCCTCGCCGGTCGTCGTCGACATCAGCTGCGGGGCGATGGACAAGCTGGACGGCATCCTCGCCGACCAGCGGATCTCCGCGTCCGGCCGGCTGGCGATCGCGATCAGCGGGGGTTCCGGGCAGGCGCTGCGCGCCCGTCTGGATCAGGCTCTGCCGCACGCCGACTGGTACCCGGTCGTCGACGGCACCATCGACTCGGCGGTCAAGCTGGCCGACGACATAAAGGGCCGCCGCTACGACGCCGTCGTGGGGCTGGGCGGCGGCAAGATCATCGACGTGGCGAAGTACGCCGCGGCGCGGGTCGGCCTGCCCATGGTGGCGATCGCCACCAACCTCTCCCACGACGGCATCTGCTCCCCGGTGTCCATCCTGGACAACGACAACGGCCGGGGCTCCTACGGCGTTCCCACGCCGATCGCCATGGTCATCGACCTCGACGTGATCCGTGAGGCGCCCACCCGGTTCATCCGGGCCGGTATCGGCGACGTGATCTCCAACATCTCGGCCATCGCCGACTGGGAGCTCTCGCACAGGATCACCGGTGAGGCCGTGGACGGCCTGGCCGCCGCCATGGCCCGCACCGCGGGCGAGTCCGTCCTGCGCCACCCCGGCGGCTGCGGCGACGACGAGTTCCTCACCGTGCTCGCCGAGGCCCTCGTGCTCTCCGGCATCGCCATGTCGATCAGCGGCGACTCCCGCCCGTCGTCCGGCGCCTGCCACGAGATCAGCCACGCCTTCGACCTGCTCCACCCCGGGCGCTCCGCGCTCCACGGCGAGCAGGTCGGCATCGGCGCCGCCTTCGCCATGCACCTGCGCGGGGCCGCCGAGCAGAGCGGCCTGTTCACGGAGGTCCTGCGCCGCCACGGCCTGCCCGTGCTGCCCGAGGAGATCGGGTTCAGCGTGGACGAGTTCGTCGCCGCCGTCGAGTACGCCCCCCAGACCCGCCCGGGACGCTTCACGATCCTGGAGCACCTCAACCTGTCCGCAGCCGAGATCAGGGACGCTTACGCCGACTATGCCCAGACCATCCGTAGCTGAACTCCGGCCCGTCGTCCATCCGGCGGGCGTCAAGGACCGGCGCAGTGGCGAGCACTGGGGCGGACGCCTCTACATGCGCGAGATCTCCCTGCGCATCACCCGCCTGCTGGTCACCACCAAGGTCACGCCCAACCAGCTGACCTACGTGATGACCCTCTGCGGAGTCCTCGCGCTCCCGGCCCTGCTGGTGCCCGGGATCCTCGGCGCCGTCCTCGGCGTGGTCGCGGTCCAGCTCTACCTGCTGCTCGACTGCGTCGACGGCGAGGTGGCCCGCTGGAAGAAGCAGTACTCGCTCTCCGGGGTCTACCTGGACCGGGTCGGCGCCTACCTGTGCGACGCGGCCGTCCTGACCGGCTTCGGCCTGCGCGCCGCCGACCTGTGGGGCGGCGGGTCCGTCGACTGGCTCTGGGCCTTCCTGGGCACCCTCGCCGCGCTCGGCGCGATCCTGATCAAGGCCGAGACGGACCTGGTCGGCGTCGCCCGGCACCAGGCCGGCAAGCCCGTGGTCCAGGACGCCGCCGCCGAGCCGCGCTCCTCCGGCATGGCACTGGCCCGCCGGGCCGCCGCCGCGCTGAAGTTCCACCGCCTCGTCCTGGGGATCGAGGCCTCCCTGCTCATCCTGGTGCTGGCCGTCCTCGACCAGATCCACGGCGACCTGTTCTACTCCCGCCTGGGCGTCGCCGTCCTGGCCGGCATCGCTCTGCTGCAGACGGTGCTGCACCTGGTGTCCATCCTCGCGTCGAGCAGGCTGCGGTGACCGCCCCGCTGCGCGTCGGTGCGGTGATCATCACCATGGGCGACCGCCCCGACGAACTGAAGGCGCTCCTGGACTCGGTGGCCCGGCAGGACGGCGACCCCGTCCAGGTGGTCGTCGTCGGCCAGGGCGTCGAGGTCACCGGCCTCCCGGAGGGGGTGCGCACGGTGCACCTCCCGGAGAACCTGGGCATCCCCGGCGGCCGCAACGTCGGCATCGAGGCCTTCGGCCCCGCCGGCCGCGACGCGGACGTGCTGCTCTTCCTCGACGACGACGGGCTGCTGGAGCGCACCGACACCGCGGAGCTGTGCCGGCAGGCCTTCGCCGAGGACCCCGAGCTCGGGATCATCAGCTTCCGGATCGCCGACCCGGACACCGGGGCGACCCAGCGCCGCCACGTGCCCCGGCTACGCGCCTCGGACCCGATGCGCTCCTCCCGCGTGACCACCTTCCTGGGCGGCGCCAACGCCGTTCGCACGCAGGTCTTCGAACAGGCCGGCACCCTGCCGGCCGAGTTCTTCTACGCCCACGAGGAGACCGACCTGGCCTGGCGGGCCCTCGACGCCGGGTGGCTGATCGACTACCGCGCGGACATGGTCCTCCTGCACCCGACCACCGCGCCCTCGCGGCACGCGGTCTACCACCGCATGGTGGCGCGGAACCGGGTGTGGCTCGCCCGCCGCAACCTGCCCGCCCCGCTGGTCCCGGTCTACCTGGGCGTCTGGCTCGGGCTGACCCTCGTGCGCAGGCCCTCGGCGCCGGCGCTCAAGGCCTGGTTCGGCGGGTTCAAGGAGGGCTGGACCACCCCCTGCGGTCCCCGGCGCCCCATGAGGTGGCGCACGGTCTGGCGGTTGACGCGGCTGGGCCGACCGCCTGTCATCTGAGAAGCTCGCGTCTGGGACCATGGGCCCCGATCACGGGTCCGGCGCTCCAGCCCCGACGCCCCACCTGACCTGCCGCAACGTGAAGACGGAAAGTTTCAACTTGTGAGTGACACAACCCACGACGGCGCCCTCGCCACGAGCAGGCCGCCGTCCGACGACGCGGGACTCAGCCCCGCGGAGCTCGCCAGGAAGTACGGCCTGTCCGTCAGTGGCGCGCGGCCCAGCCTGGGCGGATACGTGCGGCAGCTCTGGGGTCGGCGCCACTTCATCATGGCCTTCTCCCGGGCCAAGCTGGTGGCGCAGTACAGCCAGGCCAAGCTCGGCCAGATCTGGCAGGTGGCGACCCCCCTGCTGAACGCGCTCGTCTACTACCTGATCTTCGGCCTCATCCTGAACGCGGGCCGCGGCATGGAGAAGAGCGTCTACATCCCGTTCCTGGTGATGGGCATCTTCGTCTTCACCTTCACCCAGAACTCGCTGATGGCGGGCGTCCGGGCGATCCCCACGAACCTCGGCCTGGTCCGCGCGCTGCACTTCCCGCGCGCCTCGCTGCCCATCTCCTTCTCGATGCAGCAGCTCCAGCAGCTGCTCTACTCGATGGTCGTCGTGGTCGTCGTCGCCGTGGCCTTCGGGAACTACCCGGCGCTGTCCTGGCTGCTGGTCGTCCCGGCGCTGGCCCTCCAGTTCGGCTTCAACACCGGCCTCGCCCTGATTTTCGCGCGCATGGGCTCCAAGACCCCCGACCTCGCGCAGCTCATGCCGTTCCTCACGCGTACGTGGATGTACGCCTCGGGCGTCATGTTCTCGATCAGCACCATGCTGAAGGGCAAGCCGCAGTGGATCTCCGACGTCCTCCAGTGGAACCCCGCGGCGATCTACATGGACCTGGTCCGCTTCGCGCTGATCAAGGACTACGGCGCCGAGAACCTCCCGCCGCACGTCTGGGCCTTCGCGATCGGCTGGGCCGTCCTCATCGGTGTCGGCGGCTTCGTGTACTTCTGGAAGGCTGAGGAGCGTTACGGCCGTGGCTGACATCACCCAGGGCCGCGTGCCCACCGTCATCGCGGACGAGGTGCACATCGTGTACCGCGTCAACACCGGAAGCTCCGGCAAGGGCAGCGCCACCGCGGCGCTCAGCAAGATACTCCGCCGCGGCAAGGGCGACGCCCCGGGCGTGCGCCGGGTCCACGCCGTGCGCGGGGTCTCCTTCACCGCCTACCGCGGCGAGGCCATCGGCCTCATCGGCTCCAACGGCTCCGGCAAGTCCACGCTGCTGCGCGCGATCGCGGGCCTGCTGCCCTGCGAGTCCGGCAAGGTCTACACCGACGGCCAGCCCTCCCTGCTGGGCGTCAACGCCGCGCTGATGAACGACCTCACCGGCGAGCGCAACGTCGTCCTCGGCGGTCTCGCGATGGGCATGAGCCGCGAGCAGATCAAGGAGCGGTACGAGGACATCGTCGACTTCTCGGGGATCAACGAGAAGGGCGACTTCATCTCCCTGCCGATGCGCACCTACTCCTCCGGAATGGCCGCGCGCCTGCGGTTCTCGATCGCCGCCGCCAAGGACCACGACGTCCTGATGATCGACGAGGCGCTCGCCACCGGCGACCGCAAGTTCCAGGTCCGCTCCGAGGCGCGCATCCGCGAGCTGAGGGAGAAGGCCGGCACGGTCTTCCTGGTGAGCCACAACAACAACTCCATCCGCGACACCTGCAGCCGGGTGCTGTGGCTGGAGAAGGGCGAGCTCCTCATGGACGGGCCCACCGAAGAGGTCGTCTCGGCGTACGAGAAGGCCAGCGGTCACTGACCGGCCGACGCGCCGTCACGCAGGCCCCTGCCGCTCGCCGCGGCGGGGGCCTCGCCGTGCGGCCGACATTCCGGGCGCGGTGGCCACCCGATAGGCCCCCGCGGTGTTGTACAGCGTAAGCTGTACCAGTTCTCAATCGCGCCAAGAGGGGACGATTCCCCGCAGCCGGTTCGCCCGGGATACTCCCCGGTAAACTCCGCGGCGTGTCCGAAATGGGATGACTTGGGTCAGCAGTGTAGAACGGGAGACGTGACGGCAATGGCTACGGGAATTCTGCGGCCCCCAGGCACGCCAGCCGTCCCGGCCCCGGGCGGCGGGCGGTGACCCCCGGGCACGGCCTCCGCCACCCGTCGGCCCCGGCCCCCGGCGCGGCCACCCTCGCCAAGGCCGCCTCGGAGAACTTCCCCGTCGCCCCCGCCTTCCTGCCCCGCGCCTGGCGCCAGGGCCTGATGGCGGTCTACGGGTTCGCCCGCCTCGTCGACGACATCGGCGACGGCGACCTCGCCCCCGGCGGACGCGACGCCGTCCTGCTGGGCCTCGACCCGGCCGCCGCCGACGACCGCCTCGCGATGCTCGACGCCCTGGAAGCCGACCTGCTGCGCGTCTTCGGCGGCACCGACGGCCCCCCGCGCCACCCCCTGCTGCTCGCCCTCCAGCCCGTCGTGCGCGACCACCGGCTCGGCCGCGAGCACTTCCTCGGGCTCATCGAGGCCAACCGCCAGGACCAGAAGGTCGCCCGCTACGCGACGTACGGGGAGCTCCTCGCCTACTGCGAGCTCTCCGCCAACACCGTCGGCCGCCTCGTGCTGGAGCTCACCGGCACCAGCACCCCCGAGCGGATCCGCCGCTCCGACGCGGTCTGCACCGCCCTGCAGATCGCCGAACACCTCCAGGACGTCGCCGAGGACCTCGGCCGCGACCGGATCTACCTCCCGGCCGAGGACATGCGGCGCTTCCGCGTCGCCGAGGCCGACCTCGCGGTCCGCTCCGCCGGATCCTCCGTCCGCGCCCTGGTCGCCTTCGAGGCGGAACGCGCGCGCGCCCTCCTGGACGAGGGCACCCCGCTCGTGGGCAGCGTCCACGGCAGGCTGCGGCTGTTGCTCGCGGGGTTCGTGGGAGGCGGGCGGGCCGCCCTGAAGGCGGTCTCGGCCGCCGGCTTCGACGTCCTGCCCGGCCCGCCCAAGCCCACCCGCGGTCAACTCCTGCGCGAGGTGGCCGCCGTCCTGCGCACAGCGCCGAGAAAGGGGTGAGCCCCACCGTGGAGGGCCCCAACCACGCGTCCGCTCCGTCCGCCCCGGTCCTCGCCGCCTACAGCTACTGCGAGGCCGTGACCGGAACCCAGGCGCGCAACTTCGCGTACGGCATCCGGCTGCTGCCCACCGACAAGCGGCAGGCGATGTCCGCGCTGTACGCCTTCTCGCGGCGCGTCGACGACATCGGGGACGGCACCCTCGCCCCCGAGGCCAAACTGGCCCGCCTGGAGGAGACCCGCGCCCTCCTCGGCCGGATCCGCGCCGGGGAGATCGAGGAGGACGACACCGACCCGGTCGCCGTCGCCCTCGCGCACGCCGCCCGTCGCTTCCCCATCCCCCTGGGAGGCCTCGACGAGCTCATCGACGGCGTCCTGATGGACGTCCGCGGCGAGGAGTACGAGACCTGGGAGGATCTCAAGGCCTACTGCCGCTGTGTCGCCGGGGCCATCGGCCGGCTCTCGCTCGGCGTGTTCGGCACGGTCGGCCCCGGCGAGCACGCCGAGGAGTACGCCGACACCCTGGGCCTGGCCCTCCAGCTCACCAACATCCTGCGCGACGTCCGCGAGGACGCCGGCAACGGACGTACCTACCTGCCCGCCGAGGACCTCGCCAAGTTCGGCTGCTCCGAGGGATTCCAGGGCGGCCGGGCCCCCGCCGGTTCCGACTTCCCGGGCCTGGTCCACCACGAAGTCCGGCGCGCGCGGGCGCTGTTCACCGAGGGCTACCGGCTGCTGCCGATGCTCGACCGGCGCAGCGGCGCCTGCGTGGCCGCGATGGCCGGCATCTACCGGCGCCTGCTGGACCGCATCGAACGCGAACCCGGCGCCGTCCTGCGCGGGCGCGTCTCGCTGCCGACCCACGAGAAGGCGTACGTCGCCGTGCGCGGCCTGTCCGGCCTCGACGCCCGCACCATCTCCCGCCAGAGCGCCCGGAGGCGCGGCTGATGCCCCCGACCACGACCCCGGCCCGGGCCTGCGCCCCGGCGCGCCGCGCCGACGGCCCGGCGGGCCCCGCCGGTCACGCCGGCCGGGGAGCCCGCGCCGGCTCCTGCGGGGCGTCCCCCGGCCCGGCCGGTTCCCGTGGCACGGCGGCCTGCCGTCCGGCGGCCGCCCCCGGCCGCGAGGACCGAGCCCGCGTGCGGGCAACCACCCGGGGCCTGGCCGCGTCTGACCGTGCGGGCCGCGCGGCACCCTCCGGCCCGGCGGGCCGGACCCGTACGACGACACACCCGGGCCCGGCGGGCCCGCGCACGACCCCGGAGGCATCATGAGCGGCAGCGGAACCGGCGACGACGGCCGCGCCGTCGTCATCGGCGGCGGTCTCGCCGGAGTCACCGCCGCCCTCGAACTCGCCGACGCCGGACTGCGGGTCACCCTCCTCGAAGGGCGCCCCCGCCTCGGCGGCCTCGCCTTCTCCTTCAAGCGCGGCGACCTGACCGTCGACAACGGCCAGCACGTCTACCTGCGCTGCTGCACCGCCTACCGGTGGTTCCTCGACCGCGTCGACGGCGCCGCCCTCGCCCCGCTCCAGGACCGGCTCGACGTCCCCGTCCTCGACGTCGCCCACCCCGACGGACCCCGGCTGGGCCGGCTGCGCCGCAGCGCCCTGCCCGTCCCCCTGCACCTCGCCGCCTCGCTGGCCCGCTACCCGCACCTCTCCCTCGCCGAGCGGGCGGCCGTCGGCCGCGCCGCCCTCGCGCTGCGCCGCCTCGACCCCGCCGACCCGGCGCTGGACGGCCTCGACTTCGCGACCTGGCTCGCCCGCTACGGCCAGTCCCCGCGCACCGTCGCCGCCCTGTGGGACCTCGTCGGCGTCGCCACCCTCAACGCCACCGCCCGGCACTGCTCCCTGGGCCTGGCCGCCATGGTGTTCAAGACCGGTCTGCTCTCCGAGAACGGCGCCGCCGACATCGGCTGGGCCCGCGTCCCCCTCGGCGAACTCCACGACACCCTCGCCCGCAAGGCCCTCGACTCCGCCGGGGTCCGCACCCGGCTGCGCACCCGCGTCACCGCCGTCTCCCGTACCGGCGAGGGGAACTGGCGGGTCGACACCGACGGCGAGTCCCTCGACGCGGGCACCGTCGTGCTCGCCGTCCCGCAGCGCGAGGCCCACGGGCTGCTGCCCCCCGGCGCGCTCGCCGACCCCGACAAACTTCTCGACATCGGCACCGCCCCCATCCTCAACGTCCACGTGGTCTACGACCGCAAGGTGCTGCGGCAGCCCTTCTTCGCCGCCCTCGGCACCCCCGTCCAGTGGGTCTTCGACCGCAGCGACTCCTCCGGGCTCACCGACGGTGGCCAGTACCTCGCCGTGTCCCAGTCCGCCGCCCAGGACGACATCGACGAGCCCGTCTCCGTCCTGCGCGCCAAGTACCTGCCGGAACTGGGACGGCTGCTGCCGGCCGCGCGGGGTGCGAAGGTGCGGGACTTCTTCGTCACCCGCGAGCGCACCGCCACCTTCGCCCCCGCCCCCGGCGTCGGCCGGCTGCGTCCCGCCCCCCGGACCGACACGCCGGGGCTCTATCTCGCCGGTGCGTGGACCGCCACCGGCTGGCCCGCGACCATGGAGAGCGCCGTCCGCAGCGGCCTCGGTGCGGCACACGCCGCGCTCGCCGCTCTCGGCCGCCCCCGCGAACATCCTCTGCAGGAGGCGGTATGACGACCACCACGAGCACCACCAGCACAGCACGTACAGGAACCAGAGGAGAGCCAGTGAACCCGGGGAACCCGGCTGTCGAGAACACGGATGCCGCCGCTGGCACGGCCGCAGGGGGAACGGAGAAGGCCGGCACCCTCGCCCTCCTCGAACGCGGCCGCACGCTGTCGACCCCCGTGCTCCGCGCGGCCGTGGACCGGCTCGCGGCGCCCATGGACACCGTCGCCGCCTACCACTTCGGCTGGATCGACGCCGAGGGCAACCCGGCGGACGGCGACGGCGGCAAGGCCGTACGCCCCGCCCTCGCACTGCTCTCCGCCGAGGCGGCCGGTGCCGCCGCCGAGGTCGGCATCCCCGGCGCCGTGGCCGTCGAGCTCGTCCACAACTTCTCGCTGCTGCACGACGACCTGATGGACGGCGACGAGCAGCGCCGCCACCGCGACACCGTGTGGAAGGTCCACGGTCCCGCCCTGGCCATCCTCGTCGGCGACGCCCTCTTCGCCCTCGCCAACGAGGTACTGCTGGAGCTCGGCACCGTCGAGGCGGGCCGCGCCACCCGCCGCCTGACCACCGCCAGCCGCAAGCTCATCGACGGCCAGGCCCAGGACATCTCCTACGAGCACCGCGAGCGCGTCAGCGTTCGGGAATGCCTGGAGATGGAGGGGAACAAGACCGGAGCCCTGCTCGCGTGCGCGGTCTCCATCGGCGCCGTGCTCGGCGGCGCGGACGACCGGACGGCCGACAAGCTGGAGGAGTACGGCTACCACCTCGGCCTCGCCTTCCAGGCCGTCGACGACCTCCTCGGCATCTGGGGCGACCCCGAGTCCACTGGCAAGCAGACCTGGAGCGACCTGCGCCAGCGCAAGAAGTCCCTCCCGGTCGTGGCCGCCCTCGCCGCGGGCGGACCCGCATGTGAGGAGCTCGGCCGGCTGCTCGCCGCCGACGCCAAGAGCAACGACTTCGAGAACTTCTCCGAGGAGGAGTTCGCCCATCGCGCCGCCCTCATCGAGGCCGCAGGCGGCCGCCAGTGGACCGCCGACGAGGCGCGCCGCCAGCACGCGATCGCCGTCCGGGCGCTCGACGACGTGGACATGCCCCAGCGGGTGCGGGAACAGCTCGTCGCCCTCGCCGACTTCGTCGTCGTGCGCAAGAGGTGATCTCCGCCCGAAAGTGGATATGAATCGCGAGTCGCCGGCCGGGGACCCTTCCTGAGGGAGGCCCCGGCCGACGGCAGACCCGGGAACAGCCGAAGCACTGTACGAAGGGGAAGCCATGACAGCGACGACCGACGGCGGCGGTGCGATCACCGACGGCGCGGATCCGCGACACGACAGCACGGCGGCCCCGGCCGCCGGCCCGTCCGGCGGCGACACCGGCCTGCACCAGGGGGTCCAGGAGGCCGTCGACCGCGCCGTCCGGGAGCTGCTGGACCGCCAGGACCCGGCCGGGTGGTGGAAGGGCGACCTCCAGACCAACGTCACGATGGACGCCGAGGACCTGCTGCTGCGCCAGTTCCTGGGCATCGGCGACGAGGCCGTGACCCGGGCCGCCGCCCTCTTCATCCGCGGCGAGCAGCAGGCCGACGGAACCTGGGCCACCTTCCACGGAGGACCGCCCGAACTCTCCGCCACCATCGAGGCGTACGTGGCGCTGCGGCTCGCCGGGGACCCGCCGGACGCCCCGCACATGGCCCGCGCCTCCGCCTGGATCCGCGAGCGGGGCGGGATCGCCTCCGCCCGGGTCTTCACCCGCATCTGGCTGGCCCTCTTCGGCTGGTGGAGCTGGGACCACCTGCCCGAACTCCCGCCCGAGCTGGTCTTCCTGCCGCCCTGGGTGCCGCTGAACATCTACGACTTCGGCTGCTGGGCCCGCCAGACGATCGTCCCGCTGACCGTCGTCTCCGCGCTGCGGCCCGTCCGCCCGGCCCCCTTCGTCCTCGACGAGCTGCACACCGACGCCCGCGACCCCTACCCGGCCAAGCCGCTGGCCTCGATGACCAGTTGGGACGGGGCCTTCCAGCGGATGGACAAGGTCCTGCACCTCTACCGGCGCGTCGCCCCGCGACGGCTGCGCAGGGCGGCCATGGACGCGGCCGGCCGGTGGATCGTCGAACGGCAGGAGAACGACGGCTGCTGGGGCGGGATCCAGCCGCCCGCCGTGTACTCCGTCATCGCCCTGCACCTGCTCGGCTACGACCTCGGTCACCCCGTGATGAGGGCCGGGCTGGAGTCCCTCGACCGCTTCGCCGTGTGGCGCGAGGACGGCGCCCGCATGGTCGAGGCCTGCCAGTCCCCGGTCTGGGACACCTGCCTCGCCGCCATCGCCCTGGCCGACGCGGGCGTGCGCCCCGACCACCCGGCGCTGGTGAAGGCCGCCGACTGGATGCTCGGCGAGGAGATCCGGCGCAGCGGGGACTGGGCCGTGCGCCGTCCCGGACTGGCCCCCGGCGGCTGGGCGTTCGAGTTCCACAACGACACCTACCCCGACGTCGACGACACGGCCGAGGTCATCCTCGCCCTGCGCCGCATCCACCACCCCGAGCCGGCGAGGGTCGAGGCGGCCGTCGCGCGCGGCACCTCCTGGACGCTCGGCATGCAGTCCAAGGACGGCGCCTGGGCCGCCTTCGACGCCGACAACACCAGCACCCTCCCCAACCGGCTGCCCTTCTGCGACTTCGGGGAGGTCATCGACCCGCCCTCGGCCGACGTCACCGCCCACGTCGTCGAGATGCTCGCCGCGGAGGGGAAGGCCGCCGACCCGCGCGCCCGGCGCGGCATCGCCTGGCTGCTGGCCGAACAGGAGGAGGACGGCAGCTGGTTCGGCCGCTGGGGCACCAACTACGTCTACGGGACCGGGTCGGTGGTTCCCGCCCTCACCGCCGCCGGGATCGACCCCGGCCACCCCGCCGTCCGGCGGGCCGTCCGCTGGCTGGAGTCCGTGCAGAACGAGGACGGCGGCTGGGGCGAGGACCAGCGCTCCTACCAGGACCGCTCCTGGGCCGGGAAGGGCACCTCCACGGCCTCCCAGACCGCGTGGGCGCTGATGGCCCTGCTCGCGGCGGGGGAGCGGGACGGCGAGGCCGTCCGGCGGGGGCTCGCCCACCTGGTGGAGACCCAGCGCGCCGACGGCACCTGGGACGAGCCGTACTTCACCGGCACCGGCTTCCCCTGGGACTTCTCCATCAACTACCACCTCTACCGCCAGGTGTTCCCGCTCACCGCCCTGGGCAGGTACCTGTACGGGGAGCCCTTCGGCCAGGCCGCCACCCGGCGCACCGGCCGGCCCCCGGCCGCCGCCCGGGTCCCGGCCGAGGAGGCCTGATGCCCGCCCGGGCGGCCCCGCCCGCGACGCCGCTGCTGATCGCCTGCGCCCTGCGCATCGAGCGGGCGGCCCTCGGCGGCGCGGGCCGCTCCGCCGGCGCGGCGGTGCTGCGGACCGGCATGGGCCCCCGCGCCGCGGACCGGGCCGTGGCCCGGGCCCTGGAGCGCCCCGGGATGGAACGGGCCGCCGTCCTGGCCACCGGCTTCTGCGCCGGCCTGGTCCCCGGTATGAACCCCGGGGACCTCGTGGTCGCCGAGGAGACCCGCGACCCCCGGGGGGCGGTCGCCTGCACCGGCACCGCCCTGCTCGCCGAGGCACTGGCCCGCGCCGTCCCCGGGCGGACCGTGCACACCGGCACACTGACCGGAGCCGACCACGTCGTCCGAGGCCAGGAGCGTGACCGGCTGCGCGCCGCCGGCGGCGTCGCGGTCGACATGGAGTCGGCAGCCACCCTGTGGACCGCCTCGCGGGCGGGCCTCCCCGTTGCCGCCGTCCGGGTGATCGTGGACGCTCCGGAGCACGAGCTCGTCCGTATCGGCACGGTGCGCGGTGGAATATCTGCCTTCCGTGTATTGCGTTCTGTACTACCCGCTTTCCATGAATGGCACCGTTCGTTGCTGATTCCCAGGAGGTGAACCAGATGGCCATGCCGTTGCGACAGTCCATCAGGGTCGGGACCTATCTTCTCGAACAGAAGCTCCGCAAGCGTGAGAAGTTCCCGCTGATCGTCGAGCTGGAGCCGCTCTACGCCTGCAACCTGGCCTGCGAGGGGTGCGGGAAGATCCAGCACCCGGCCGGGGTGCTCAAGCAGCGCATGCCCGTCGCCCAGGCGGTCGGCGCCGTCCTGGAGTCCGGCGCGCCGATGGTGTCCATCGCGGGTGGCGAGCCCCTGATGCACCCCCAGATCGACGAGATCGTGCGGCAGCTGGTGGCCCGGCGGAAGTACGTCTTCCTCTGCACCAACGCCCTGCTGCTCCGCAAGAAGATCGAGAAGTTCACCCCGTCCCCCTACTTCGCCTTCGCCGTGCACATCGACGGGCTGCGCGAACGCCACGACGAGTCCGTGGCCAAGGAAGGGGTCTTCGACGAGGCCGTCGCCGCCATCAAGGAGGCCAAGCGGCGCGGATTCCGGGTGACCACCAACTCCACCTTCTTCAACACCGACACCCCGCAGACCGTCATCGAGGTGCTGAACTACCTCAATGACGACCTCCAGGTCGACGAGATGATGATCTCGCCCGCCTATGCCTACGAAAAGGCCCCCGACCAGGAGCACTTCCTGGGCGTCGAACAGACCCGCGAACTGTTCAGGAAGGCCTTCGCCGGGGGAAACCGGCGCCGCTGGCGGCTCAACCACTCCCCGCTCTTCCTGGACTTCCTGGAAGGGAAGGCCGATTTCCCCTGCACGGCCTGGGCCATTCCGAATTACTCCCTCTTCGGCTGGCAGCGCCCCTGCTATCTGATGAGCGACGGACACGTGCCCACGTACCGGGAACTGGTGAACGACACCGACTGGAGCAAGTACGGCCGCGGAAAGGACCCGCGCTGCGCCAACTGCATGGCGCACTGCGGCTACGAGCCCACCGCCGTCCTCGCGACCATGGGCTCCCTCAAGGAGTCCCTGCGCGCCGCCCGCGAGACCGTCGCCGGCAACCGGGACGCGTCGGCATGACGGCGCCGCAGGCAGGAGCGGCGGCGGGCGCGGGCGGGGGTTTCGACCTCGCCGCGCTGCTGGCCGAGCGCGGCGCGGAACGCTACGAGCTGCACGCCCGCCACCTCAACCACCAGCTGCCCCGCATGCTGCGCACCATCGGCTTCGACAAGGTCTACGTCCGCGCCGAGGGCGCCCACTTCTGGGACGCCGAGGGCAACGACTACCTCGACATGCTCGCCGGCTTCGGGGTGATGGGCCTGGGCCGCCACCACCCCGTGGTCCGCCGGGCCCTGCACGAGGTCCTGGACGCCCAGCTCGCCGACCTGACCCGCTTCGACTGCCAGCCGCTGCCCGGGCTGCTGGCGGAGAAGCTGCTCTCCCACAGCCCCCACCTGGACCGGGTCTTCTTCGGCAACAGCGGCACCGAGGCGGTCGAGACCGCCCTGAAGTTCGCCCGCTACGCCACCGGCCGGCCCAGGATCCTCTACTGCGACCACGCCTTCCACGGGCTCACCACGGGCTCCCTGTCGGTCAACGGGGAGGGCGGCTTCCGCGACGGCTTCGCCCCGCTGCTGCCGGACACGAGGATCGCGCTGGGGGACCTCGGCGCCCTGGAGCGCGAGCTGCGCCGCGGCGACGTGGCCGCCTTCGTCGTCGAGCCGATCCAGGGCAAGGGCGTGCACGCCGCCCCGCCGGGATTCCTGCGCGCGGCCCAGGAGCTCCTGCACCGGCACAAGGCGCTCCTGATCGCCGACGAGGTGCAGACCGGCCTCGGCCGGACCGGGGACTTCTACGCGTACCAGAACGAACCGGGCGTGGAACCGGACCTGGTGTGCGTGGCCAAGGCCCTCTCCGGCGGCTACGTGCCCGTCGGCGCGACCCTGGGCAAGGACTGGATCTTCCGGCGCGTCTACTCGTCCATGGACCGGGTGCTCGTGCACTCCGCGAGCTTCGGCTCCAACGCCCAGGCGATGGCCGCGGGGCTGGCGGTCCTCCACGTCATGGAGGACGAGGGGGTCGTGGCCAACGCCCGCGCCATGGGCGACCTGCTGCGCGGGCGGCTGGCCGCGCTCGTCGGCGAGTACGAGATGCTGCACGAGGTGCGGGGCCGCGGGCTGATGATCGGCATCGAGTTCGGCCGGCCGTCCTCGCTGGGGCTGCGCAGCCGCTGGACGATGCTCCAGGCGGCCCGCAAGGGGCTGTTCGCGCAGATGGTCGTGGTCCCGCTGCTGAACCGGCACCGGATCCTCACCCAGGTCTCGGGGGACCACCTGGAGGTCATCAAGCTCATTCCGCCGCTGATCGTGGACGAGGCGGACGTGGACCGGTTCGTCGGTGCCTTCCGGGAGGTCATGGACGAGGCGCACGGCGGCGGCTCGCTGATGTGGGACTTCGGCCGGACTCTGGTGAAGCAGGCCGTGGCGGACCGCTAGCCGTGCGGCCCCCGGGCCGGGCGCGGCGGTCTTGCCGCCGTGCCCGGCCCCGGGGCGCGGGTCAGTCCAGCAACCGGTCCCGCAGCCGCTCCCGCGTCGCCGGGGCGAGTCCGAGGCCCTCGGCGAGGTAGCGCTCGATCCCGCCCCAGTGCGTGTCGATGGTCTCGTAGGCGGCCACCAGGTACTCGGCGCGGGCGTCGAACAGCGGCGCCAGCAGCTCGGTCACCTCGGGGGAGCGGGTCTCGGGCGTGTCGTCGGCGCGCTGCAGCCGGTAGCGGTTGTGCGGGGCGTTCGACTCCAGGTAGTCCGCCACGATCGCCTCGCGGTCGACCCCGAGCGCGAGCAGGATGACGGCGATCGACAGACCCGCCCGGTCCTTGCCCGCCGCGCAGTGCAGCAGGGCCGGCACGCTGTCCTTGGCGAGCGCGTGCAGCACCCGTCCGTGCTCGGCGGTGCGGTCGCGGATCATCTCGCGGTACGACTCAGCCATGCGGGCGGCCGCCCTGCCCCCGCCCAGGAGGTCGCGGAGCCGGTCGAGGCCCCCTTCGCGGACCGTCTTCCAGAACCGTCCGCCGTCGGCCGGGTCCGAGAGGGGGATGTTCACGTTGCGCACGCCCGGCAGTGCCACGTCCGGGCCCTCCGTGGCCTGGTCGGCGCCGTTGCGGAAGTCGAAGACCGTGTGCAGGCCCAGCGAGGCGAGGAACTCCACATCGTTTTCAGTGGCATGTGCCAGATGTCCGCTTCGGTACAGTCGTCCCGACCTGACCCTCCGTCCGTCCATGGTCGGCAAACCGCCCACATCGCGGAAATTGCGCACTCCGGTCATCCCGGGCGTGCGCTCGTCCCGTGCCGGGAGGTCCTGAGGTATCTGCTGGGTCACGTGTTCTCCTTCGCGTGGTGCCGTGTGTCCGAATTGCTCTGGTTGGAACCAACTTGCCGTAGGTGGAAGCGAGATCGGGCCGAACTCCGTGAGCCAGATCATACGGTGACCGAGCGTGCCTGATCGCGAAATCCGAATTCCTTTGCCGGGGCGGCCGTTGCGGGTCCGGAATGGACGCAGGGTGACCGGAATTCCGTTGATCCCTCATACCTGCTATTGCGTCAGGGAATTCGCGGCTTGTTGGCCGCCGTCCCACTGGATTACCTTCGCGAGCGATCCGGGTGGACCGCCTCGTCCTGCCGCCTCCCGGAAACCGCACCCGACCAACCACGCACGCGGCAGGAGCGGGGGAACCGCGCAGGACGCCGTCCCGGATCCATTCCGGTACGGCTCGGGGTGAAGCCGTGCCGGTGATCCGCTTTGCGGACGTACCCGTACGGCCGGACATCTCCAGTCCGAACCCGACAGCTCACCTCGCAGGCGCCGGAGAGGAATTCACCATGCCCGGAAAGGGTAAGCACCGCCGTCCGAAGTCCCGTTCCATATCCCGGCGGATCGCCTTCGCCGGGACGGGCGGCGCGGCCCTCGCGCTGCCGCTCATGGGTGCCGCCGGCGCCCACGCGGCCGCCCCGGCCGCCGTGGCCCCGGCCGCGGCGCCCGCCCAGGCCCCGGCGGCGTTCCGGGCGGCCGTGCCCGCCGCCGCGCCCGCCGTCTACACGGTCGTGCCGGGCGACTGCCTCTCCGCCATCGCCGCCGAGCGCGGTCTGTCCGGCGGCTGGGAGCGGCTGTACGCCGACAACCGCGAGGCCGTCGGCGAGGACCCCTCCCTCATCCACCCGGGCCTGCGCCTGACCCTCGACGGGCAGGGCGCGGCCCCCGCCGCGAAGGCGCCTGAGGCGCCGGCCGAGGAGTCCTCCAGCGGTGCTCCGGCGGCCGGCGAGGCCGCGGCCGACACCGCTCCGTCCGACGGCGCCGCCGCCGGATCGGGCACGGAAGCCGCCGCCGGCGCCGCCGGGCTGAAGGGCTCCGCCGCCCCGTCTCGCGGAATGAAGCAGTCCGCGCCCGCCGCGCAGTCCGCGCCCGCGAGCGCCGCCGGGTTCGTCGCCCCCGTCAGCGGCGGCATCTCCACCCAGTACCGCACGCCCGGCGCCATGTGGTCCTCCGGCTACCACACCGGCGTCGACTTCATCGCGAGCACCGGCACCACCGTCCGGGCCGTCGGCGCGGGCACCGTGGTTTCCGCAGGCTGGGGAGGCGCGTACGGCAACGAGGTCGTCATCCGGCACGCGGACGGCAAGTACTCCCAGTACGGCCACCTCTCCCAGCTGAACGTCTCGACGGGGCAGACCGTCACCGCCGGCCAGACCATCGGGCTCTCCGGCGCCACCGGCAACGTGACCGGTCCGCACCTCCACTTCGAGATCCGCACGGGCCCGTCCTACGGCTCCGACATCGACCCGCTGGCCTACCTCCGCTCCAAGGGCGTCGCCATCTGACGACCCCCGCGGCGGAGCGCCGACGCGCACGGGCCGGGACCCGAGGGGGGGTCCCGGCCCCGTGTGTACTTATTCCTTATCCCCCGCGTGGTATAGATCACGGTCCGTCAACCCCTCATTACGTTGGCGTAGGTTGGCGGCGGGGGTGAAGGATGGGTTCCCGTGGCAGCGACGAAGACGACACTCAAGACCATCGGCTCGTACGCGGCGATCGGGGACAGCTTCACCGAAGGCGTGGGGGACCCGGGACCCGGGGATTCGTATCTCGGCTGGGCGGACCGCCTCGCCGTGCTCCTGGCGGATCAGCGCGACGAGCACGACTTCCGGTACGCGAACCTGGCGGTACGGGGCAAAGTACTCGACCAGATCGTGGAGGAGCAGGTTCCCCGGGCCAAGGAACTGGCACCCGACCTCGTCTCCTTCTGTGCGGGCGGCAACGACATCATCCGGCCCGGCAGCGACCCCGACGACGTGGCGGCCCGGTTCGAGGCGGCCGTGGCCGACCTCACCGGCGCCGTCGGCCTCGTCATGATCACCACCGGCTTCGACACCCGGGGCGTGCCGGTCCTCAAGCACCTGCGGGGCAAGATCGCGACGTACAACGTCCATGTGCGCGCCATCGCCGACCGCTACGGCTGCCCGGTGCTCGACCTGTGGTCGCTGAAGACCGTACAGGACCGCCGCGCCTGGGACGTCGACCGCCTCCACCTCTCGCCGGAGGGCCACACCCGCGTCGCGCTGCGCGCCGCGCAGGTCCTGGGCTACGAGGTCCCGGCCGACCCGGACCAGCCCTGGCCGCCGGCCGCGCCGCGCGGCTCCGTGGACGTCACCCGCGACAACATCCAGTGGGCCCGCGAGCACCTCGTGCCCTGGATCGGGCGCCGGCTGCGCGGGGAGTCCTCCGGCGACAACGTCGAGGCCAAGCGCCCGGACCTGCTCCCGCTGTAGCCCGCACGCCGCGTCCCGGCACCCTGCCGGGCCCGCCACGGGTCCCCCTCGCGGGGCCCGCCGCAGGCCCGGGCGGGCCGCCGGGACGCGGCCGGGCGGAATCCTGGGAAGCCGGTGCGCGTTGGGATGGTCGGGGCGTACGCCCGTCCCACCCGCCCGCACTACCCAGGAGGCGCCTTGACCGGCTCCCTTCCCCTGCGTCCCCGGCTGCGCGCCCTGCGGCCCGAAGCCTTCGGCGCGGACCCGTCCGGCGCGCGGCTTGAGCGCATCCTGCGCTCGCCCAACTTCGCCGACGGCGTCTTCCAGAACCCGGTGGGGGCCCGGACCAGGCCTTCCGGCTCGATGCTGGAGTTCGCCAGGATCTACTTCCACAAGGAGCAGCGGATCCGGCGCAACCCCGGCGCGCCGATCCCCGTCTACCCCACCACCCTCGCCGAGCTGGCCAAGCCCCCCGTCGGCGGGCTGCGCCTCACCTGGATGGGGCACTCCAGCGTGCTCGCCGAGATCGACGGCCGCCGGGTCCTCTTCGACCCGGTCTGGGGCGAGCGATGCTCCCCCTTCCCCTTCGCCGGGCCCAAGCGCCTGCATCCCGTACCGGTGCCGCTGGCCTCGCTCGGCGAGATCGACGTCGTGGTCATCTCCCACGACCACTACGACCATCTGGACCTGCCCACCATCAAGGCGCTGGCCGGCACCGACACGGTCTTCGCCGTCCCGCTGGGCGTCGGCGCGCACCTGGAGCGGTGGGGCGTGCCGGCGAGCCGGCTGCGCGAGCTGGACTGGAACGAGTCCACCGAGGTCGCCGGCCTCTCGCTCACGGCCACCCCGGCCCGTCACTTCTGCGGACGCGGCCTGCGCAACCAGCAGTTCACCCTGTGGGCCTCGTGGGTGGTCGCGGGCGATGAGCACCGGATCTTCCACAGCGGGGACACCGGCTACTTCCCCGGATTCAAGGAGATCGGTGCCGAGCACGGCCCCTTCGACGCCACGATGATCCAGATCGGTGCCTACTCGGAGTACTGGCCCGACATCCACATGACGCCCGAGGAGGGCATGCGGGCCCACCTCGACCTCCAGGGGGGCGTCCCGGCCGGCACCATGCTGCCGATCCACTGGGGCACCTTCAACCTGGCCCCGCACCCGTGGGACGAGCCCGGCGAGGGCACCGTCGCCGCCGCCGGCGCGGCCGGGGCGGCCGTCGCCCTGCCGATCCCGGGCCGGCCCTTCGAGCCGGGCGCGGCCGACGCCCCGGCCGAGGCCTGGTGGCGTCCCTTCGTCGCGAGCGCCGCGATCCCCGCCGCCGGCCCGGCCCCCGCCGCGACGGGCGCAGCCGAGCCCGCCCCGGCGCTCTCGGCCGGACTGGGCGAGCCGGAGGCGGTGGGCTCCTAGAACGAGGCCGTGGCCCCCGGAATCCGGGAGCGCGTACGCTCCGACCTGCACGGGCGTACGCGCTCCCGGCGCATTCGGGCTGTCGTGCGAGCGCTCCATCGGGAGCGGGAAGCACCCCCGCCAAGTTCCCCAACTGGGCAACGGCCGCGGGAGCGTGCGGTCTAGCGTGGGTATCCGGTGATCAACACCGGGCCCCGGGAACTGGAACCGGGGGCCGGGCCCCACGTACCGAGGACGCCGATGTCCGGACTCCGCGCCGCCCGCCACGCCCCGTCGAGACACGCCGCCACGGGCCCCGGCCGGCAGATAGGCCCCCAACTGGTCCGCGCCGCCGTCCTGCCCACGCTCGCCGCCGGGCTAAGCGGCACCGCCGCGGTGATCTTCACCCTGCAGCTGGGCGGGGGAGCCGGGGAGCGCGACGCGCGGCTGTGGCCGGTGCTCGCGGGCTGCGCCCTGCTGGCCGTGGGGGCCCTGGCCGCCGCCCTGCTGGGCGCCCGGCGCGGCGCCAAGGCCGTCCGGGACCGGTGCGAGGCGCTGCGGCGCTCCAGCATGCGCGGCCGACAGGAGCTGCGCACGGCCGCCGAGCGCCTGGAACGGGGGGAGCGGCCGGGGCGTCCCGTCCGGGCGGGCCGGGGAGCCCCGCCGCCGGAGGCCGGTCCGGCCGGGGTGGACGAGTTCTGGCTGCTCGCGCAGGAGCTGCGCGGCGCCCGCGAGGAGGCGCACGGGACGCTCCTGCGGCTCGCGGCGCCGGCCGCGCCGAGTGACAGCGACCGCAAGGTCGAGGTCTTCGTCAACCTCGCGCGCCGCCTTCAGTCGCTGGTGCACCGCGAGATCTCGCTCCTCGACGAGCTGGAGGACACGGTCGAGGACCCCGACCTGCTCAAGCAGCTCTTCCACGTCGACCACCTCGCCACCCGCATCCGCCGGCACGCCGAGAACCTCGCGGTGCTGGGCGGCGCCGCGTCCCGGCGCCAGTGGACGCGGCCGATCGACCTGAGCGAGGTGCTGCGCTCCTCGGTCGCCGAGGTGGAGCAGTACACGCGCGTCAAGGTGGTGCCCCCCGCGGGTGGCACGGTCCGCGGGCACGCCGTCGCCGACGTGGTGCACCTGCTGGCCGAACTCGTCGAGAACGCCACGGTGTTCTCCGCCCCTGACACCGACGTGGTGGTGCGGGCCGAGCGGGTCACCTCCGGAATCGCGGTGGAGGTGGAGGACCGCGGGCTGGGCATGCCGCCGCAGGAGCAGAACCGGATGAACACCCTGTTGGGCGACCCCGACCAGGTCAGCGTCCGGCACCTGCTGGCCGACGGGCGGATCGGCCTGTTCGTGGTCTCGGCGCTGGCCCGCCGGCACGGGATCGCCGTCGAGCTGAAGACCAACATCTACGGCGGCGTCCTCGCCGTCCTCGTCCTGCCCCAGGGCCTGTTGGGCGCGGAGGCCCCGAACGCAGCCGACGCCCTGGGCGGCTCCCGCCCCACCTCCTGGGGCACCGCCGAGACGACCCCGCACCCGGACCCGGCCCGCCTGCCCGCCCCGGCCGGGTCCGGCCCGGAGCCCGTCCTGGCCGGACCCGGCCCGGAGCCCGTCCCGGCCGCCGCGCCGGCGGAGCCCGCCCTCCTCGCCGCCCCGGCCGCCGGCCCCGTCCACGCCCTGGAGCTCGGCCTGGTCCCGGCCTCCCCGGAGGGGCTCGCCGCCCCGGCCGGGCGGGGGCCGGTGTGGGCGCGGGGCGCCGACGCGGACGACGGATACCCCCTCCCGCACCGGGTGCCCGCCGCACGGGCGGACCGCGACGGCCGTCCGCCGCTGCCCCGGCGCCTGGCCCAGACGCACCTCGCGCCGCAGCTGCGCGAGGCCCCCGCCCCCCGCCGTGCCGGCGGGGACGCCGAACCGCCCGTGCACGACCCCGGCCTGATGGCGGCCTTCCAGCGGGGCTTCGGCCTCGCCCAGTCGCCGGAGCAGCAGACATGACCCCCCGACTGAACACCCGCACCAACCCCAGCGAGGAGCACACCCCCATGGCCGGCGAAGTGGCGACGCAGACGAAGACAGGCAGCCTCTCGGATCTCGACTGGCTGCTCGGCGGACTGGTCCAACGCGTCCCGTACACGCGCGCCGCGGTGCTGCTGACCAACGACGGGCTCGTCACCTGCGTGCACGGCCTGGACCCCGACAGCGCCGACCACATGGCGGCCCTCGCCTCCGGCCTGTACTCCCTCGGCCGCAGCGCCGGCGCCCGCTTCGGCGACGGCGCGGAGGTCCGCCAGGTCGTCGTCGAGCTCGACACCGCGCTCGTCTTCGTCTCTGCGGCCGGCTCCGGCACCTGCCTGGCCGTCCTCGCCGACCGGGAGGCCGACGCGGGCGTCCTCGGCTACGAGATGGCGATGCTGGTCAAGAGCGTTCGGCCGTACCTGGCCGCCCCGCCCCGCCGTCCCGGCGCCGACGCCGACGCCGCGCGATGAGGCTCTGGGCCGGGGGGGCTCACGGAAACGGGGCCGGGGCACTGCGCGACACGCCCTGGCTGGACGACTCGGCCGGCCGGGTGATGCGCCCGTACACGGCCAGCGGCGGCCGCACCCGGCCCGCCGTCGCCCTCGACCTGCTGTCCCTGGTGAGCGCCACCGGGGTCCGGCCGAGGGTCCCGCTCGGCGCCGACCACACCCTCGCCCTGCGGTGCTGCACGGCCGCGCCGACGGTGACGGTCGCCGAGGTGGCCGGCCACCTGCGGCTCCCGGCGGGAGTGGTCAAGGTCCTGCTGTCCGACCTGATGGGGTTCGGGGCTGTACGGGCGCAGGCGCCGCGGTTCCCGGGCGGCGGCGGGTCCTTCGCCGCCGACGACCAGTGCCTGCTGAGGGCGGTGCTCGATGGCCTGCGCCGACGGCTCTGAGGCCCCGGCCCTGCCCGCGACCCTGAAGATCCTGGTCGCGGGCGGGTTCGGGGCGGGCAAGACCACCTTCGTGGGGGCGGTCAGCGAGATCGAGCCGCTCTGCACGGAGGAACTGCTGAGCGGCCTGAGCGGGGCCGCCGACGCGCTCGACGGGGTGGAGGCCAAGACGGCGACCACGGTGGCCCTGGACTTCGGCCGCCTCACCCTCGACGACCGGCACGTCCTCTACCTGTTCGGTACGCCCGGCCAGCAGCGCTTCTGGTTCCTGTGGGAGGAGCTGTGCGCGGGCGCGCTCGGCGCCGTCGTCCTCGTCGACACCCGGCGCCTCGCCGACTGCTTCCCCGCCGTGGACTTCTTCGAACGGCGCGGCATCGGCTTCGTCCTGGCCGTCAACGAGTTCGACGGCAGCCACCGCTACACCGTCGAGGAGGTCCGCCGGGCGGTGGGGCTCGGGCCACAGGTGCCCGTCGTCCGCTGCGACGCGCGCCTCACCGGATCGGGGACGGGGACGCTCGCCGCCCTCGTCCACCACCTGCTGTCCACCGGCCCGCGCGCCGCGGAGCCGGGTCCGGCAGCACAGCACCCGTACGCCCACCACTTCACACCGGGGGAACCACCGTGAACCGCTACGAATCGACCGGCCACCTGCTGCTCACCCCCGTGGACCGGGAGGCTCCCGCACGGGCCGTCCGGCTGCGCGAGATGAACCTGGGCCAGCGGGCGGACGCCGGACTCGACGCCTTCGCCCGCCGCGTCGCCCAGACCCTCGACGCCCCGTACGCGGGGGTCAACTTCGTCGGCGAGGAACGCCAGTTCTTCGCCGGACTGCACCACGGGCCGCACGCGGCGCCGAGCGCCTACCCGGCGCGGGTGCTGCCCCGCGACCACGGCTACTGCCCGCACGTGGTGGTGCGCCGCCGGGCCCTGGTCCTGGAGGACGTACGGGACTTCGCGCGCTTCGCGGGCAACGCCGTCGTGGACGGCAGCGGCATCCGCTCCTACCTGGGGGCGCCGCTCACCGACCGGCGGGGCATCGTCCTCGGCACGGTGTGCGCGGTGGACGTGGTGCCCCGGAGGTGGGGGCTGGCGGGCCTGACCACGGTGAAGGCCCTCGCCATGGAGCTCGTGGAGCTGCTCCAGGAGCCCGGGGACCTCCCCGCCTGAACACCCCGCCCCGACCGGCGCCCGCTCAGCGCAGGAAGGCCGTGATCCGCTGCCGCAGCGACCCGGCGTCCAGCCCGTGGGCAGCGGTGTGCTCCTCGATCGTCCCGAACCGGCGCAGCTCGGCGCGCCCCACTCCCAGCGGCAGCACCCGGTGTGGGACGTCGAGCAGCGCCTGGCCGGCGGCCGCCGCGGAGGTCCCGGCCAGGTACGGCTCCACCAGGACCACGTCGGCCGAGGCCTGCCCGGCGGCGGTGCGCAGGCCGGCGTCGTCGAAGGGGCGCACGGTGGCGGCGTACAGCACCGTGAGGTCGAGGCCCTCGGTCGCGGCGAGGACGTGGTCCAGCATCGGTCCGACGGCGAGCACCACGCCCGCGCGCCCCTCCCGCACGGTCTCGAAGCGCGGATCGCCGGCTGCCGGGCGCGGGGCGGAGTTCGACATCTGGGAGAGCCGGACGTAGACCCGGTCGTCCCCGGCGGCGTACGCGTGCCGCAGCAGGGCCTCCGCCTCGTCGGGGTGGCCGGGCACATGCACGGTCCAGCCGTCCAGGGTGTCCAGCAGGGCCACGTCCCCGGGGGCCATGTGGGTGTACCCGCCGGCCGGCCAGTCGTAGCTCGCGCTGGCGCTGACCAGGACCCCGCCCGTGCCCTGGTGCCCGAAGTCCAGCTTGACCTGTTCGAACGGCCGCTCCACCAGGAAGCTGGCGAAGGTGTGGACCACCGGCCGCATCCCGGTGAGGGCCAGGCCGCCGCCCACGCCCACGAGCAGCTGCTCCCGGATGCCGACGTTGATCACGCGGTCGGGATGGCGCCGCTGCGCGGGCCGGAACCCGTCCATGGTGATCTCGGCGAGCACGAGGGCCAGCCGCGGGTCCTCGCCGAGCACCTCCGACGTGACCGAGACGAACCGCTCCCGCATGGTGTCCATGGATCCCCCTCAGAACTTCTTCTCGACGCGGGCGACGACGGCGTGCGGCCGGCCCGGATGCGGTGTGGTGAAGGCGGCGTGCAGCGCCGCGTGGTCGCGCCCGTCGACGGTGGCCGTGCTCCAGCCCGCCGCCTCGAAGCGGGAGGCGATGCCGCCGGGCCGGCCGTGGGTGGCGGAGTCGTTGTCGACGACCACGGCGTGCAGGGCCTCCAGACCCGCGGCGCCGGCGTAGGCGATGGCCTCGTGGTTGCTGCCCTCGTCGAGCTCCGCGTCCCCGGTCAGCACCCACACGGCGGGCTCGTCGAGCCCCTGCGCCCGCAGTCCGAGGGCGCTGCCCACGGCGAGCGGCAGACCGTGCCCGAGGGAGCCGCTGGCGATCTCCACGCCGGGCACCAGGAGGCGGTCGGGGTGGTGGCCGAGGGGGGAGTCGAAGGTGCCGAAACCGGGCAGCCAGTCCACGGGGAAGAACCCCTTGGCGGCGAGCACGGCGTAGTAGGCCATGGGCCCGTGCCCCTTCGACAGCAGGAACCGGTCCCGTCCGGGCTCCTCGGCGCTCTCGGGCCCGACCCGCAGCACGCGGTCGTACAGCACCCACAGCACGTCCAGAGTGGAGGTGGCGGCGGGTCCGTGCTTCTCGTCCCCGGTCATGAGGGCCATCAGGCGGCCCAGGTCCTCGTAGCGGAAGCCGGACTCCGCGGTTGCGTGTGTCATGGAGGAACCATGCGACCTCAAGTCGACTTGAGGTCAAACGTCCGCCGCCCGGCCCGCCGGATCCGGCCGTCCCGGGAAAGGTGCGCGCGACCACCCGCGGAAGTGCGGTATGGTTCTCATGCCGGTTCGGCCGGGGGAAACCCCAGGTCAGCGGCATCGGGACGTGGCGCAGCTTGGTAGCGCACTTGACTGGGGGTCAAGGGGTCGCAGGTTCAAATCCTGTCGTCCCGACTTGCGAGTACGCAGGTCGGAGGCCGTATCGGAATCATCCGGTACGGCCTTGGTCCGTTTCCGGGCCGGTGGGGGACCCAGGGCCGTCGGCGGGTGCCGGAGGGGATGCGCGGGCGCGTCGCCGCCGGGCGGCCGCAGGCGGCTGGGATGCTGGCCCGCATGGCTTCCGGAGGCACCCCGCCGCGTCCGACGTCCCCTCGGACCACCCTGCTGGCGCTCGCGTCCGCGCAGTTCCTGATGGCCCTGGACAGCTCGGTCATGAACGTCTCCATCGCGACCGTCGCGGCGGACGTGGGCTCGACCGTGACCGGGATCCAGGGCGCCATCACCGCCTACACCCTCGTCATGGCGATGTTCATGATCCCCGGCGGGAAGGTCGGGGCCCTCATCGGCCGCAAGCGGGCCTTCATGATCGGCGGTGTGGTGTACGGCTGCGGGTCGTTCACGACCGCGATCGCACCGAACCTGCCCGTGCTCCTGCTGGGCTGGTCGTTCCTGGAGGGCATCGGGGCGGCCCTGATCCTGCCCGCCATCGTGGCCCTGGTCGCCCAGAACTTCGCCCCCGAACGGCGGCCGGCCGCATACGGCCTGGTCACCGCGGCCGGCGCCGTCGCGATCGCGGTGGGGCCGCTGATCGGCGGGCTGGCGACGACCTACTTCTCGTGGCGGTGGGTCTTCGCCGGAGAGGTGGTCCTCGTGATCGTCGTCCTGCTGCTCTCCCGGCGGGTGGCCGACGCGCCGGCCGAGGCCCGGCCCTCCATCGACCTCGTCGGCGCCCTGCTGTCCGTGCTCGGTCTCGGCCTCTTCGTCTTCGGCGTGCTGCGTTCCGGGGAGTGGGGCTGGTTCCTGCCCAAGGCCGACGGGCCGTCCTGGCTTGGGATCTCGCCCGCCGCGTGGCTGATGTGGGCCGGGCTGTTCCTGGTCTGGATCTTCCTCTCCTGGGAGCGCCGCGTCGCCCGCCGCGGCCGGGAGCCCCTCGTGGACCCGGGCCTGATGGGAAACCGGCAGCTGACCGGCGGGCTGACGATGTTCTTCTTCCAGTACCTGGTGCAGATGGGCGTGTTCTTCCTCGTCCCGCTGTACCTGTCGGTCGCGCTCGGCCTGTCGGCCCTGTCCACGGGGGTGCACATCCTGCCCCTGTCGCTGACCCTGCTGGCCGCGGCGATCCTGATCCCGAAACTGCTGCCGGACGTGTCCCCGCGCCGGGTGGTGCGCCTCGGGGTCCTGGCGCTGCTGGTCGGCGCGGTGGTCCTGATGGTCGCGCTCGACGTCCACGCGGGTCCCGAGATCGTGACCCTCCCGCTGCTGCTGATCGGACTGGGCATGGGCGCGCTGGCGTCCCAGCTCGGTTCGGTCACCGTGTCCGCCGTGCCGAACGAGCGGAGCGCCGAGGTCGGCGGCGTGCAGAACTCCGTGACGAACCTCGGTGCCTCCATCGGGACGGCGCTCGCCGGATCGGTCATGCTCGCGGGGCTCACGACCTCGTTCCTCACCAGCATCGAGCAGAACCCGGCCGTCCCGGACCCGGTCAAGACCCAGGCGTCCGCCGAGCTCCAGAGCGGGGTCCCCTTCCTCTCCGACGCCGCCCTCAGGACCGCCCTCGACGAGGCGGGCGCGAGTCCCCAGGTGTCCGACGCGGCCCTGGAGGCCAATGCGGAGGCCCGGCTGGACGGGCTGCGCGCGGCACTCGGGATCCTCGCCGTCACCGCCCTCGTCGCGCTGTTCTTCACCCACCGGATTCCGTCCGTCCAGCCCCGCTCACCCGGCGGAGCCCCCGCCCCGCAGGGGTGACCCCCGAAACCCCGGCCCCCCGACGCGCGGCGCCGGTACGCGGCGTGCCGCGTACCGGCGTCCGGCGCCCTGGGGCGCGGGGGGGGGGGGGGGGGGCTGGGTGGGTGGTGCGGGCCCGGTCCCGGTCCGGGGGTTCATGGTCCCGTCATCGCATGTCCTCCGGGGAGATGATGCACAGCGCCCAGATGATGAAGCCGCTGAGGGCGATGGCGATGATGGCCCAGAACGGGTAGTAGGGCAGGGACAGGAAGTTCACGAGGATGACGAGGGCCGCGATGGCGATTCCCGCGATCCGCCCCCACAGCGGTGCCTTGAAGAGGGCGATTCCCACGATCACGGCGATGATGCCGAAGATCAGGTGCAGCCATCCCCAGGTGGTGAGGTCGAACTGGAAGACGTAGTTCGGCGTGCGGACGAACACCTCGTCCTCGACTATGCCCATGATGCCGCGGCAGATCCCGAGCACCCCGGTGATGAGCAGCATCACGGCGGCGAATACCACCAGCCCTCCGGCGGCCGCCAGGGTCGTGTCGGAGTGGCCGCGTGGCGTGGTCGGTGTGTGTGCCATGGTGATCCTTCTTCTTCACGGGCCGGTGCCTGGGGCCCGGCCGGCCGATGCGACGGGGACGCGCTAGCGCAGGATCTTCTCCTTGGCCTGCTGGTACTCGGCTTCTGTGATGGCCCCGCTGGCCCGGAGCTGCGACAGCTTGCCCAGTTCGTCGGCCTGGCTGCGGGGGGCGGCCGTCTCACGGATGTAGGCGTCCATGTCGGCCCGCTGTTCCTGGACGTGCTTGATCTCGCGCTGTCCCATGCCCTTGCCCCGGGCGATGATGTAGACCAGGACGCCGAGGAAGGGCAGGAAGACCACGAAGATCAGCCAGCCGGCCTTTCCCCATCCGCCCATCCCGTCGTCCCGGAAGATGTCGATGATGATGCGGAACAGCAACATGAACCACAGCACCCACAGGAAGATCCACAGGACCGTCCAGAACGCACCCAACAGGGGGTAGTCGTAGGCGAGGAGCTGGCTCTCCATCGTGCGCCTCCTTCATTCAGCACAGCGATGTGCGGGCGGGGCGGCCCCCGCCGATCGCCTTCAGGATCGGTGCGCCGGCGGGTGGTGCCTTCACCCGTGACGGGTGATTCGAGGGGCTCTCGGCGGCCCCGGCCCCGTCCCCGGACGCCGTACCGCTAGTCCGGATCCCGGGTGCCGGAGGTCTGGCGCCGGACGGCCGCCTCCACCGCGCCGAACAGGATCCGCGTGGCCACGCCGACGGCCACGATGTTGACCACCATCTGCGTCATCACCAGGATCCGCGCGGGCTCGGTCCAGGCCACGATGTCCCCGAAGCCGACGGTGCTGAAGACGGTGAGCGTGAAGTACAGGGCGTCGGTGCGGGTGAGGGGTTCGCTGAAGCTGCCGGGCGCGGACTCCTCGATGACGAAGTAGGTCGCCGAGTACATCAGCAGGAACAGCGGCAACGTGGTCGTGAGGGCCTCGACCGCCCGCAGCCGGGGGTGGTCGGAGCGGGTGATCGACCGGATCTGCAGGGCGAAGACGGCCGTGACGGCGCTCAGGCCGATGACGAGGGCGAGGACGTTGACGTCGCGCCGGCTGAAGGGCAGCAGGAAGTACGCCGCGACGAGGATCGTGGTGGTGGTCACGCACCGCAGGGCCACGATCAGCGCCGCCCGGCCCGGCCGGACGCCCCGGGGCGCCGCGGTTCCGGCGGGCGCAGTGCCTTCGGGCCCGGAGCCCGTCGCGTCCATCGCTGCCTCCTGCCCGACCGTCGTCACCCGTCCTGGGGGACAGCATGGACCACACCTCACCCGATCACGGGCATGCGGTGCCGGGGGCCCCGGTGTGCACACGGATGGGCGCGCGTCGCCGTCCGTCAATGGGACAGGGCCGACTTGGCGGCCACGATGACGGCGCCCAGCACCAGGTTGACCGCGGCGGACACGGCGACCAGGCGGCGCGGCGCCCCCGTGCGCACCGATCCGGCGACGGCCCATCCGATCTGGCCGCACAGGGCCACGCCGAGCGCCAGCCACACCGTCCCCTTGAGGTCCAGCCCGAACACCGGGCCGAGCGCCACGGCCGCGGCCGGCGGCACCGCGGCCTCGACGACGGACCGCTCGTCCTTGCACACCGTCCGGAACTCGCGCCAGGTCAGGTGACCGTTGGTCAGCGAGATGCCGAACAGGTGTGCGTAGACGTGAGCCGCCCAGAACACCAGCCCCGTGCACAGCAGCAGCACGGCCAGCTCCACCCGCGGGTACGCGCCGCCCGGCACGCCGGCCCCGACGATGACGGAGGCGGCCAGCATCGACCCGTAGACGGCGCCCATGTAGTCGACGGGTGCCCGGTCGGGTGGGCGGTGCCAGTGCCAGTGCGGCTTGTGGGGCACGGCCGCACCGGCCGCCGTCCGGGTGGCGCCCCCCGGCCCGGCGGGCGGCTCCGGCGGGCGGCGGCCCGCCGCCCGGCCCATCGTCAGGGCCAGCCGGCGCACTCCGGCCCAGTCCATCGGGACGCCGGCGCGGTTCCCCGGCCGGTGCCGGGGCACCACGACGCGCAGCGCGCCGGGCTCGACGCGGCAGCGCACGGGGGCCGGGAGCATGATCGCCTCGCCGTCGATGCCGACGCGCACCTGCGGCGCGTCGGAGTCCACCTCCACCTCGCGGGCGGTCAGCGAGGTCAGCCCCGTGGACCGTGCGCCGCGCAGGACGCCCGCGGCCTGGGCGGCGTTGTTCACCTTGACCGCGAGGACGCCGAGGACGCCCGTGTCGAGCCGGCTGCGCCGGCCCAGGCCCGCCGTGTCGCCGGTCCCGTAGGGGTTGTTGCTGACCAGGACGGCCTGCGGGCCGTCGACCGCGGTGTCCCCGGCCCGCACCGTCAGCCGGGGGCCGGTGTGGTGCGCCAGCAGGTCCGGCAGCAGGCTCAGCGTCGTACGGACCTTGTCGTCCCGGTACGCGGGGCTCTGGACCACCTCGGCGTAGGTGCCGAAGGAGGCGTTGTTGACGAAGGCGCGGTCGCCGACACGGCCGAGGTCCACCCGCAGCTCGACGCCGTCGGTGAGGGCGTCCAGGCAGGTCGACGGGTCGCGCCGGTCCAGGCCGAGGTCCATCGCGAAGTGGTTGCGGGTGCCGGCGCTGACGACCAGGAACGGCACCCCCCGCTCGGCGGCGACGGCGGCGACCAGGGCCTGGGTGCCGTCGCCCCCGGCGACCCCGACGAGATCGGCGCCGCGGTCCACGGCGCGGCGCGCGAGCTCGGTGACGTCCTCGTGGCGGTCGGGGTCGAGCAGCACCACCTCGGCGCCGAGTGCCTCGGCCTTCTCACGGAGGCGGAAGGCGCCCACCTTCCCGCCCCCCGACCGCGGGTTCATGATCAGGAAGGGGTGCCGGGGCGGCCGTGCCGGACGCCCGGGCATGCGGGAGCGGCCCTCGTCGGCCAGGGCCGACCGCCCCGCCGCCACGGCAAGCCCCCACAGGGCGACCGCGCACAGCGCCACCCACAGCAGCTCCGCGCGCACGTACGAGACGACCACGGTGACGGGCGACGCCACGGCGAGAGCCAGGGCCATCCAGCGGACCGGCCCGCGGTGGGCCAGGAACAGCCACACGGCCGCCGCCGTGACGGCCATCCCGGCCAGCCCCACCGCCACCAGGACGATGCCGCGCAGCCCGGCGAAGACCAGCATGACGACCAGCGCCGCCGTGCCCGCCAGCAGCGCCAACCGGGCCTTGGCCTGCATGCTCACGCAGCCCACCTCCACTCCGCGGGACACCACGACCCCTCCATTGGCCCCCCTGCCCGCCCGGTCCGCATCGCCCGGGCCGGGCGATGTGCGCGGCGTGCGATCAAGACGGCGGGACGTGACCATGGAGGGGCACTGCTCGGGGCCCCGCCACCGCTCGGCAGCGGCTCCGGCGGCGGGGCGCGGACACGGACACCAGGGGCCGGAGGAGGCCCGTGCCATGACGAGCCGCCCCACCGGGGGTATGACCTCATGACCGTGCCTCTGACCGGCGACCCCTTGCTGGCCGCCAAACTCGCCGTGCCCTTCCACGCCCCCGGCCTGGTGCGCCGGCCGCGGCTGCTGAACCGGCTCGCCCTGGGCACCCGGGGACCGCTGACGCTGATCACCGGAGCGCCCGGGGTCGGCAAGACCGCCCTGGCCGCCTCCTGGGCCCGGTCCGCGTCGGCCGCCGACCCGGTGGTCTGGGTGACCCTGGACGAGGACGACACCCCGGGTGTCTTCTGGGCCTACGTCGTCGAAGGGCTCCGGCGCTCCGGGGCCCTCGCCGAGGACGACCTCGGCACACCCGTCTGCGCGGACGACGTCGACCGCTCGCTGCTGGTCCGTCTCGCCTCCGCGCTCGAACTCGCCCCCGCCCCGCTCGTGCTGGTCGTCGACGGGCTCGACAAGGCCCCCGGCAGCACCGTCCCCGAAGGCCTGCGGTTCGTCTCCGAGCACGCCGGTCCGGCCCTGCGGCTGGTCCTCATCAGCCGGGAGGACCCGCCGCTGCCGCTGCACCGCTACCGCGCCGAGGACCGCGTCCACGAGATCCGCGAGCACGACCTGGCGTTCACCCGCAGCGAGGCGGTCCAACTCCTGCGCGGCCAGGGGGCCGCCCCCGACGACGACCTCGTGGACCTCCTCCTGGAGCACACCGAGGGCTGGGCCGCGGGACTGCGCCTGTGCGCGCTCGCGATGGCGCGCTCCGAGGACCCCGCCGCCTTCGCCCGCTCCTTCACCGCCTCCGAGCAGGCGGTCTCCGACTACCTCCTCACCGAGGTCCTCGCCGCCCAGCCCGAGCCGGCCCGCGAACTGCTGCTGTGCACGGGCATCCTGAACCGGGTCCACCCCGACCTCGCCGCGGCCCTCACCGGCCGGAGCGACTCCGGCCGCATCCTCCAGGACCTGGCCCGCTGCCACGCGTTCGTGGAACCGCTGCCCGGCACCCGGTGGTACCGCTTCCACCCCCTGTTCGCCGAGGTCCTGCGCGCCCACCTGCGCAGCAGGCAGCCCGAGCTGGAACCCCTGCTGCACCGCCGCGCCGCCCGCTGGTACGCCGAACAGGGCCGCAGCGCCGAGGCGGTGGACGAGGCCGCCGCGGGCGGCGACTGGAGCTTCGCCGCCGCCCAGACCGTCCAGCACCTGCTGGTCGTCCCCCTCCTCGCCGGCTCCGGCGCCTCCCCGTCCGCCGACACCTTCTCCCGGATGCCCGACGACGTACCCGGCGCCCGGGCGGCCCTCGTCGCCGCCGCCTGCCGCATGGCCCGCCAGGACGTCGAGGGCTGTCGCTCCCGGCTCGAACGCGCCGAGGAGGCACCGGGCGGCACCGCACTGGACGCCGAGCCGGCCGACGGGCTCACCGCCGCCCTGCTGCGGCTGCTGTCCGCCCCCGGCGCCGCCGACGAGCAGGCGCACCGGGTGACCGAGCTCCTGGCCCGCATACCGTCCGAGGAGCGCGCCCGCCACCCCGAGCTGGAGCCCCTGCGCCTCTACGGCCAGGCCTGCGCCCGCCTGCGCGGCGGCGGCCTCCAGCCCGCCCGCGAGCTCCTCGAACAAGCGGTCCGGGCCTGCCGCGGAGACGCCGCGGTCCTGCTGCGCCACCGGTGCCTGGGGCGGCTGGCGCTGGCCGACGCCGTCGCCGGAGAGCTGACCCGCGCCGAGGAGCACGGCGCCGCCTCCCTGGCCCTCGCCGACCAGCACGGCATCCCGGAGTCCCACCGCTCCGGCGCGGCGGGCCTGGCGCTCGCCGCCGTGGCCCTGGAACGGGAGGAGGTCACCGCGGCGGCCGGCCACCTCGACCAGGCGGACCTGCTCCCCGACACCCGGCGCGACCCCGACCTCCTCGTCGAGAGGTCGGTGCTCCGGGCCCAGCTGGAGATCGCCCGGGGCGCCTGGGACGCCGCCCGCACCCACCTAGACGGCCACCTCGAGGGTGCGGCCGCCGCCTCGCCCGGGCCGGCCGCGCGCCTGGCCGTCGCCCACGCCACCGCGGCCCTGGCCCGGGGGGACGTCGACGCGGCGGCCACTGCCCTGGACCACGTCGGGGCGGACGACGCCCCGCCCTCGCACACGGTCGCCCTGGCACAGGTCCGCGCCGCCGCCGACCACCCCGTACAGGCCCTGCAACTGATCGAGACCGCGGAGGATTCCGGGGCGGTGACCGTGCCCGACCGGGTCCGCCTGCTCCTGCTCCGCGCCCGCCAGGCGCTCCTCGACGGACACGAGGACACGGCGCGGGACCTGCTCGTCCAGGCCCTCGACACCGCGCGCCCCGAGGGACTCCGGCGGCCGTTCACGGAGGCCGGCCCCTGGGTGCGGCACCTGGCCGCCGGCCTCGACGGGCGCAGCGGCTCCTACGCCTGGCTCGGCACCCCGCACGCCGCCGCCGACCGTCCGCTGGTCGAGGAGCTGAGCCCCCGTGAGCGGGAGGTGCTCCAGCAGGTGGCGCGGATGATGTCCACCGACGAGGTGGCCGCCGAGCTCCAGCTGTCCGTCAACACCGTCAAGACCCACCTGCGCGGGATCTACCGCAAGCTGTGCGTCTCCCGCCGGCGCGACGCGGTGGAACGCGCCCGCGAACTGCACATGCTGTGACCCCGCCGACACCCGCGCGGCCGTTCCTCACCTGCGACGGGTGAGGTGCTCCGGCGGACCGGCGGCCACGATGGACGTGGCGGGCCCGACCGGGCTGCGGCGACTGGGAGAGAGGGACGGCTGCCCATGCGCTACGAATTTCGGATCACGGGCCGCGTGTCCGAGCCGGTCTCCCACGCCTTCCCGGAGCTCCGGGAGTTCCCGGCGGCCCGTCAGACCCTCTTCTTCGGCACCGTGACGGACGAGGCACACCTCTACGGCCTCCTCGGACGGTTCCGGGACCTGGGACTGCACGTCGAGGAGATGCGGCGCCTGCCCGACTGACCGGGCAGGGCGCCCAGGACCCACGCAGGCAGGAGGCGGGAGCACCGTGACCACGTTCCCAGTCGCCCCGGGCGACGCCCCCACACCGGCCGACCGGGCCGAGCGCGGCAAGCGGGCGCGGGCGGCCGTACCGCGGTCCGGGCAGGCCGGCTTCGACCCGGGGCCCGACCGGTCCGACCCCGTCGAGGTCCTGCTGGCGCAGGCCGCGTCACGAGTGCCGGAACTGGTGCCCATCCGGCACGGACGGATGCTGAAGTCGCCCTTCCACTTCTATCGGGGCGCCGCCGCCGTCATGGCCGCGGACCTCGGGCGCGCACCCCACACGGACCTCACCGTGCAGCTGTGCGGGGACGCCCACGTGATGAACTTCGGCCTCTTCGCCTCGCCCGAGCGCTCCCTCGTCTTCGACGTCAACGACTTCGACGAGACCTACCCCGGTCCCTTCGAATGGGACGTCAAGCGGCTCGCGGCGAGCCTCGCCGTCGCCGGCCGCGAGAACGGGTTCGCCCCCCAGGACCGGGCCGCCGTCGTGGCCGAGGCCGTCTCGGCTTACCGGCGCCGGATGCGGCGCCTCGCCGAGATGCGCGTCCTGGACATCTGGTACGCCCAGGACGACTCCGAGGAGCTCCGTCTGATCGCCGCCCAGGGCGGGGACCGCATGCTGCGGCGCACGGACCGGACCCTGGCCAAGGCCCGCGGCAGGGACCACCTCCAGGCCCTCGCCAAGCTCACCCGCCGCGTCGGCGGGGAGCTGCGGATCGCTCCCGCCCCGCCCCTGATCGTGCCCCTGTCCGACCTTCTGGACGACGCCGCACGCACGGACCAGGACTCCGCCGTGCACGCCCTCGTCGAGGCGTACGCGCAGAGCCTGTCCCCCGAACGCCGCGAACTGCTCGCGCGCTTCCGCCTGGTCGACGTCGCCCGCAAGGTCGTCGGCGTCGGCAGCGTCGGCACGCGCTGCTGGATCATCCTGCTGACCGGCCGGGACGAGGACGACCCGCTCCTGCTCCAGGCCAAGGAGGCGCGGGACTCCGTCCTCGCCCCCTACACAACCCCCGTGGACTACGGGAGCCAGGGCCGGCGCGTGGTGACGGGGCAGCGGCTGATGCAGGCCGCCAGCGACATCTTCCTCGGGTGGATGCGCGTCCGCGGCATCGACGGCATGGAGCGCGACTTCTACGTCCGCCAGCTGTTCGACTGGAAGGGCTCCATCCCCGCCGAGTCGATGCGCCCGGAGGGCCTCAGCCTGTTCGCCCGGGCCTGCGGCTTCTCCCTCGCCCGGGGCCACGCCCGGTCCGGTGACCCCGTCGCCATCGCCGGCTACCTCGGCATGGCCGACACCTTCGACCGGGCGGTCGCCGCCTTCGCCGAGGCGTACGCCGAACAGAACCTGCGCGACTACGACGCGTTCCTCGAAGCCGCCCGAACCGGCCGCGTGGCCACGGCCGAGGGCTGACCGACCGCCCGCGGACCGCGGCGGCGGGCACCGAGAACTGGGAGGACGAACCATGGACCCGACTGCCCCGGTCCCCTCCGGCCCCGAAGGGCCCCGCCCTCCGCTCAGCGCGGAGGAGCACGCGGAGTACGAGCGGCTGCGCAAGGCCGCCTCGGTGCGCCATCGGCGCCTGCGCTACGCGGGCGCCTCGGTCCTGCTGCTGCTCGCGCTCCTGCTGTCCCCGATCGCGGTCGTGTCCGCCTGGGTGGACGACACGATCACCGACACGGACCGGTACGTGCAGACGGTGGCCCCCCTCGCCGACGAGCCCGCCGTGCAGAACGCGGTCAACGACAAGCTGACCGCCCGCGTGGTGGCCAACGTCGACGTCAAGGCGATCACCGAGGCCCTGGGACGGGCCCTGAAGCAGGCTGACGCCCCGCCCCTGATCGTGGAGAAGTCGCAGGCCCTGGAAGGTCCCCTGAAGAGCGCCATCACCTCGGCGGTCCACGCCGTGGTGGCCAAGGTGGTGGCGAGCGACCAGTTCGAGACCGTCTGGACCGAGGCCAACCGGCGGGCCCAGTCCGCCGTGGTCAAGGTGCTCACCGGCGAGGGCTCCAGCGCCGTCGTGTCCAAGGGCGACACGATCGTCCTCGACCTCGGCACCCTCACCGACCAGCTCAAGGAGCGGCTCACCGACGCCGGGTTCGAGAAGGCGTCGGCGATCCCCGAGGTGGACAAGCAGATCCCGCTGCTCAAGGTCGACAAGCTGGACAAGGCCCAGGACGCCATGCGGCTGCTGAACGTCGTGGGCGTCTGGCTGCCCGTGGTGGCCCTCGCCCTGGCGGCCCTCGCCATCTGGTGCGCCCCCGCCCACCGCGTGTGGCTGATGGCCACCGCCATCGGCGTGGGCGTGATGATGGGCGTGCTGCTCGTCGCCCTGGCCGTGGCCCGGCGGATCTACCTCGACTCCGTACCGCCGGAGACCCTGCCGCCGGACGCGGCCGCCGTCATCTACGACACCTTGGTGCGGTTCCTGCGGGAGAGTGCCCGCACGCTCATCGTCGTCGCCCTGATCACCCTGCTGGCCGCGTACCTGTACGGGCCGGGGCGCGGTGCCCGGGTCGTGCGCACCGAGGCCGGCCGGGCCACCGGCGCCGGAGGCCGCTATCTGGAGCGGCTCGGCGTGCGGACGGGTTCCACCGGGCGGTGGCTGGACGGGCACCGTCCGTGGACGACCGGCGTGGTGATCGGGGCCGGAGCGCTGACCCTGCTGCTCTGGAACCATCCGACGCCCGCCGTCGTGGCCGTCGTCTTCGGGATCGTGGTCCTCGTCCTGGTCCTGCTCGGCGTCCTCGCGGCCGCCCCGGGCGACAGGGCGCACCCCGGCCGGGAGGCCGGCCACCCCACCCGCGGCGGGTGATGCGGATCCCCGACGCACGGGGAGCGTGGAACAGGTCACGCGGACGCCGTCCCGGACACCGGGGCGGCGGTCCGACGGAGGCGAACGACCCCGACGGCGCCGAGGAGGCGCGGTATGGCGGCCACCCCCGAGACCCCCGAGGGGGCGCCCGAGGTCCTCCTGCGCGCGCTCGTGCGCAGGCCGGACCGGATGCCCGAGCTGCTCGCCGGCTTCGCCCTGCGGCACGCCGGACCGCGTGCCGCACGGAGCGTGGCCCGGCTGCGCGCCGAGCGGCCCGACGCGGACGCCGGCGCGCTCGGCGCCGAGGCGGTCGCCCGCGGCATCCGCCGGACGGTCGCCGAGGGCGCCTTCGTCGGCGGCCCGTTCCTCCTCTTCATCCCGGTCGCGTTCTGCGCGGCGCTGCTGAGCCAGGCTCGAACGACGCTGGAGCTGGCCGCGGTGGCCGGACGCGACCCCACGGCGCTTCGGCGGGGCGCCGAGCTCCTGGTGCTGCAAGGGGTCTACGCGGACGAGGACACCGCGGAGCGGGCCCTCGCAGGGCGGGAGGGCGTCGGCGACGGGCCGCCGGAGCCGCCCGACGACCTCCCGCGGCGCCGCAGGCTGGCGACCCTGACCGCCCTGACGCTGCGCATGGCCAAGCTCCTCGGGCTGATGCCGCCCCGCCCCCGGGACGGCCGCCCGACCGCCCGCGAGCGGCTCGGCCTGGTGGGCCGCTGGACCCTCCTGGGGGTGACGATCCTGGTGGGCACGGTGGTCCCGCTGGTGTGGCCGCCCTACATGGCGGTCTCCTACCGCAGGGCGACCCGACAGGTCCTTGGCCGGGCCGCCGCGTACTACCTCGCCGACGCGCCGCCGCCGCAGCGCGGCGCCGGCTCCCGTCTGGAGCCCGGCATGCTGGCCGCCGTCGCCCGGGCCCTGATGTTCGTGGTGGTGCCGGTGTTCCTGGTGGCCGCCGTCGACGTCGGCAACCTCCGGATCGCCGGGAGCACCTGGCCGGTGGCGGCCCTGGTGGTGATCGCCGCGGCCCTCCTGACCGGCGGCCTGTGGCACTACCGGCGCCGGCGCCGCCGTCCGGGGGACTAGCATGTGCGGACCGACCATGACCAAGTTGAAACATGAACATCGGCTGAAGAATTGATATCTGCGATATCGCGAGCGGTTTCAGGAACAGACGGGGGAGACGGACGGGAGGCCCGGAGCCGGACCCGGGTGGTGCTGTGGGCTGCCGTCGTCGCGGTGGGCCTGGGGTTCCTCGTCGCCCTGGAGATCGCCTCGCGCCACTACGGCACGCCCGGCCCGATCACCGCCCAGGCGCGCGAGGTGTTCTTCCCGCCCCGCTCGGGGACGGTGCTCTACGCCGCCATGACGCTGATGCTCGTGGCGCTGCCCTGGCGCCAGCGGTTCGTCGCCGTCGGCGCCGCGGTCGGCATCGACCTGCTCTTCTGGCTCGGGCGCTGGGCGGCCGGCACCCCGACGATGTTCGGCAACGGCGCGCTGATCGTCACCCTGGCCTGCGCCGTCATCGCCGTCACGCGCCGCACCGGCCGGGAGCGGGTCCTGCTGCTGAAGGGCGTCGGGCTCGCCCTGCTGCTGGTCGCGGGCCGCAAGACCGGCTACACCTGGCTCGACATCACCGCGAAGACCCGCCCGATGGTGCTCGACCAGTACGTGGCCACCGCCGACCACGCGCTCGGCAACCCGTCGTGGGTGGCCGGAAGGATCGTGGAGGCCACCGGCGCGGTCGGCGCCCACGTCCTGGACTGGGTCTATATCCAGCTCGCGGTGGGCGCGGTCGTTGTCGCCCTCCACCAGTTGCGCAACGTGGCCGCGGAGCGCCGCTTCCCGGTCCACCACCTGGTGCGCACCTTCCTGGTGATCGGCCTGCTCGGACCCGGCATCTACATGGTCTTCCCGGTGGTCGGGCCGATCCTCGCCTACGGCGCCGACGGCGGCCAGTGGGCCCTCGCGGACCTCTGGCCGAACACGCCGCCGCCGCTCGGCACCCCGCAGGCGATGCCCTTCGACGGGTTCACCCCGCGCAACTGCATGCCCAGCCTGCACACGGCGTGGGCCACCGCGATCTTCATCCACTCCCGGAAGGGCCCGCGGGCGCTGCGCTGGCTCGGGTCCTTCTGGCTGGTCGCCACCCTCGGGGCCACGCTGGGCTTCGGCTACCACTACGGCGCGGACATCCTCGCCGGCGTGGTCTTCACGGTCACGATCGAGACGGCTCTGCGCACCTACGACCGCGGCCGGGACCGGCGGGGGATGCTCCTGGCGGGCTACGGCGCGGCTGTCTTCACCGCGCTGCTGCTCTCGTACCGCTTCCTGTCGCAGGAACTGGCCGCGCTCCCGTGGCTGTGCGGGCCGCTGCTCGTCCTGGCGACGGCCTCGGTGGTCTACGGCTACGTGCGGACCACCGGGCCGTGGGACCGCGAGGCCCCGCCGGTGACCCTGCCGCAGCCGCGGCGCGAGGCACAGCCCGAGCTGGTCTGAGCGGCGGGTTCCGGCTCCGGGGGCGGGTCGTCCGTCAGCAGGCCCGTGCGCAGGGCCGTGAGGGTCCGGGTGAGCAGCCGGGACACGTGCATCTGCGAGATGCCGAGGCGCTCGCCGATCTGCGACTGCGTGAGCTCCTGGCCGAAGCGCAGGGACAGGATCTCCCGGTCCCGCTCGGGGAGCCGGGCCAGCAGCGGCTTGAGGGACTCCAGGCATTCGATGCGCTCGTAGACCGGCTCCTCCTCGCCCAGCGGGCGCTGCGCGGTGCCGGAGTCGCCGTCCTCCTGGGCCGGTGCGTCGAGGGAACGCGAGGCGTACACCCGGGCGGCCCGGCGGCCCTCCGCCAGCTCGGCCTCGGTCAGCCCGAGCCGGCCGGCCAGCTCGGCGTCGGTGGCGGCCCGGCCCAGGTCCTGCTCCAGCTCGTCGGAGGCCTTGGCCAGGTTCAGGCGGAGCTCCTGGAGCCGGCGCGGCACCTTCACGGCCCAGCTGGTGTCGCGGAAGAAGCGCTTGATCTCGCCGGTGACGGTGGGCAGCGCGAAGGTGGTGAACTCCACCCCGCGGGTCACGTCGTACCGGTTGATGGCCTTGATCAGTCCGATCGTGCCGACCTGCACGATGTCCTCGAAGGGCTCGCTGCGGCCGCGGAAGCGGCGGGCGGCGTACTTGACGAGGCTGAGGTTCAGCTCGACGAGGGTGTTGCGCACGTACGCGTACTCGGGCGTGCCCTCCTCCAGGGCGCCCAGCCGGCGGAACAGGTCCCGCGAGAGGGTCCGGGCGTCGGCGGTGCTGGCCTTGAGGGGCTCGGCGAGGAGGTCCGCCACGGGCTCCCCGGGAATCCCCGGGGGCTCCTGCGGCGGGGCGGTACGGCGGATGGGGGTCTGCTGGATGCGGGTCATGGGACGGACCTCCGGCCCGTGTCGACTGTCAAATCATTGATACCCGTTCCATGGGCTATGACCCTTTTTGTCTGCGGGGTGGCTCAGGCAACCCGCACCACCACCAGGCTGGTGTCGTCGTCGGTGTCCCCGAGGACCGCCGCCATCAGCCGGTCCGCGAGCTCCTCCGCCGGGTGGGGACGCAGCCGCTCGGCCGCCCGGCGCAGCGCCTCCAGGCTCTCGTCCAGCCCCAGGTGCCGGCGCTCGATGAGCCCGTCCGTGTACAGCAGCAGGGTGTCCCCGGAGTGCAGCTCGGTGGCCGTGTCGGAGTAGCCGGCCCCCGGCAGCGCGCCGAGCAGGACGTTGTGCGCGCCCTGGAGGAAGCGGGCGCGCCCGCCGCGCAGCAGCAGCACCGGGGGATGACCGGCGCCCGACCAGCGCAGCGAGCGGTCGGCGGGGTCGAACAGGGCGCACACCGCCGTCGCCGTGGGCTGCCCGGGCGTGCGCAGGGCCACCTCGTTGAGCCACTCCATCAGCCGCCCCGGGGGGTTCCCGGTGAAGGCCAGCCCGTGCAGCGCTCCGCGCAGGGTGATCATGGCGGTGGCCGACCCGATGCCGTGCCCGGCGATGTCCCCCACCGTGACCAGCACCTTCCCGCCGGGCAGCGACTGCACGTCGTACCAGTCGCCGCCCACCCGGTACTCCACGGCCGCGGGCCGGTAGCGGGCCGCCACCCGCAGCCCGGGCGGGGTCTCCAGCGACGGCGCCTCCGGCACGATGGCGTGCTGGAGCCCCAGCACCAGGTGGTCGCGCAGCTCGGCCTCGGTCCGGGCGGCGGACAGCTGGTCGTACGTCGCGGTGAGCGCGACCTCCGTGTGGTGCTGCGTCGAGACGTCCTGGAACACGCCGACGAGCCCGGTCAGCTCGCTGCCCGTGAGCACCGGCTCGGCCGACACGCGGACCCGGCGCACCCCGCCCCCCGGCCGCGCCACCCGGACCAGGACCTGCCCGCCCTCGTGCCGGTCGGCGAGCGAGGCCAGCAGGCCGTCCAGCCGCGCCGCGTCGTCCGAGTGCAGCCGTGGCCCCAGGGCCCGCAGCGGCACGGCCGGATCCTCGGGGTGCAGGCCGAACACGGGATACGCGTGGGCGCTCCACACGGTGGAGCCCGCGACGAAGTCCTCCTCGAAGACGGCCAGCTGGTCCAGCCGTGCCAGCGCCCGGGTCACCGGCGCGCCGCGCCGGTCGTCGGCCCGCCACAGCACCGCGGCGCGCCCGCCGCCCAGGGGCAGCACCCGGACCTCGGCCAGCACGGGCTCGGCGGCCTCCCCGGGCCTGTGGCGCGCGTCCGACGGCGCGCCCGGCAGGGCGGGGGCGTACTGCGGGGCGCCGGTGGCCCCGGCCCGCGCGATCAGGCCGACCAGTTCCTCGTAGACGGCGGGGAAGAGCTGGGCGACGGGTCGCCCGACGGGGGCCGGTACGGGACCGAGGGCGCGCACCGCCGCGGGGTTGACGTAGTCCACGGTGTGGGCCCGCCCGAAGCCGGCGGCCGCCCGGCCCCCCGCCGGGGACGCCACGCCGACGACCATCGCCGGCAGGACGAGCTCGGCGAGGACGGTGGTGAGCCGGGGCACCGGCCCCGGGCCGCAGCCGCCCCGGTCCAGCACCTGCCCGGCCGGGCGGCACAGGGCCGTGACCGTGGCGCGCACGGCGCCGTCCAGGGCCCGGGCGCCGGACCAGACGGCCAGCGCCAGGCCCACGGTCCGCCCGGCGCGCTCCAGGGGGACCAGCCCCCGGGCCGCGTCGGCGGCCGGACCGGGCAGCCGGCCCTCCGCGCCGGGGCCGTCGGGGAACCACGCGGGCAGGCCGACCGCGAGCGTGCGGTGCAGCGGCCCGCCCGTCTCGGGAGGGACCCAGCGCCAGTGACCGGCCTCCAGCGGGCTCGCCCCGGCCTGCCCGGCCAGCTCCAGGCACTCGGTCTCCGTACGCCGCCACAGGTACACGGATTCGACCCCGAGCCGCCGCAGGCCGCTCTCCAGCAGCGCCGACGCAGCGGCGTCGGCGCTGTCGGAGGTCACCACGGCCGTGGTGCCCCGGCGGATCCGCCGGGCCTCCGGCGCCGGCAGCGCCCCGGGATCCGGCCCCGCGTCGCGTCCGGCGTCCGGGCCGGCGGCCCCGTTGACGATGTCCGCCGCGAGGTCGGTGGCGCTCAGCCCCGTCGACACCGCCAGCTTCAGGAGGTGGTCGGCCGCCTCGGCGGGGGACAGGGACATCCGGCCCATGAGCACCCCGCAGGCGAGGTCCATGAGGCTGCGCCGGGCCCGGTCGGCGTGCAGCGCCGCCACCTCGGCCGTCAGATCGGCGACGGCCGAGGAAAGTCCGCTCTCGGGCTGGTCCATGACGGCCCCTCAGCGGGGTGCCAGCCAGGTGCGCAGGGCGGTGAGCAGCCGGTCGGGGGCGACGGGCTTGACCACGTAGTCGGACGCCCCGGCGGCCAGGGCCTCCGTCCGGTCGCCCGGCATCGCCTTCGCGGTCACCACCACCACGGGCAGCCGGGCCAGCCGGGGCATCGCGCGGATGGCCCGGGTGGTGGCGTAGCCGTCGAGGCCGGCCATCGTCAGGTCCATCACGACCAGGTCGACCTCCGGGTGCGCGGCCAGCAGCCTGATCCCGGCCTCGCCGTTGTCGGCGGTCAGCACCTGCATCCCCGCCGACTTGAGGACCTCCGTCAGGGCGTAGACGTTGCGCGCGTCGTCGTCGACCAGCAGTACGGTCCGGTCCCGCAGCCCCTCGTCGTCCACCGGCGCGGCCAGGGAGGGGGCGCCGACGGCCTCGTCCGGCTCCTCGTCGGCCGTGCCCGGGGCCTGCGGCGCCCGCTCCCTCCCGCCGCGCTCCGGCAGGTAGAGGGTGAAGCAGGTGCCCTGGCCCATCGTGCTCTCCACGGTGATGGTCCCGCCGAGCAGCTTGGAGACCTTGCGGCTGATGGACAGGCCCAGCCCGGTGCCGCCGTACGCCCGGTCGGCGCCGCTGTCGCCCTGCTGGAAGGCGTCGAACACGGACTCCAGCTGCTCGGCGGGGATGCCGATGCCGGTGTCGACGACCCGGAAGGCGAGGACGGGGCCCGCGCCGCGCAGCGGAGCGGGCACCTCCTGCGCGTCGGCGTGCTGGACGCGCAGGGAGACCTCGCCGGTCCGGGTGAACTTCAGGGCGTTCGAGACCAGGTTGCGCAGCACCTGGCGCAGCCGGCTCTCGTCGGTGATCAGCCCCTCGCCCGCCGACGGAGGCGCGCTGACGGTGAACTCCAGGCCCCGCTCGTCCGCGACGGGCCGGAAGGTGACGTCGACGTAGTCCAGGACGCGGTGCAGCGGGACCGGCTCCGGGTGCACGTCCATCCGTCCGGCCTCGACCTTCGACAGGTCGAGGATGTCGTTGATGAGCTGGAGGAGGTCGGAGCCGGCCGAGTGGATGACGGTCGCGTAGTCCGCCTGCTTCTCCGTCAGATTGCCCTGGGGGTTCTGGGCGAGGAGCTGGGCGAGGATCAGCAGGCTGTTGAGCGGGGTCCGCAGCTCGTGGCTCATGTTGGCCAGGAACTCCGACTTGTACAGGGAGGCCCGGGCCAGCTCCCGGGCGCGCTCCTCCAGCTCCTGGCGTGCCTGCTCGATCTGGTGGTTCTTGCGCTCGATGTCCCGGTTGCGGTCGGCCAGCAGCGCCGCCTTGTCCTGGAGTTCGGCGTTGCTGCGCTGGAGTTCGCGCTGGCGGGCCTGGAGCTCCCCGGACCGGGCGCTCAGCTCGGCCGTCAGCAGCTGGGAGCGCTCCAGCAGCTCGTCGGTGCGGGCGTTGGCGGTCAGGGAGCTGACGTTGACGCCCAGGAGCTCGGTGAACTGCTCCAGGAAGTCGCGGTGCAGCGGGGCGAACGGGCGCAGGGACGCGAGCTCCAGGGCCCCGAGCACCTGCCCCTCGAAGACGATGGGCAGCACGATCAGGGTGGAGGGGTCGGCCGATCCCGTCCCGGTGAGGACCGGCGCGTAGCCCGGCGGCAGCTCGTCCACCACGACCACCCGGTGGTCGGCGGCCGCCTGCCCGACCAGCGACTGGCCCACGCGGAAGCGGCGGGGGGCCGCCGCGGGGTCGTCGGGCAGCCCGTACGAGGCGATCGCGACCAGGTGGGGGGCCTGGCCCTCGGCCCGGTCGGAGCCCGCGGCGCCTTCGGCGCCGTCGGGGCCGTCGGGGCTCTCCTGGGCCAGGAAGAAGCAGCCGTACTGCGCGTGGACCAGCGGCGGCACCTCGCGCATGATCAGCCGCGCCACCGTGGTCAGGTCACGCCGTCCCTGGATCCCGCCGGAGATCCGGGCGAGGTGGGTCTTGAGCCAGTCCTTCTCCTCGTTGGCCCGGGTGGTGGCGCGCAGCGACTCCACCATGGAGTTGATGTTGTCCTTGAGGGCCCCGACCTCCCCGGGGGCCTCGACGGTGACGGTCCGGGTCAGGTCGCCGCGGGCCACGGCGCTGGTGACCTCGGCGATCGCCCGGACCTGGCGGGTCAGGTTGCCCGCGAGCTCGTTGACCTTCTCGGTGAGCCGGCGCCAGGTGCCGGAGACGTCGGCCACCTCGGCCTGGCCGCCGAGCCGTCCCTCGCTGCCGACCTCCCGCGCCACCCGGGTCACCTCGGCCGCGAACGAGCCCAGCTGGTCCACCATCGTGTTGATCGTCGTCTTCAGCTCCAGGATCTCCCCGCGGGCGTCCACGTCGATCTTCCGGGTGAGGTCGCCCTCGGCGACGGCCGTGGTGACCTGGGCGATGTTGCGGACCTGGTTGGTGAGGTTGTCCGCCATCGAGTTCACGTTGTTGGTGAGGTCCATCCAGGTGCCCGAGACCCCGTGGACGGTGGCCTGGCCGCCGAGATTGCCCTCCGTGCCGACCTCGCGGGCCACCCGGGTGACCTCCTCCGCGAACGACGACAGCCGCTCGACCATCGTGTTGATGGTCTCCTTCAGCTCCAGGATCTCCCCCCGCGCGTCGACCCTGATCTTCTGCGTGAGGTCGCCCCTGGCCACGGCCGTGGCCACCTGGGAGATGTTGCGCACCTGCGAGGTCAGGTTGTCGGCCATGCTGTTGACGCCGTCGGTGAGCTCGCGCCACACCCCGCCGACGGGCGGCACCCGCGCCTGGCCGCCGAGCCGGCCCTCGCCGCCGACCTCCTGGGCCACCCGGGTCACCTCGGTGGTCACCAGCGACAGCTGCGCGACCATCCCGTTGAAGACGGACGCGATGTTCCCCGGCAGACCGCCGGCGTCCTCCGGCAGCCGGGTGTCCAGGTTCCCGTCGCGGACCGCCATCAGGCCCGCGAGCAACTGCTCCAGCGTTCTGTCAGTCTCGTCCATGGCCAGTCCCCTAGCGGAGCCGTCGCCCTCCACTGTGACACGGGACGGCACCTCGCGCGCATGCCCGCACCGGGCCCTTCTGCTCCGTACCGGTGACGCGGCGGCCGCATCACCGGCTTCGCCGCGGTGCCGCCGCGCCGCCGGCGCTCCGGACACGTGGGGGACTGCCTCGACCGGCCGGCCGTCGGCCTGGCCGCGCTGATGGCGGTGTCCACCCTCCGTCCCGACCCGGCTACACGGAGGCGGTCATGTCCGCGAGCGAGTCGACCACCTCGGTGAGGCGGCCGTGCCGGCTCAGCGCGGCGCGCTGCCGGTCCGCTCCGCAGCCCTCGTGCCGCAGCCGCCGCAGCAGCTCCTCCACCAGGGCCAGGTCTCCGGTGCCCTCCAGCCCGGGTGCCGCGACGGCCAGGAGGCGGTCCACCAGCGTGCCGGCGGGGAGGCGTTCGCCGCTGAAGGGGTCGAGCCCCCAGCCGTGCAGCCCGTTGGCCGCGGCGAGCTCGTGCGCGGCCCGCAGCCGCCGGTCGGAGACCTCGGGGGGCGGCTGTTGGTGCTCGGCCTCCGCGAGCATGCCCTGCGCGAGGCCGCGGACGAGGGCGGTCACGAGGACCACCGTGTCGACGTCGGCGTTGGTGTCGGCGACGCGGATCTCCAGGGTGGGCACGTGCTCGGAGGGGCGGGCGTACCAGTAGAGCATCCGCCGGTCCATCAGGACGTGGTGCTCGACGAGGGAGCCCACGTACGCCTCGTACTGGGCCTCGCGCATCACGGGGGCCGGGCCGACGGTGGGCCAGCGGGAGAACTTCTTGTGGCGCCAGCTGTCGAAGCCGGTGTCCCGGCCCAGGATGAAGGGGGAGTTCCCGGTGAGGGACTGCAGGACCGGCAGCCAGGGGCGCATGCGGTGGGACAGGGCCAGGGCGGTGGCCCGGTCCATGGTGCCGAGGTGGATGTGGCAGCCGCAGACCAGGCCGTCGTACGGGTCGACGAGCGAGGCGAAGTGGCGGGCCATGCGCCGGTAGCGGTCGCTGTCGGTGACGGCCAGCGGCTGGTCGGGCGGTACCGCCGGGGTGCCCGTCGCCACCAGCCGGCACCCGTACTCCTCGGCGGCCGCCACGGCGGTGCGCCGCAGCCGCGCCAGCTCGGCCCGCAGCCCGGCCGTATCGCCGACCGGCAGGGTGCACACCTCCACCTGGGCAGCGAAGAACTCCGACTGGACCTGTTCGCCGAGCTCGGCCGCAGCCGCCGCGATCACGGCGGGCGCCCGGTCGGCCGGACGCCTGCTGACCTTGTCGACCAGCAGGTACTCCTCTTCCACGCCCATCGTCAGCGGATCCATCAAGGTCTCCTCGCTGTGAACCCGGCGCCTACCCGCCCGCGCGGGCCGCAGTCGCGCGCACGCGCGTCAGCGGTCGTCGCGCATGTCGTCCAGGTCCTCCTCCCGCAGGTCCCGCATCACGTCGCGCAACGTCGCGTCCTCCCGGCCCCGCTCGTGCGCGACCTCGTCGGGGGTGCGTGGCCGCCCGCCCGTCCTCAGCTGCCCGGGACTCGGCGACCGCCCGCGGATCCGGCGCTCCCGCTCCTGCTCCGGGCTCCGGCCCCGCTCCTTCCTCTCGCCGTGCTGCCTGTCACCCATGACGCACACTCCTCTGCACCCCCCTTCGACGCTACTCCGGCGCGTTTGCCCGTACCGCCCCCGGGCAGACGCGGACGTGCCGCCCCGTGGTCCCGTACGCGGGGCGGACCACACCACCGGGGCCGGGAGGCGGCCCGGTGCGGGGCGGCGGACGATGGAGTGACAGCGGAGGCTCCCGCAGGTCCGTTCGGGTGAACGGTGGCCGGCGGGACGACGGGCGCGGTGTGTGGGGTGCGTGCCGGATGAACGAGGACACCCGGGTCGACGACCTGATCGGCAGCGCGGCGCAGGCCGCCGGCGGCTGGCTGGGCTCCCTGCCTGTGGCGCTGGTGGCCACCAGCGCCACGGGGACGATCGTGCGCTGGAACCAGGTCGCGCAGGAACTGCTCGGCTACGCCCCGCCGCAGATGCTCGGCCACAACATCGCCGACCTCCTCCACCCCGGATCCGACCGCAGCCTGGGCCGAGCCCTGTGGGAGACCGCGGCCACCGGCCGGGGCGTGATGGGAACGGTGACCGCCTGGCACCGCGACGGACACCCGATGGAGCTGGAGATCTGGGCCTCGCCCGTGGCCGACCGGCAGGGGCACGGTGCCGCCACGGTGCTGGTCTTCGCCGCCGAGGCCCCCGCCGCACGGCGCATCCGGGGCTCTTCGGCGGTCTGGGACGGCCTGTTCGCCCGTTCGCCCGTCGGCATCGCCATCCTCGACACCCAGCTGAGGTTCCTCCAGGTCAACGCCGCCCTCGAGGCCATGAACGGGCTGCCCGAGTCGGCCCATGTGGGCCGCCGCCTCGCCGAGATCCTCCCCACGGTCAACGCCCGCGACATGGAGGACGCCATGCTCCAGGTCCTGGAGACCGGCGAACCGGTCCTGGACCGGCGCCGCGTCGGACGGACCCCGGCCGAACCGGACCACGACCGGGTCTGGTCCTGCTCCTACGTCCGGGTGGAGGACCCCGCCCACATGCCCATCGGGGTCATCGCCTCCCTCGTGGACATCACCGAGCAGCAGCGCGACCACGTCGAGGCGGAGGCGGGCCGGCGCCGGCTCGCCCTGCTCAGCGAGGCCAGCATCCGGATGGGCTCCAGCCTGGACCTGGAGCGCACCGCGCAGGAACTCGCCGACCTCGCCGTCCCCCGCCTCGCCGACGCCGTCACCGTCGACGTCCTCGACGCGCTGGCCCGCGGGGACGAGCCCGGCATGGGCCTCACCGGCGGTGTGGCCCTGCGGCGGCTGGGCCGGGCCCCGCTCGGCGGATCCCGGTTGACGGACATCCTCGCCCCCCTCGGCCGGACCCTCGCGTTCCCCGCGACCGCCCCCTACACGCAGGCCCTCTCCGGCCGGCAGCCCTTCCTCGTGGCCACCGTCGACGAACAGTCCATCGCCGCCGCCGCCCGGCACACGGCCAAGCCCGCGCAACTGCTCCAGGCGGGGGTGCACTCCTTCGTGATGGCCCCCCTCGTGGCCCGGGACCGGGTCCTCGGCGTCGCCAGCTTCTACCGCCTCCGCCCGCTCGGCCCCTTCGGCGCCGAGGACGTCACCCTCGCCGCCGAACTCGCCGGCCGCGCGGCCCTCAGCATCGACAACGCCCGCCTCTACCACCGCGAGCACGAGACCGCCGTCATCCTCCAGCGCAGCATGCTGCCCCAGCACATCACCCCGCCCGCCGGCATCTCCGTCAGCCACCGCTACCTGCCGGCGAGCGACGTCAACGAGGTCGGCGGGGACTGGTACGACGTGCTGCCCCTGGCCGGCGGCAAGGCCGGGCTGCTGATCGGCGACGTCATGGGCCACGGCATCGGCGCCGCCGCCGTCATGGGCCGGCTGTCCGCCTCCGTACGCGCCCTCGCCCGCCTGGACCTGCCGCCCGTACGGCTGCTGCACCAGCTGGAGGCCGCCCTCGCCGACCTCGCCGAGCCGATGCTGGTCACCTTCCTGTACGTGGTCGTCGACCCCGCCGTCGGCCGCTGCACCGTCACCCGGGCCGGCCACCCGCCGCCCGCCCTCGCCCTCCCCGACGGCAGCGTCCGGATCCTCCACACGCCGCCCGGCGTCCCCCTCGGGGTCGGGGGCATCGCCTTCACCCCCACCGAGGTCGAGGTGCCCCCGGGCAGCATCCTCGTCCTCTACACCGACGGCCTGATCGAAGCGCGCGGCAGCGACCTCGACGAACGGCTGGCCGAGCTCACCCAGCTGCTCGCGGACCCCCAGCGCCGGCTGGACCACGTGTGCGACTCGCTGATCACCCACCTGGTCCCGGCCGCGGCGGACGACGACATCGCCCTCCTCGTCGCACGGGTCGGCAGCTAGGCCGTGTCCTTCGGACCGTGCCGCCGACCGGCCGGGCGGCGGGTGAGCAGGGCCAGTACCAGGCAGGCCGCGGTGGCGGCGACGGCGAGTGCGGCGGGGAGCCGGGCGTACGAGGTGTGCGCGACCGGGGCCTGGGCGGCGAGCAGGACCACCGCGCTCGCGGCGGCGGCCGCCAGGGCGGGTGCCGCCCGCGGCAGGCCGGGCGGTGCGGTGGCGCCGCCGGTCCACGCGTCGGTGACGAGGAGGTAGGCGGGCAGCAGGGCAGCCATGCAGACGACCAGCCAGACCGGGGGGCCGGTGGCCGCCCCTACCGCGATCGCCGCGGCCGGCAGCACGGTCGTCCTGCGGCGGGCCGCGACGGCCCGCCGGCCCATGGAGGTCAGGACGGGGCGTGCGTCGACCATCGGCGAGGCCCACCACGCGGCCGCCGCCCCGAGCACCAGCAGGCCGGCCGACAGCGGTGCGTGCAGGGCGGCCGGCGGGTCGCAGGCGGCGACCGCGAGGGCCGTTCCGAGCAGCCGGTCGGTGATCCGCGAGGTGAGACGTCCCAGGAGCCGGGCGCCCCGGCCGTCGGCGGAACGCGGGCCCGCCGGGGCGGACCGGGCGGGGGCCGGGGTCATCGGGTCCCTCCGCGGACGCGGGTCCGCAGCAGCGGCGCCAGGGCGAGGTCGAGGGTCTCGCCGGGCCGGTGGGCGACGACCGCGATGCCGCGTTCGACCAGCGCGAAGCGCATGGCCGCGCGGTCGGCCCGCCACAGCCGCAGCGCGAGCTCCCCCTCGGTGTCGCCGGGTTCCACGACCGGGTCGCCGGTGGGGACCTCGACCACGACCACCGGGTTGGCCCGCCTGCGCACCTGGTGCAGGACGTCGAGGATCCGCTGGTCGGCCAGCGGTGTGACGACGTACACCAGGGCCCCGTCGGGCAGTGCGGGCGGAGGGAGCGGGCCGAGGCCCTCCGAGCGGTGGGCGAGGTCCTTGCGGACGTCCAGCACGCTCTCGGCGATGCGGTGGAAGTACCCCTGGCCGCTGCCCGGCCGCAGCCAGCGGGTGGCTCCGCCGACCGACACGACGCCGACTCGGTCGTGGGTGCGCAGGTAGGCGCGGACCAGCCCGGCGGCGGCCCGGAAGGTCTCGTCGAGCGAGGACGTGCCGGTGACCGGGTCGACCACGTCCGCGAGCGCGTCCAGCAGCACCACGGTGTCGGCGGCGGACTCCGCCGCGAACCGGTGGACCTGCAGGGCGCCGCGGCGGGTGGTGGCCGGCCAGTGGATCCGGCGCTGCCGTTCGCCCTGCACGTACGGGTGCACTCCGGTGACCTCGACGCCCTCGCCGCGCTGCGCCGCGGTGTGCTCGCCGAGACGCTGCGGCAGCCGGACCGGGATGGGCGTGAGGCCGGCGTGTCCGGGCACCGGGAAGACGGAGATCTCACCGAGGTCGGCCCGCACGGTGAGCCGGCCCAGGCCGCCGCGGTCGTAGACGTCGACGTCAACCGTGCCGAGCGTCCAGCGGCCCCAGCGCTGCGCCGTGAGGACGAGCTCGACGTGGTGCGGGCCGACCGCCAGGTGGTCGAGCCGGACCCCGTGACCGAGGGTGACACCGGGGTCGAGGCGGCCCGCCTCCCCGTCGTGGGCCACCTCGATCCGCACCGTCACCCGCTCGCCCTCGAAGCACCGCCGCGGCTCCACCCCGGCCTCGGCCGTCACCGCCTGCGGGCGCGGCCCGCCCGGCAGCGCGAGGGCGAGCAGCACCAAGGGCGCGGCGGCGAGGGCCAGCACCCAGGGGCGCCCGCTGACCAGGGCGGCGGCCAGCGCGACGGCGGCCAGCGTGCCCAGTCGCAGCGCGCGTTCGCCGGCGCGCCGTCTGGGCGGGGGCGGCGGCGGGGGTCCGGCCGCCACGTCCTGGCGGCCGTCCAGGGCCCGTCGGACGGCGGCCGCGGCCCGGCGCGCCGACGCCGGCTCCCTCACGATGCGGCCGGGGTGCGCGGCAGGGTCTGCGGGGCGGGCACGGACCGGACGATCTCGCGGATCACGTCGTCCCCGTCGATCTGCCGGACCCACAGCTCCGGCTTGAGGGTGACGCGGTGGGCGAGGGCCGGCACCGCCACGGACTTGACGTCCTCCGGGGTCGCGTAGTCCCGCAGCTCCAGTACGGCGCGGGCGCGGGCGAGCTGCACCAGGGCCAGTCCGCCGCGCGGGGAGGCGCCGACCTGCACGTGCGGGTGGTCCCGGGTGGCACCGACGAGGGCGACGGCGTACTCCAGCAGGTCGTCGTCCACCTCGACGCGCTCGACGGCGGCCCGCATGGCCAGGACCTCGCCCGGTCCGCTGAGCGCGCGCAGCACGGCCTCGGGCGCCGCCCGGTCGATCCGTGCGCGCAGCATGCCGGCTTCCTGGGAGGCCGTGAGATAGCCCATCCGCACCCGCAGCAGGAACCGGTCGAGCTGGGCCTCCGGCAGGGAGTACGTGCCCTCGTACTCGATCGGGTTGGCGGTGGCGATGACCACGAAGGGCTCCGGCAGCGGCCGGGTGCTGCCGTCCACGGACACCTGGGACTCGGCCATCGCCTCCAGCAGCGCGGCCTGGGTCTTGGGCGGAGTGCGGTTGATCTCGTCGGCGAGCAGCAGATGGGTGAAGACCGGTCCCGGCCGGAAGACCATGTCGGCGGTCCGCCGGTCGTAGAACGGGGCGCCGGTGACGTCGGAGGGCAGCAGGTCGGGGGTGAACTGGACGCGGGAGAAGTCCAGGCCGAGGGTGGTGGCGAAGGAGCGGGCCAGCAGGGTCTTCCCGAGCCCCGGCAGGTCCTCGATGAGGACGTGGCCCCCGGCGAGCACGCCGAGCATGACCAGCGCCAGCGGTTCCGCCGTGCCGATCACGGCCGTGCGGATCTCGTCGAGTACGGTCGCGGCCCGCTCGCCCGCCTGTCGGGGCGTCAGGACGGCGTGGTCGGAGACGGGTTGCGGGCTGGTCACGATCGGATCCTCACGGGCGGGGTCGGGTGTGCGGGACGCTGGGCCGGCTGCGGCGGCGCCGGTCACAGGGCTTCGAGGCGGTCGAGCAGGGAGCGCAGGACGGGCTCGGCCAGGGTGGGCCGCGGGGTGGGCGCCCCGGGGTCGATCCACGGCCAGAGCTCGGCGCCGACCAGCTCCCGGGCTCGCCGCGGGTCGCGGTGCATCTCCACGCCGTGCCGTTCGGCCAGCCGGGCCGCGAACAGCCGCTGCAGCCGGGGCCGCATGACGGTGTGCAGGTGCTCCTCGCCGTCGTCCCCGAGGGTGTCCGCCACGATGCGCCGCCACCGGCCGAGCTCCGGGGCCCGGCCGTCCAGCAGGCGCACCGGCTTGCGGTATCCGTCGTCTTGGGCGCCGCCGCCCGCGGCGTAGCGCCCCAGGACGAGCGCGACCGAGGTGATGAGGGCGGCGCCGGTGGCCGCCGGGGCGGCACCGTCGGTCAGGGCGAGCAGCACTTCGGCCGCGACGGCGACGGTCGCCAGTACGGCCAGCGAGTGCCGTACCGAACCGGGCTCCCGCAGCAGGGATCCGGCCAGGCCGCGGATCCGTGTGCACGCCTTCATCCGGCACCCGCCCCGGCTCCGGCTCCGGCGCCGCGCGCCGGCGGGTGCAGGCCCTGCGCGATCTCGCCGAGCGCTGCCGCCGCCCGGTCGCGGTGACCGTCGTGCATCGGGTGCGTGGAGTAGCGGGCCTCGCGGAACAGGGCGGTGAGCTCGGCGGCGGCCGCCCCCGCGGGCAGGCCGCCGTCGAGGGCCCGCTCCAGGAGGTCCTGGGGGCTGTCCGAGGCGCGCCGCGCCACGCCCGAGTCGGCGAGGGACTCCTCCATGGCCAGGTAGCAGGCGATGACGGCCGCGCGGACGTCGGTTCCGTCCAGCAGGGCGCGGCGCCCGGAGTCCACGGCCCGGGACAGCTGGTCCTGGCCGGCGTCGGGCGTCGCGTACGTCGCCGGTGCCCCGGGCACCGGCGGGCGGGTCAGGTACCGCCACAGGCGGAGCGCGGCGAGTACGAGGGCCACGGCGAGCACGGCGATGCCGACACCGAGCAGGACGTGCGTCAGCCCCACGTGCGCGTCCTGCGCACCGGGTGCGGCCTGCGGCGGCGGTGGCGGTGGCGTGGGCACCGGGTCCTGCTGCGGGAGGGCGGGCGGCAAGGGCCCGCCGCTGCCCCCCGAGCCGCTGCCGGACGAACCGAACCGGTGCAGGACCACGATGAGCAGCGGGAGGACCAGCGGTGCGGCCAGCAGTACGCCGCGCACGCCGTCCACCAGCCGCTGTTCCACCGGGCCGAGCACCGGGTGGGGTCCAAGCTGCTCCAGGTACTTCCCGCGCAGTGCGATGCCGCAGAGGAGCGACAGCAGGGCGAGGCCGAGCACGAGGAGGGGGTTGCCGCCGAGCGGCCCGCGGCCCTCGGCCGACAGACCCGCGTCGGGGTGCAGCAGCAGCGCTCCCGCGGCGGCTCCGCCCACGAGGAGGACGCCCAGCGCCGCCCGTGCGCCGCCGGTCGTTCCGCGCCGCCGTCCCCCGCCGGACGCACGCTCCCGCCCCACCATCGTCCCCTCCCCCGGAGAGCGACAGCCTCGCACACCGGTTGTCAGTGATCAATAAGGTCAACTGCTGTTCAGGGGGCTGTCGGTGCCGCCGTATCCGCCGCGGCGGCCTGCCGGCGGCGGCACGCCGGAGGCCCCCGGCGCCCCGGACGGGGGCGGCGCCGGGGGCCTCCGGTCGGCGGCCGGGGTCAGTTCTTGCCGAGGAGGCCGTTCATCCGGGTGATCTCGGCGCTCTGGGAGCCGATGATCGAGGCGGCCATGTCCTTGGCGGGCCGGTACCTGCCGTCCGTCTGCTCCGTCCTGGCCATGGCGACGGCGCCCTCGTGGTGCTTGACCATCAGCTGGAGGAACGCGGTGTCGAAGGCCTTGCCGGAGGCCTTCGACAGCTGGTCCATCTCCTCGCCCGTCATCATCCCGGACATGGAGTGGCCCGCGTGCCCGCCGCCCTCCGCGGGCACCTGCTCGCCCCAGGCGGCCAGCCAGCCGGACAGGGTCCGGATCTCCGGGTCCTGGGCCTTCTCGATCTCGCCGGCGAGCGCCTTGACCTCGGCCGACTCGGCGCGGGTCGCGGCCAGGCCGGCCATCTCCAGGGCCTGGCGGTGGTGCGGGATCATCCCCTGGGCGAAGGCGGTGTCGGCCGCGTTGTTCGCGCCCGAGCCCTGGGCCGTGCCCGAGGGGGCGGCGGAGGCCTCGTGGCCGCCGCCGTGTTCGGAGGTGTTGCCGGAGGTCCCGCCGCAGGCGGCGAGGACGAGGGCGGCGGTCGCGGCCGCGGCGAGCGCGGTGATGCGGCGGATCGGGGGACGCTTGGCGTACATGGTGGTGCTCCTCCTGTGCTGGGACGTGCGGGAACGGCTCGGCCGGCGGGAAGTGCCGGCGAGGGACGCCCTATACGCGCAGGAGCTGGAGTTCGCTGAGGGAGGGGGGCGCGCGCCCGTGCGCCGTCGACCCGGGCGGCGCCGCGTGGGCGGCCGCCGCCGCGGCGGGGGCACCGCCGGGGGCCGGGGCGGGGGCGGGCAGGACCGGTGCCCCGCTGGTGCCGGAGGCCGCGCAGGTGGGGTCGGCGTGCTGGGCGTGCCCGTCGCTGCCGCCGTGGGCGGGGTCGCCCGCGCGGGTGCATCCGCAGTCGTCCGCCGTTCGGTCCCGGATCGGTCCGGTCTCCGCCGGTCCGGTCTCCGCCGGTCCGGTCCGCGCCGCGTGGGTGCGGGCGGCCCCGGCGTGGGTGGCGGCGGCGTGGGCGGCGGCGGCCTCGGCGTGGGCCGCGGCCGCCGTGCGGGGGCCGGGGAGTCCGCCCGGACCCAGGCCGTGCATGGCCACCAGGCCGGTGAGGACGGCCAGGACGAGCAGCGGGAGGGCGGCCGGCCCGCAGGGCCTCCCCGTTCCTCCCGCTCGTGTCCTCATGCCGGGCATCGTATGCGACCGCTCCGGCATACCCGAAAGGGGTAGGGGGTATGTGGCGGCCTGCTCAGACCGGCCGGCCCCGGTGCAGCTCCAGCGGCCCGCCGCCCTCGGCGAGGGCCTTCAGGCAGGCCGTGATCTGCCGCCGCAGATGGGGCTTGACCAGCCCGCGCAGCTCGCCGCGGCGCGCGGTCCGCCACTCCAGCAGCTCGCCGGGCGCCAGCCGGATCCGGGCCAGGGAGGCCGCGTCGAGCACCCCGCCGTCGTAGAGGAAGCGCACCCGCGCGGGGCAGCCCGGCCGGTGGGACCAGTTGACGGCCAGGAGCCGGCCGGGGGCCAGGTCCAGGCCGATCTCCTCACGGACCTCCCGTGCGGCGGCCGCCCGGGGGGTCTCCCCGAGGTCGCTGTCCACCCCGCCGCCGGGCAGCAGCCAGCGGCCCGGCTCTCCGTAGCCGGGGCGGACCAGCAGGATGCCGCCGTCCCCGTCGGTGAACAGCACGTTCGCCGCGGTGAGGGCCTTGGGGCGGGCGGCCAGGTGGGCCGCGGCGTCGTAGCCGCCCGCGTGCTCCCGGGCCGCGCGGTCCGCCGGGTCGAGCCCGGCCGGGGAACCGGGCTGCGGGACGCCGTCGACGAGGTGCGCCAGGGAGCCCGCGTGCAGCGCGGCCAGCGCGGCGGCGAGCCGCGGCGCGAGCCGGGCGGACAGCTGCCGCACCGCCTCCCCGGGCGGGAGCCAGCGGGCCTCGGAGACCTCGCCGTCCGGGAAGGAGAGCGCCCCGGCCCGTTCGGCGGAGAGCGGCCCCACCAGGTACACGTGGACCACGAGCGAGCGCCCGAGCGCCCCGGGCGGGCAGGAGTCCACGGCGAGCAGCCGGCCGACCGGCACGGACAGGTCCAGCTCCTCCTTCAGCTCGCGGGCCAGCCCCTCCTCAGGGGTCTCGGTGTCCTCCACCGTGCCGCCCGGCAGTTCCAGGCCGTCCTTGTAGGAAGGGGTCAGTACGAGGACCCGCCCCTCCGCGTCCAGGACGATCCCGGTGGCGGCGACCAGCGGGGAGTGCTGGGCGGCGTAATAGGCGCGCACGGCCTCGGGCGACGGTCGGTCGGGCACGGCGGCGGCTCCTGGACTTGCGGGGTCGGGCGGCGGGCGGCGGGGGCGCGGCGGGCACCGCGCACCGTTACCGCTGCCCGCCCGCCGGCCTCAGGCCCGGGCGAGCAGCATGCCGCCCATCGTCACCATGGTCGCCGCCACCACCCCGTCCAGCACCCGCCAGGCCCCCGGTTTCGCGAGCAGGCCGCTCAGCAGCCGTGCCCCGTAGCCCAGGGTGGAGAACCAGGTCAGGCTGGCCAGCCCGGCCCCGATCCCGAAGGCCCAGCGCAGGTCCCCCCGGTCGGCGGCGAGCGAGCCCAGCAGCAGGACGGTGTCCAGGTAGACGTGCGGGTTCAGCCAGGTCATGGCCAGGCAGGTCAGCACGGCCGCGCGGGCGGAGCCGGAGGCGGCGCCCTCGGCCGTCAGGGCCGCGCCCGGGGCCGGGCGCAGCACCCGACGCGCGGCGAGGATCCCGTAGCAGACGAGGAATCCGCCCCCGGCGACGCCGACGGCCGTCAGGGCGGCCGGCCAGGCCGTGACGAAGGCGCCGACGCCGGCCACCCCCAGGGCGATGAGGACCGCGTCGGACACGGCGCAGATGGCGACCACCCACAGGACGGCGTGCCGGCGCGCCCCCTGCCGGAGGACGAAGGCGTTCTGCGCGCCGATGGCGACGATGAGGGACAGACCGGTGCCGAAGCCGGCCAGGAGTGCTGCGGTGATGCCGTTGTTCATGACTCCGACCGTAGGCAGCGCGCGCCTCTCGGTACAGCTAAAGATTTTTACGTACCCTTAGCGTTCGTGATGGAAGAGCTTCCCCTCGACCAGGTGCGGACCCTGCTCGCGGTCGTGGACGAGGGCACCTTCGACGCGGCCGCCACGGCCCTGCACGTGACGCCCTCCGCCGTCAGCCAGCGGGTCAAGGCCCTGGAGCAGCGCACCGGGCGGGTCCTGCTGATGCGCACCAAACCGGTGAGGGTCACCGAGTCCGGCGAGGTGGTGGTCCGCTTCGCCCGCCAGCTGGCCCGGCTGGAGCGGGACGCGCGGGCCGAGCTCGGGATGGGGACGGCGGACGGCCAGGGGCCCGTCCGGCTGCCGATAGCGGTGAACGCCGACTCGCTGTCCACCTGGTTCCTGCCCGTGCTCTCCCGGGTCCCGCAGGACCCGCCCGTCTGCTTCGAGCTGTACCGGGAGGACGAGTCCCACACCACGGCGCTGCTGCGCGAGGGCCAGGTGATGGCCGCCGTCACCTCCTCCCCGGACCCCGTGGCGGGCTGCACCGTACGGGCCCTGGGCCTGGCCCGCTACCTGCCCGTGGCCGGCCCCGGCTTCGCCGCCCGCCACCTGGCCGGGGACCCCGCGCGGGACCTGCGGGAGGCGCCAACCATCGTCTTCGACCGTCGCGACGACCTCCAGGACGCCTTCGTCCGCTCGCTGACCGGGGACGGCACGGGCGCATCGGCCGTCCGCCACCAGGTGCCGACCTCGGAGGGCTTCCGCGACGCGGTGGCCGCCGGACTGGGCTGGGGGCTGGTGCCCGAACCGCAGGCCGAGCCCCTGCTGCGCGCCGGGGCCCTCGTACGCCTCACGCCCGGGCGGACGCTGGACGTACCGCTGTACTGGCAGCAGTGGAAGCTGGACTCGCCCGCGCTGGCGGTGGTGGCCCGGCTGGTCGCCGAGACCGCCCGCGCGGCGCTCCTGCCGCCGGGGCGGCCCGGACCCGGCGGGCCCGCCGCCGGGGACCGCTCCCGCTGACCGCCCCGGGGCGGCGGCCGGCACCCTCCTCCTCGGCCGCCGCTACGAGGACGCCGGGACCCGTCCGCCCCGGGAGGACCACCGCCTGGACGCGCTCCGCCGACCGGGTGAACCCTGGTGTGATCATGCCTCTACGCTTGGCTCCGGCAGGCCGTCGACGGACGGCCGGTGAGGGAACGGAGCGGGCGGTGCCGGTGCCATCGGAGCAGGCGAACGACGGGGACCTGGTCGGCCGGGCGCTCGGGGGGCGCTACCGGGTGACCGCGGTCGTCGGCCGCGGCGGCATGGGCGTGGTCGCTCGGGCGGTCGACGAACTGCTCGGCCGGGAGGTCGCCGTCAAGCTGCTGCGGGCCTACACCGACGCCAGCCCCGCCGAACTGGCCGACCTGCGCACCCGGATGCAGCGGGAGGCGCAGGCCGCCGCGCGCATCCGGCACACCGGCGTGGTCACCGTGCACGACGTGACCGAGGAGCAGGGGCTCCCGGTCATCGTGATGGAACTCGTCGACGGCCCCTCGCTCGACGCGGTCGTCGAACGGCAGGGCGCGCTGGACCCGATCGAGGCCGCCGCGATCGGCGCCCGGCTGATGGACGCCCTCGGCGCCGCCCACCGGGCCGGCGTCCTGCACCGGGACGTCAAGCCGGGCAACGTGCTGCTGGAGCGGGGCGGCCGGGTCGTCCTCACCGACTTCGGCATCGCCAGCATGCAGGCCCCCGACGACGAGGAACTGGCGAAGCTCACCCGCAGCGGCGAGATCGTCGGCTCCCTGGACTACCTGCCGCCGGAGCGGGCCCAGGGCCGGGAGCCCGGCCCGGCCTCGGACATCTGGTCGCTGGGGATGACCCTGTACGCGGCGGTGGAGGGGGTCTCTCCGTTCCGCCGGACCTCGGTGTGGTCGACGCTGTCCGCCATCGTCGCCGAACCCCTGCCCCAGGCACGGCGGGCGGGACCGCTCGGGCCGGTGCTCCAGGCGCTGATGGCGAAGGAGCCGGAGGCCCGGCCGACCGCGGAGCAGGCGCGGGCGATGCTGGAGACGGTGGCGGCAGGGGCCGGTGGGGCCGATGGGTTTGCGGCGGCCGGTGGGTTCGCGGCGGCCGGTGGCGGCGGGGCCGCTGGTGCCGGCGCCGCAGGGGCGCACCCCGGGCAGCCGGGCGCGACCGGGGTCCCGGGGCCGGGTGGGACGGGGCCGTATCCCGTCGGTCCGGGTGCGGCAGCGGCTGCCGCGCCGGGTGCGGCCGGGCCGCAGCCTCCGCTCGTCGGGCTCGGGCCGACGCCCACGGCGCCGTCGCCCGCGGCGGCCGCCTACGGACCCGCCGCAGCGCCCGCCTACGGCCCCGGCCCCGGCGGCGGGCCCGGGGCCGGGCCCGCCGCCGGGGCGCCCGCCGGGTTCGGACCCCCGCCGGGTGCCGCGGACGCCGGTCCCGGCGCTGCGGGATCGTTTCCGCACCCGTCCCACGCCCCGTCCCCCTACGCCCCGTTCCCCGCGCAGGGCGGTCCGGCGGGGCAGCCCCCGGCCGCCGCGGGGGCCCCGCCCGCTCCCCGGTCGCGGCGCGGGCCCCGGGCGGCGATCGCCGTCGCCGTGGTCGCCGTACTCGCCGCCGGAGGCGTCGCGTACGCCCTGACCTCCTCGGGCGGCGGCAAGAAGTCGCACACCACGGCCACGCCGCCGACCGCCGCCGCGTCTCCGGCGACCGGTGACCTTCCGGTCCCGGCGAGCCCGGGTCCGTCCCCGTCCCGGACCGGCCCCTCCGCCACGCCCTCGAAGAAGGCCGGCACGGCGTCCCCCTCCGCGTCGGCCTCCTCGGCCGCCGCCAAGCCGGGCCCCGTGCCGACGGGCTGCGCCGGCTGGACCCACAAGGACCCCAAGCCCGGCACCTACGGCTACATATCCGGCGACCACCACCTCCTGGCCGCCCCCTACCAGCAGTGCGCCCAGGGCTCCCTGGTCAAGAGCGGCACGAAGCTCTGGTACCACTGCTACATCGTCAACTCCTACGGGAACCAGTGGACGTTCGTGCGCGTGGACGGCACCAACCAGACCGGCTGGCTCTACAACCGCGACCTCACCGGCCAGAAGGGCTCGTCCCCCGCGTGTTAACCCCCCACCGCCCCCCGGCCTAAGCTGCGCCCATGGAGTCCTACACCATCGGCCAGGCGGCCCGGCTGCTCGGCGTCAGCGTCGACACGGCCCGACGCTGGGCCGACGCCGAGCGCTTCCCCACCCGCCGCGAGGGCACCCGCCGCATGGTCGACGGCCCGGACCTGGCCGCGTTCTGCGTGGAGGCCGCGCAGGAGGGGACCGAGGGGGAGGAGACCCCGCACACCTCGGCGCGCAACGCCTTCCCGGGCATCGTCACCGGGGTGAAGCTCGGCACCGTCGACGCCCAGGTGGAGATCCAGGCCGGGCCGCACCGCATCGTCTCCCTGCTGACCCGGGAGGCGGTGGAGGAGCTGGGCCTGGAGGTGGGCTCGCGGGCCACGGCGCGGGTGAAGTCGACCAGCGTCTTCGTCGACCGGGCCTGACCTCCGGGGGCCCTTCGGCGAGGCGGTGGCAGACTGGCCGCTGATCCGCCGAAGGGAAGTACGTCCTTGTCCATGTTCAGCAACCTGCGCCGGGCCGTGCGCCGCGGCTACCGGCGGGCCGTCGACCTCAGCCACCCGGCCCGCTCCCCGCTCGGCAGCGCCGTGGTCAACTGCGTGGTCTACCAGGACGGCATCCGCCAGGACGGCTGCGCCGAGGTCGAGGAGGCGCTGCGCCGGGTCCGCAAGAGCGGCGAGGGCTTCGTCTGGATCGGCCTGCACGAACCCTCCCAGCTGGAGCTCGCCGGGCTCGCCGAGCTGCTCGGCCTGCACCCGCTGGCCGTCGAGGATGCCGTCCACGCCCACCAGCGCCCGAAGGTGGAGCGTTACGACGACACGCTCTTCGCCGTCTTCAAGACCGTCCGCTACGTGGAGCACGAGGAGTTGACGGCGACCAGCGAGGTGGTGGAGACCGGCGAGCTGATGGCCTTCGTCGGCGAGGACTTCGTCATCACCATCCGGCACGGCGGCCACGGCACGCTCGGACCGGTCCGCGAGGCGCTGGAGGACGAGCCGGAACAGCTGGCGAAGGGTCCGGCGGCCGTCCTGCACGCCATGGCGGACCACGTGGTCGACGACTACGTGGCCGTCACCGACGCGGTGCAGAGCGACATGGACGCCGTGGAGACGGCCGTGTTCAGCGAGCACGGCGGACGCGGCGACGCGGGCCGGATCTACCAGCTCAAGCGCGAACTGCTCGAACTGCGAAGGGCGGTGGCCCCGCTGGGGCGGCCGCTGGAACACCTCGCCACGCAGCCGATACCCGTGATCCCAGCTGAGGTCCGGGCGTACTTCCGCGACGTGGCCGACCACCTGACCCGCGCCACGGAGCAGATCTCGGCGTACGACGGGCTCCTCGACTCGATCCTCCAGGCGCACCTGGCGCAGGTGACGGTCGCCCAGAACGAGGACATGCGCAAGATCACGGCGTGGGCCGCGATCGTGGCCGTGCCGACGATGGTGTGCGGCGTGTACGGAATGAACTTCGACCACATGCCGGAACTGCACTGGACCTACGGCTATCCGGCGGTCCTCGTGGTCATGGCGGTGGCCTGCTACGTCATCCACCGGGGCTTCCGCCGCAACGGCTGGCTCTGACCACGGTGCCGGGCCCGGCACGCCCGGCGGCCCGTCGGCCGGTCCGGGGCCGTTCCCGCAGGGCGTCCGGCCGGTTCGGCCGCAGTGCGGACCGGCGGCTTCCGGAGGTGGCTTCCGCAGGGGTGTTCTCTACCGCCCATATCTGGTAGGAAAGTTTCCTAACGGAACAGGAAAGGCTCAACCCCCTTACGGAGGCCTCGTGTTCACGACCCCCCGCACCCCCCTGGCCATTGGCCTGCTCCTCGGTGCCACCCTCCTCGCCACCCCGGCCGCAGCCCAGCCCGCGCCCGCGCCGCCCGCGCCCGTCGCCGTCCGCGCGGCGGCCGGCCTCGACGACCCGGCGAAGAAGGAGATCGCCATGCAGATCGTCTCCAGTGCCGAGAACTCCTCCCTCGACTGGAAGGCGCAGTACAAGTACATCGAGGACATAGGCGACGGCCGCGGCTACACCGCCGGCATCATCGGCTTCTGCTCCGGTACCGGCGACATGCTCGACCTCGTCGAGTACTACACGCAGGTCAAGCCCGGCAACGTGCTCGCCAAGTACCTCCCCGCCCTGCGCAGGGTCAACGGCGGCGACTCCCATGCCGGCCTCGACCCGAACTTCACCAAGGACTGGGCGAAGGCCGCCCAGGACGCCGAGTTCAAGAAGGCCCAGGACCACGAGCGCGACCGGGTCTACTTCGGCCCCGCCGTCAAGCAGGGCAAGTCCGACGGCGTCGGCACCCTCGGCCAGTTCGCCTATTACGACGCCATCGTCATGCACGGCGACGGCGGCGATGTCACCAGCTTCCGCAACATCCGCAAGCGGGCTCTTTCCAAGGCCAAGCCCCCGGCCCAGGGCGGAAACGAGACCGCTTGGCTGAACGCCTTCCTCGACGCCCGCGTCTGGGCGATGAAGCAGGAGGAGGCGCACAGCGACACCAGCCGCGTCGACACCGCCCAGCGGGTCTTCCTCAAGAAGGGCAACCTCAACCTGAACACCCCGCTCGACTGGAAGGTCTACGGGGACTCGTACCACATCGGCTGACCCCGGCCCGCGAGCGACCCAACTGCCCCTGAAAACAGGGGTGCTGTCCTAATCCAGATGGCTCGAAGTGGCTTGAGCGCGTCGCCGCGGGGGCATAACCCCGGCCCGGCCCCGTTTTCAGGGGAGGGGCCGCAGGTTCCGTCCCAAGGGGGGACTCGTGAACTACTACCTCGACGTCATCAAGCGGTACGCGGACTTCCAGGGCCGCGCCCGCCGCCAGGAGTACTGGATGTTCCTCCTGTGGAACATCCCGATCGTCATCGTCCTCACGGTCATCGACTTCGCGCTCGGCAGCTACCCGGTGATCAGCTGGATCTACACCCTCGCCGTGTTCCTTCCCTCCCTGGGGCTCACGGTCCGCCGGCTGCACGACACCGGGAAGTCGGGGTGGTGGTACCTGATCAGCCTCATCCCCTTCATCGGCTTCGTCTGGATCATCATCCTGATGGCCACCGAGGGTGACGCCGGGCCGAACGTCTACGGCGCGAACCCCAAGCAGATCGGCGCCTGACCGCACCTCCCGGCACCCCGCGCTCCGCAGCGCCGTCACCGGCTCGTCGCAGCCGGTGACGGCGCTTTCGCGTGCGGGGTGACACGCGTCTCGCCCGGGTTGCGGCAGGGGGCTGTCCGGACCGGCCCGATCACGAGATATCTTGATGTCGAGCAATGTTGCAGACGAGAGACGCAGACTGTGGAGCGGAGCATCCGGTGACTGACTCGACCATCATCTACACGCACACTGACGAGGCCCCGGCCCTCGCGACGTATTCCTTCCTGCCGGTGGTCCAGGCCTACGCGTCGACGGCCGGTGTGAATGTCGAGACCCGTGACATCTCCCTGGCCGGTCGGATCATCGCCCTGTTCCCCGAGTACCTCGAGGAGGGGCAGCGCATCGCCGACGCCCTCGCCGAGCTCGGCGAGCTGGCGAAGACCCCTGAGGCCAACATCATCAAGCTGCCCAACGTCTCGGCCTCGATCCCGCAGCTGAAGGCCGCGATCGCCGAGCTCCAGGGCCAGGGCTACGCCCTTCCGGACTACCCGGACGACCCGAAGACCGACGAGGACCGCGACGTCCGCGCCCGCTACGACAAGATCAAGGGCAGCGCCGTCAACCCGGTCCTGCGCGAGGGCAACTCCGACCGCCGCGCCCCCGCCTCGGTGAAGAACTACGCCAAGGCCCACCCGCACCGCATGGGCGCCTGGACCCCCGAGTCGAAGACGAACGTCGCCACCATGGCCGCGAACGACTTCCGCTCCACCGAGAAGTCGGCCGTCATCGCCGAGGCCGGCACCCTGCGCATCGAGCACGTCGCCGCCGACGGTGCGACCACCGTCCTGCGCGAGTCCGTACCGGTCCTCGCCGGCGAGGTCGTGGACGCGTCCGTCATGCACGTCGACGCGCTGCGCACCTTCCTGAACGACCAGATCGAGCGTGCCAAGGCCGAGGGCGTCCTGTTCTCCGTGCACCTCAAGGCCACGATGATGAAGGTCTCCGACCCGATCATCTTCGGCCACGTGGTCCGCGCCTTCCTCCCGAAGACCTTCGCCCGCTACGGCGAGACCCTGGCCGCCGCCGGCCTGTCCCCCAACGACGGCCTCGGCACCATCCTGAACGGCCTGGGCGCCCTCGCCGACGGCGACGCGATCAAGGCCTCGATCGACGCCGAGATCGCCGAGGGCCCGGCCCTGGCGATGGTCGACTCCGACAAGGGCATCACCAACCTGCACGTGCCGTCCGACGTCATCGTCGACGCCTCGATGCCGGCCATGATCCGCACCTCCGGCCACATGTGGGGCCCGGACGGCGCCGAGGCCGACACCCTCGCCGTCCTCCCGGACAGCAGCTACTCCGGCGTCTACCAGGCCGTCGTCGAGGACTGCCGCGCCCACGGCGCGTTCGACCCGGCCACCATGGGCTCGGTGCCGAACGTCGGCCTCATGGCCCAGAAGGCCGAGGAGTACGGCAGCCACGACAAGACCTTCGAGATCGCCGCCGCGGGCACCGTCCGCGTCGTCGACGCCGCGGGCAACGTGGTCCTGGAGCAGGAGGTCGCCGCCGGCGACATCTTCCGCGCCTGCCAGACCAAGGACCTGCCCATCCAGGACTGGGTCAAGCTCGCCGTCACCCGCGCCCGTGCCACCGGCGCCCCGGCCGTCTTCTGGCTCGACGAGGACCGCGCCCACGACGCGCAGCTCATCGCCAAGGTCAAGACGTACCTGGCCGAGCACGACACCGACGGTCTGACCATCGAGATCCTCTCCCCAGTCGAGGCCACCAAGTACTCCCTGGAGCGCATCCGCCGCGGCGAGGACACCATCTCGGTGACCGGCAACGTGCTGCGCGACTACCTGACCGACCTGTTCCCGATCCTGGAGCTGGGCACCAGCGCCAAGATGCTGTCGGTCGTCCCGCTGATGGCGGGCGGCGGCCTCTTCGAGACGGGCGCCGGCGGCTCCGCCCCGAAGCACGTCCAGCAGCTGGTCAAGGAGAACTACCTGCGCTGGGACTCGCTGGGCGAGTTCTTCGCGCTGGCCGCGTCCTTCGAGCACCTCTCCACCACCACGGGCAACGCCCGCGCCCAGGTGCTGGCCGACACCCTCGACCGCGCCACCGGCACCTTCCTCAACGAGGACAAGTCGCCGACCCGTCGCCTCGGCGGCATCGACAACCGCGGCAGCCACTTCTACCTCGCCCTGTACTGGGCGCAGGAGCTGGCCGGCCAGAGCGACGACGCCCAGCTGGCCGCGGCCTTCGAGCCGCTCGCCAAGACGCTGGCCGAGCAGGAGGAGACCATCGTCTCCGAGCTCATCGCCGTCCAGGGCTCCCCGGCCGAGATCGGCGGCTACTACCAGCCCGACCCGGCCAAGGCCGCCGCGGTCATGCGTCCGTCCGCGACGCTGAACCAGGCGCTCGCGCTCCTGGGCTGACGCCCCGGGCTGTAGCAGTGGTACGGGTCCGCCCCGGCCGGCACACCACGCCGGCCGGGGCGGACCCGCGTCCGGCGGCGTCTCAGAGGCGGTGCACGCGGCCCTCGCCGACCGCCAGGGGGTGGCGGCCCGCCGCCAGGATGCGCAGGCCGGGCGCCACGGCGAGCAGCCGCCGCAGCCAGGCCAGGGCCTCGGGGGAGAGCCGGTCGCTGTCGTCCAGCACCAGCAGCAGGTCCCGTTCGGCGAGCCAGGAAGCGGCGTCCGGCGCCCCGCAGGGCAGGACCGGCACACCGGGCAGCCGGCCCAGCGCGGCCACGAGGTCGCGCACGCCGCCGTCCCCGCAGGGGCGGACCACGACCGCGCCGTCGCAGAAGTTGGAGGAGATCCGCCGCGCGATGTCCCGCACGAGCAGGCTCCGCGGTTCGCGGAAGCGGCCCGTGACGGTCAGCACCCGGCCCCGCCGGACGGCGGTGAGCAGGACCGAAAGCTCCGTGGAGGTGGCCGGAAGTGTTCCGGCCACCCCGTCCGATCGTGCGGGCCTGATGTCGCCCATCATCACGATGCCCCCCATTGCATGCGTGACCGGTGCGGCAGCCGGGACGGTTCGGGCCGCGTGACGACGATTATGCGCCCCTTGCCCGGCACGCCTAGGGGAATGTCGTATTCCGTACTGTCGCATCCGCGCCGGCGGATGGACGCCACATCAGCCCCGGCGCAGCGGACTTCGTCGTTCCTGTGGTCCGCGTGACGTACCTGCCGCGGCCGGGCCGAGGGCGAACGGTTGTCCGTGCTGCGGACATCGGCTCTACTGCTCTCAGCCCCCCCCCGGCGGGGCGCGTTCCAGGGAGGGGCTCGACGATGACGGCGGACCGGCGGACCAACAGGCGTGCACGCAGGCCCTCTTCGCACCGGCGCCGCCCGCTCCTGCGGGGCAGCGGGCCGTTACTCGCCCTGGCGCTCTCGGTGTTCCTCCTGGTCGGCGTCTGCGCCGCCACCGGTATCGCCGGGGACCCCTTCTCGACCGGCGCCGCCGCCCCGGCCGCGCCCCGGTCCGGCGCACCCGGGTCCGCCGGACCGTCCGCCGTCCCCACCGCCCCGCCGTCCGACGGCCGTGGCACGGACCCGGGCCCGGCCGGGGCCACGCCACCCGCCACCCGCGGCCGGGTCGACACCGGCGGCCCCCGGCCCGCCGGCGCCCTCCCCTTCGACCTGCCCGGCCCGGCCGCGCTGCGCTCCGGCGACGCGGGCCGCAAGCTGGTGTTCGCCCACTACTTCACCCCGTACCCGCTCTCCCTGGACAACGCGAGCGCCGACGCCGACTACTACACCCGCAACTACCTCGATCCCGGCGGCGAGAGCGGCAAGCACCGGAGCTACGGCGGCCTGCTGCGCGACCGCCCGCTGCCCGTCCCGCCGAAGGACGGCGACTGGGAGTACGCCAACCTCCGGCAGGAGGTGCGCACCGCGCGCGACGCGGGCATCGACGGCTTCACGCTCGACCTGCTTTCCCTCTCCGGCAAGAACCGGGAGCGGGCCGACATGCTGCTGCGGGCGGCCCACGCGGTGGACCCCGCCTTCAAGATCATGCTGATGCCGGACATGACGGCCCTGGACACCGACGACCCCGCGGTCCTCGCCGAGGCCGTGGCCGCCCTCGCCGCGTCCCCTGCCGCCCACCGGCTCGGCGACGGCCGCCTCGTCCTCTCCCCGTTCAAGGCCGAGCAGAAGGACCCCGGCTGGTGGAGCAGGGTCCTCGACACCCTCAGGACCCGGTACGGCATCCGCACTGCCTTCGTCCCTCTCTTCCTCGACTTCGACGCCCACAGCGAGGCCTTCGCGCCCCTCAGCTACGGGTTCTCCGAGTGGGGCAGCCGCAGTTACGCCGGCCAGGAGGGCGCCGCCGCCGACGTCCGGCGGGCCCACGGCCTCGGCAGGATCTGGATGCAGCCCGTGTCCGTCCAGGACGCCCGGCCCAACCAGGGGATCTACGACGAGGCCGGCAACACCGAGACCCTGCGTTCCACCTGGACCCACGCCATCGACGACGGCGCCGACTGGGTCCAGCTCACCACCTGGAACGACTACTCCGAGGGCAGCCAGTTCGCCCCGTCCCTGCACAACGGCTACGCGTACCTGGACCTCGCGTCGTACTACCTGACCCGCTTCAAGACCGGCGCCTGGCCGCCCGTCGTGCGCGACACCCTGTACCTCACCGCCCGCACCCAGTTCGCCGACGCCGACCCCGGCGGCGCCCAGTCCCTGGTGATGTCCCTGCGCAAGGGCAGCGCCGCCGCCCGGGACACGGTGGAGGTGCTCAGCTTCCTGACCCGGCCCGGGAGCATCCGTACGGCGGTCGGCCGGACCGCGGGGGAGTACGGGGCCCCGGCCGGACTCCACTCCGCACTGCTCCCCCTGGGGCCCGGCATCAGCTCCGCCCGGCTGGTGCGCGACGGCAGGGCCGCGGCGGAGGTGGAACTGCCGTACCCGGTGGACCGGAAGGTTCCCGTACAGGACCTCCAGTACTACGCGGCGACGAGCGGCCGGGCGGGGTAGGGGAGCCCGGACGGCCGGCGCGAGCCACCCGACGGGACGGCCCGGCCGACCCGGCCTCGGCTCCGCCCGGCCCCCGCCCCGCCCCGCCCCCGTGGCCCGCCCGGGTTCCGCCGCCGGGCACAGGGGCCGAAATCGGGCGCGGCGGGGTCCCTGCCAGGCCAATCCCGCCCAAGCGGCCCTTTCCCTCCGCCCCGGTGCGCCGCATGCTGCCCGAGCGGGCCCACGAGGCCAGGCGCGCCCGCCCGTTCCCGACCCGGAGGCATCCGTGACCGAACCGACCGCCCCGTCCGCCTTCCCCGGCGGCCCCGCCCTCTTCCGGCTGGACCCCGCCGTCGCGCACCTCAACCACGGCTCGTACGGGGCGGTCCCGCTGCCCGTCCAGGAGGCCCAGGAAGCCCTGCGCGCCCAGGCCCACGCCGACCCCGACACCTTCTTCAACGGCGTCTCGGACCGGCTCGCCGCCGCCCGCGGCCGGATCGCGGCCCGCCTGGGCGCCGACCCGGACGGTCTCGCCTTCATCTCCAACGCGACCGAGGGCGCCAACCTCGCGCTCGACGCCATCCCCCTCGCCGAGGGCGACGAAATCCTGGTCACCGACCACGGCTACGGCACCGTCGTCGACGCCGCCGCCCGCCGGGCGAAGGTCACCACCGTGGCCCTGGACCCCCGCCTCCCCGACGAGGACGCCGTCCGGGAGGCCGTGCTCGCCGGGGTCACCCCGCGCACCCGGGTGGCCCTGCTCGACCACGTCAGCTCGCCGACCGCCCGCCTCATCGCGGGCCCCCGGCTGCTGGCCGACCTCGCCGCCCGCGGGATCACCACCGTCGTCGACGGCGCTCACACCCCCGGCATGCTGGCCGAACCGGTCGCCGCCGGAGCCGACTTCTGGTTCGGGAACCTGCACAAATGGGGGTACGCCCCGTCCGGCAGTGCCCTCCTCGCCGTGGCCCCCGCCCACCGCGCCCGGGTCCGCGCCCTCAGCCCGTCCTGGGAGGACCACCGGGGCTTCCCGCTCTCCGTCGAGTACCGCGCCACCTTCGACTACACCGGCTGGCTGGCCGCCCCCGAAGGCCTCGACCTCCTGGAGCGGCTCGGCGCCGACCGGGTCCGGGCCCACAACAGCGCACTGGCCGGCTACGGCGCCGAACTGCTCGCCCGGATCCCCGGACTCACCCTGCTGCCGCACACCCCGGGCCTGGCCTTGCGCTCCCTGCTGCTGCCGCCGGGCGTCGCCGAGACCCGCGAGGCCGCCACGGCCCTGCGCGAGGAACTCGCCGCGAAGCTCCGCATCCGGGTCCTGGTCTGGCCCTGGGCGGGCGGCGGGGGCCTGCGGGTCTGCGGGCAGGTCTACAACCGGCCCGAGGAGTACGAACGCCTCGCCGCGGCCCTCCCGGCCTTCCTGCCCTGACCCGCCCCGGCCGCCTCAGGACCGCCGCAGCAGATAGGTGTCCATGATCCAGCCCTTGCGGGCCCGGGCCTCGGTCCGCAGCTCCTCGATGCGGCCGGACACCTCCGACAGCCTCCCCGACACCAGGATCTCGTCCGGGGTGCCCACGTACGCGCCCCAGTAGATGAAGAGGTCCTGGTCGAGGTGGGCCGTGAACGCGTGCCGCGCGTCCAGCATCACCACCACGTCGTCCACGTCCTGCGGCCAGCCCTCCGCCAGCCGCCGGCCGGTGGTGATCTGGACCGGGCGCCCCACCCGGTTCAGGTTGGTGCGGTGCCGCGCCAGCAGCGCCGACACGCTGCTGATGCCCGGCACCACCTCGTGCTCGAACGCCACCCGGCCGCGCTCCAGCACCTCGTCGAGGATCGCGAGCGTGGAGTCGTACAGCGAGGGGTCGCCCCACACCAGGAACGCGCCCGTCTCGCCGTCCGCCAGGTCCTCGGCGACGAACCGCTCGAAGATCTCCGCCCGGGCGCTGCGCCAGCCGTCCACCGTCGGCGCGTAGTCGGCCGGGGTGCGGTCGCGGTCCGGGTCGCGGCCCTCCACCAGGCGGTGGCCGGGCCGGGCGTGCGCCTCCAGCATGGCGCGCCGCAGCCCCGTCAGGTCCGCCTTCTCCTCCCCCTTCTCCAGGATGAGGAATGCGTCCGCCGCGCCGATCGCCTTGACCGCCTGGAGGGTCAGGTGGTCCGGGTCGCCCGCGCCTATACCGATCACTGAGAACTTCTTCACCGGGCTATTGTGCCCACCATGCGTGTCGCCCTGTTCGTCACCTGCGTCAACGACGCCCTGTACCCCCGTACGGGGATCGCCGTCGTCCGCCTCCTGGAGCGGCTCGGGGTCGACGTGGACTTCCCGGCCGCGCAGAGCTGCTGCGGCCAGCCGCAGTACAACACCGGCTACCGCCGCGAGGCCGAGCCGCTGCTGCGCCGCACCGCCGAGGCCTTCGCCGGCTACGACCACGTGGTCACCCCCTCCGGCTCCTGCGCCGCGATGGTCCGCGCGCACTACCCGCGCATCGCCCGCCAGGCCACCCGGGAGGGCAGGGGGAGCGGACTCGAACGGCTCGCCGAGGACCTCGTCCCGCGCGTGTACGAACTCACCGAGTTCCTCGTGGACGTGCTCGGAGTGACCGACGTCGGCGCCTTCTTCCCGCACACCGTCACCTACCACCCCTCCTGTCACGGCCTGCGCACCCTCGGGCTGGGCGAGCGTCCCCGGCGGCTTCTGGCCGCCGTCAGGGGGATGGACCTCGTCGAACTGCCCGGCGCCGAGGAGTGCTGCGGCTTCGGCGGCACCTTCGCCGTCAAGAACCCCGACGTCTCCGCCGCCATGGGCGCCGACAAGGCCGCCGCCGCCCGCGCGACGGGCGCCGGGGTGCTGTGCGGGGCCGACAACTCCTGCCTCGCCCACCTCGACGGCATCCTCCGCCGCGCCGGCTCCCCGCTGCGCACCCTGCACCTCGCCGAGATCCTGGCGTCGACCGAGGAGGACCCGCTGCCATGACGCGTACCCCGCTGGGCATGCCCGCCTTCCCGCCCTTCCCGGAGGCGGCGAAGGAAGCCGTACGGGACGAGGTGCTGCGCGCCAACCTCCGCCGCGCCACCCACACCATCCGCGACAAACGCGCCCGCGCGGTCACCGAACTCGCCGACTGGGCCCGGCTGCGCGAGGCGGGCAGGGCCGTCAAGGACCACACCCTCCGATACCTCGACCACTACCTCCTCCAGCTGGAGGCCTCCGTCACCGCGGCCGGCGGCACGGTGCACTGGGCGGCCGACGCCGACGAGGCCAACCGCATCGTCACCGGCCTCGTCCGGGCCACCGGCGCACGCGAGGTCGTCAAGGTCAAGTCGATGGCCACCCAGGAGATCGGCCTCAACGAGGCCCTGGAGGCAGCAGGGATCGCCGCCTACGAGACCGACCTCGCCGAGCTCATCGTCCAGCTGGGCCACGACCGGCCCTCGCACATCCTCGTCCCCGCCATCCACCGGGGCCGCGGCGAGATCCGGGACGTCTTCCGCTCTGAGATGGGAGCCTGGGGCCGCCCGGCCCCCGACGACCTCGGCGACGACCCGCGCGAACTCGCCGAAGCCGCCCGCCTGCACCTGCGGGAGAAGTTCCTGCGCGCGAAGGTCGCCGTCTCCGGCGCCAACTTCATGGTCGCCGAAACCGGCACCATCGTCGTCCTCGAGTCCGAGGGCAACGGCCGGATGTGCCTGACCCTCCCGGAGACCCTGATCTCGGTCGTCGGCATCGAGAAGGTCGTCCCCACCTTCCGCGACCTGGAGATCTTCCTCCAGACCCTGCCGCGCTCCTCCACGGCCGAGCGGATGAACCCGTACACCACCATGTGGACCGGCACCGTGGACGGCGACGGCCCCTCCGCCTTCCACCTCGTCCTGCTCGACAACGGCCGCACCGACACCCTCGCCGACGGGACCGGCCGCCAGGCCCTGCGCTGCATCCGCTGCTCCGCCTGCCTGAACGTCTGCCCCGTCTACGAACGCGCCGGCGGCCACGCCTACGGCTCCGTCTACCCCGGCCCCATCGGCGCCGTCCTCAGCCCCCAACTGCGCGGCACCGGCAGCGCCATCGACGCCACCCTGCCCTACGCCTCCACCCTGTGCGGGGCCTGCTACGAGGTCTGCCCCGTCGCCATCGACATCCCCGAGGTACTGGTCCACCTGCGCGAACGCGTCGCCCAGGGCGGCCCGGTGACCCGCGAGGGGGTCCGCGTACGGCTGCGCCCCGCGCACGGCCACACCGCCGAGCGCGCCGCCCTGCGCGCCGTCCGGCTCCTCCTGGACCACCCCGGCGCGTTGCGCGCGGGCGAACGCCTCCTGGCCCGCGCCCGCCGGCTGCGCCCCCGCCGGCTCCCGGGCCCGGGCCGCGCCTGGACGGACACCCGCGAACTTCCCGACCTCCCGGCGGAACCCTTCCGCGACTGGTGGCTCCGAGAACGGGGGACCCGACCGTGACCACGAGGGACCGCATCCTGTCCCGCATCCGCAGGGCGAACTCCGCCCCGGACACCACCCACCCGGGCCCCTCCGGCGCGACTCCCGGGCCCGCGACCGCCGCGACCGCCACGGGCCCGGACGCCGTCCCCCGGGACTACCTGCGCGTCCACGGCACCCGCACCCCCGCCGAGACCGCGGACCTGCTCGCCGCCAACCTGGCCGAGTACCGGGCGCGGGTCCACCGCACGGACGAAGCCGGCCTCCCCCCGCTCCTGGCACGGCTGCTCGCCGCCTCCCGGACGGTCCTCGTACCCCCCGCCCTGCCCCCGTACTGGCTCTCGGCGGCCGGCACGACCCGGATCCACGACCGGGCCGCCTCCACCCCCCACGACCTGGACGGGGTCGACAGCGTCGTCACCGGCTGCGCCCTGGCCATCGCCGAGACCGGCACGCTCGTCCTGGACGGCGGCCCCGACCAGGGCCGGCGTCGCATCAGCCTGATCCCGGACCACCACATCTGCGTGGTCCGCGTCCCCGCCCAGGTGGTCGACTCCGTCCCGCAGGCCCTCGAACGCCTCGACCCCACCCGCCCGCTCACCTGGATCTCCGGCCCCTCGGCCACCAGCGACATCGAACTCGACCGGGTCGAGGGCGTCCACGGCCCCCGCACCCTGGACGTGGTCCTCCTCGGCGCACAATAGCCGCATGCCATCCCACATCGCCCTCACCACCCTCGTGGTCCGCGACTACGACGAGGCCATCGACTTCTACACCCGCGCCCTCGGCTTCGAACTGGCCGAGGACACCCCCCGCCCCGACGGCTCCCGCTGGGTCGTCGTCCGCCCGCCGGGCGCCAAGGAGGCCGCCCTCCTCCTGGCCCGCGCCAAGGACGACGCCCAGCGCTCCCGCATCGGCGACCAGACCGGCGGCCGGGTCGGCTTCTTCCTCTACACCGCCGACTTCGCGGCCGACCACGCCCGCATGACCGCGGAGGGCGTCCGCTTCCTGGAGGAGCCGCGCCACGAACCGTACGGCTCCGTCGCCGTCTTCGAGGACCTCTACGGAAACCGCTGGGACCTGCTACAGCCCGCCTCCGCCTAGCTCCGGTGCCTCCCGCGCCGCGTCCACCGCGGCCCCGGCCTCGACCCGGTGGGCCAACTCTCCGGCCCACCGGACCAGCCCCGGCAGGTCCATCCCGTACGCCCGCTCCACCCCGGCGAGCGAAGCCGCCCCGCGCCGCAGCAACCGCGCCCCGCCGAGGGTGTTCCCCCGCGCGGCATGCGTCAGCCCCACGGCGAGCTGCGCCAGCGCCCGCCACAGGGCGGCGTCCTCCGGGGGCCCGGACTTCCAGGCGTCCTCGAACACCTCGTGCGCGTGGAAGGGCATCCCGGCGTCCAGCAGCCGCTGCGCCTCCGCGACCGTCTCACCGGGCGGGCGCACCACCCCCTCGGGCTGCCGCGCCACCCCGTCGGCCCCGTACGCCAGCGGCCGCCCCAACCCGTCCCGGGGCCGCGCGCTCCGCGCCCGCCCCGCACCGTCCCGATCCCGCTCCCGCCCGTCCACGGGCCCATCCTCCCCCGCCCCGCTCACCCGTGCACACGCACCCCTCGACGTGCGGTAATGTTCTGCGTGTGCCCGGCGCACGGGGGAAACCCCGGGCCGCAGGGACACAGGCGGTACAACGGGACGTGGCGCAGCTTGGTAGCGCACTTGACTGGGGGTCAAGGGGTCGCAGGTTCAAATCCTGTCGTCCCGACCATGCTTTCAGCAGGTCGGAGGCCGTTCTCTCATCCATGAGAGGACGGCCTTTCGTGCGTCCGGAGCCATGATGGTCGCAGCCACGCCGGGCGGCCCGTGTCGGCGCCGGCCTTCTCGGCTCCGGTGAGGGTGCGGTCGATGGTGTCGACGGCTTCACGGGCGGCCTGACGGGTGAGGTGGCTGTAGAGGTTCGCGGTCGTGGACGGGGTGGTGGGTCCGAGCGGTCTGCCGTCGGGCCGACAGAAGACCAGTCCAGTCCGGTGAACGGATCGTCAGGATCGCCCCGTGCACAGGGCGTTGTCATCGCTCGGTGCCGGAGGGCGGTGGCGACCCGCGGTGAGATGGCGACCCGGCCGCGGCTGGAGCGGGTCTTCGGTGCCGTGATGACCGGTGTTCATCAGCAACCTGCCCGAAGGCCTGGCCGGCGCCGCCGGCATGCGCAGCGCCGGCCGCAGCCGACGCTGCGTCTTCACCCTGTGGGGCGGCATCGCGCTGGCCAGCGGCTTGGCGGCTCTCGCCGGGTGCGCGCTGCTCGGCGGGGCCTCCGAGACGGTGATGGCGGTGATCACGGCGGTGGCGGGCGGGGCGATCCTCGCCGTGATCGCGGACACGGTGATCCCCGAGGCTCACGGCAAGGTGCATCCACCTTCAGAGGGCCGTGGCGTCCCTGGAGATCTGCTGCGACGCCCGCGTCACACGCTCGCCCACCGGGGCATCGTTGCCATGGCTCCCCTCGGCGCTCATCGAACCCTTGACCTTCTTCCGCTTCGCGGTCCCCGCCGTGCTGGTGGCCGTCGAGCGCGTCCACAGCGGCGCCCACTACCCCTCCGACGTGGCGGCAGGTGCCGCGATCGGCGGCGCGGCGGCGGCCCTGGTCCGTACGGCGCCCCGCCTCCTGGTCCGCTGTCGACCATGACCACGCCTGCCCTGGTGGGTGACCGGCGAGCGGCAGGGTGTGCGCGCCCCGGCAAGCCTGGGACGCGCAAGCCGGCCAGCACCCCTCGGTCGGCCGCCGTCTGGCTCTCGGTCCAGGCGGTGATGGTCTTCCTCGCTCCATTCCCGGGTGTCCCGCGGCTCGACGTAGGGCTCCTCATCCGCAGGCAGCCCGCCCGCGATCGCGCGCTGGCGGACCATCTCGGCGTCGAACTCGAGACCCAGCAGGACGGCGAGGTTGGTGATCCACAACCACACCAGGAAGATGATCACGCCCGCGAGCGTGCCGTACGTCTTGTTGTACGAGCCGAAGTGCGCGATGTAGAACGCGAAGCCGGCCGAGGCGATCATCCAGATGACCAACGCGAGGAGGCTGCCCGGGGTCACCCACTTGAGGCCGCGGCCCTTGGCGTTGGGCGCGGCCCAGTACAGCAGCGCGATCATGACTGTGACCAGGACCAGCAGGACGGGCCACTTCGCGATCGACCACACCGTCATCGCGGTGTCGCCCACACCCAGCGCCGAGCCCGCCTGCCGGGCCAGAGCGCCGGTGAACACCACGATCAGCGCACTGGCCACCGCGAGGATCACGAGCACGACGGTCAGCCCCACGCGCAGCGGCAGCACCTTCCACACGGGCCGGCCCTCGGGCATGTCGTAGACGGCGTTGGAGGCGCGGATGAACGCGGCCACGTACCCGGACGCCGACCAGATCGCCACCAGCAGACCCACGAGGGCCAGCAGCGAGCCGATGCCGGCATTGCCCCGCAGCTGCTAACACCGCGTTGCTGATCACGTCCCGAGCCGCCCCCGGGGTGAGCTTCCGCAGGTTGTCCAGCACCTGCTTGGTCGCCGACTCGCCCGCGACACCCAGCAGCGACACCAGCACCAGCAGCGCGGGGAACAGGGCGAGGACCCCGTAGTAGGTCAGTGCCGCCGCCCGGTCCGCCAGCTCGTCGTCCTTGAACTCCTTCAGCGTCCCGCGCAGCACCGCTTTCCAGGACCGCTTGGGCAGCTCAGAGAGCCGATCCGGCGCCCGCTCCTCAACCTGCCGACCCGGACCCGCCGCCTCACCGCCGGGCCTCTGACGTCCTTCCCCGGGCCCCGGTGTCCTTGTGGGTTTCGTGGTCGGCGCATGTCCACTCCCACCGCACCCATGCCTGCGGCCGACCGGCTCATGCGAGGCGGCACACCAAGGCCGGCCGTACTCGCCGACTTCAACCGGCTTCGCCGCCGCGGTCCCCGCCGGGCAGGAGGAGAGAGCCGGCGTGCGTCATGGTGCGAGGGAGAAGTAGCTCTCTTCTTCCTGGGTGAAGTGCAGGCGCAGGACGGTGTGCAGGCCGTAGAGGCAGGAGCGCAGGTCCTCGACCTGTTCGGGGGCCAGTGCGCCGGTCGTGCGGGCGAGTTGCAGGTGGGTGGCGATGCGGCGGGAGAGCCGTTCGATCTCGGTGTGGGCGCGGCTCATGGTGGCGGTGGCCTCGGGTCCTCCGAGGGTGGGGGCGAGCGCCGGGTAGAGCTGGTGCTCCTCGGCGTACTCGTGCGGCAGCAGGCGCTCTGTCAGCAGCCGGTGCGTTTCCCCCACGGCCGCCAGGGCCGTCGGGTCGGGGGTGTCGGAGAGCCGGTCGGCGGCGTCGCGTACGGAGTCGAGGACGTCTCGCAGGTCGTCGTGTTCGGCCGCGAAGCGGTGGATGAGGGCTTCGGCGGCGGGGGTGAGGGCCGGACGGGCGGCCTGGCCGACGCGCAGGGCGCGCAGGGCGTTGAGGATCACGGCGGCGTCGATGGCTTCCTGGAGCAGTGCGCCGACGGCGGGCGGGAGCAGACCGGCGGCAGCCGCGGCCATGGCCGCCAGCGACATGACCATGCCGCCCAGAGCGCTCTGCACGGCGATGCGGCGGGCGCGCTGGGCGATGGCAACGGCGTCGGCCAGGCGGTCGACGCGGTCGGTGGTCAGGACGATGTCGGCGGCTTCCGAGGAGGCCGTGGAACCGCGGGAGCCCATGGCGACGCCGACGTCGGCGGTGGCGAGGGCGGGGGCGTCGTTGACGCCGTCGCCGACCATGACGGTGACCGCGCGTTCACGCTCGTCGCGTACGGCGGCGACCTTGCCTGCGGGGCTCAGTTCGGCGAGCACGCCGTCGAGGCCGAGGACGGCGGCGACCTCGTGGGCCGGTGCCGCCCGATCGCCGGTGAGCATCAGGAGCCGCTGGATGCCGGCCGCCCGCAGGTGGCGCAGGGTGCGCGGGGCGTCGTGACGCAGCGGGTCGCGCAGCAGGACCGCACCGGTGAGCCGCCTGTCGACGGTGAGCCAGGCCACGGCCGCGCCGTCGAGGAGCGCGCGGTTGTCGACCGCCTTGGCCCACGGGGGCCGTGCTTCGTCGGGGCCGAGGCGGCCGATGGCGACCCGGTGCCCGTTCACGCTGCCGGTGGCGCCCCGGCCGGGCTCCTCGGTGACGTCCGTCGGGACCGAGAGCGAGAGGCCGCGTTCCCGGGCGGTGTCGACGATGGCCTGGGCGAGGACGTGTGGCGAGTACTGGTCGAGCGAGGCGGCCAGGCGCAGCACTTCCGAGGGGGTGATGCCGGGGGCGGCGGTGACATCGAGGACGCGGGGGCGGCCGCGGGTGAGGGTGCCGGTTTTGTCGAGCAGGAGGGTACGGGCGCGGCCGAGGTTCTCCAGCGCGCCGCCGTCGCGGATGACCACGCCGATGCGTGAGGCGCGGGAGAGGCCCGAGACGATGGCGACGGGGGCGGCCAGCAGCAGGGGGCACGGGGTGGCGACGACGAGGACGGCGACCGCGCGTACGGCGGATCCGCTGATCAGCCAGGCCAGTCCCGCCACCGCGAGGGACAGGGGCAGGAACCAGGCCGCGTACCGGTCGGCCAGCCGCACGACCGGGGCGGACTCGGCACCGGCCTGGCGGGCCAGGCGCACGATCCCCGCATACGTGCTGTCCTGCTCCGTGGCGGTGGCCCGCAGTTCGAAGGCGCCACCGGCGTTGACCACGCCGCTGCGGACCGTCTCGCCCCGGGGCCGCTCGACCTGGAGGGACTCGCCGGTGAGCACCGACTCGTCCAGGACGGCGGCCGTGCTCTCCACACGGCCGTCGACCGGCACGACCTCGCCGGGGCCGACGACGAGCAGGTCGCCGGCAGCGACTTCCGCAAGTGAGACCGTGAGCACTCCGGAGTCCGTGCGGCGGCGCGCCGAGCGCGGCGCGTGCTCCAGCAGGGCGCGCAGGTCGTGCGAGGCGCGCCGCTGGGCCGCGGCCTCGAGCGTGCGGCCGGTGGCGAGCATGAGGGCGATCAGCGCACCGGCCAGGTACTCGCCCACCGCCAGGGTGCCGCCGAGCGCGAGTACGGCGATCAGGTCCACGCCCGCGTGTCCGCGGCGCAGCGCGGTCAGCACCCACACCACGGCGGGCACGATGGCGGCGACGGTGCCCAGAGCCCACAACAGGTCCGACAGGCCGTGCGCGCCGACGAGCCAGGCGATGCCGCCGCCGGCCAGCGCGGCCGCTGTGACGGCCAGGAGGACCGGTTCGAGCCGCAGGGAGGTGATGGCCGTCATGATGCGGCGCAGACCTGCTGCGGTGGGATTCATGGCGCACCTCGATCCGTGCGGTGCGGCGACCGCGGGGCTTGGTCCCTCCATCCCATCGTGGTGGTGACCTCGGCGACAGGGGCCGTCCGGTCCTTCTGCCGGGCCGGACGGCCGGGCCCGGCGCACGCCCGTCACGTCCGGCCGGCATCGAGGTGGAACGCCAGCAGGGGGCAGGCCGCGGCGGCCCGATGGGCGTGGGCGAGCAGGTGGTCGGGGACGGACCGGTCCTTGACTATCGGGTAGCCCCATTCGTCGAGGTCGATCAGTTCGGGCAGCAGTTCCCCGCACAGGCCCTGTCCGGTGCAGGCGATGCGGTCGATACGCAGGGTCGTGGCGCGAGTCGCGGGGGTCATCGCCAGGTCTCCGGGGGTACGGCGGGCGGTACGGGGATCCGCTGTGGCCGGTGGGTCGCGGCGCAGGCGCCCAGGGTGAGGTGGCGCTCGACGTCGTCCGCGAAGGCGCGCAGTGCGGAGGCGGCCAGGCGGGCGGCGCCGTCGGGGTGGCGGCAGGCGCCCCGGTCCGGCAGCAGGCCGACCCGCCGGCGCAGCCGTCGCAGCAGGTCCGTGTCGGCCCGTCCGGCGGCCAGTGCGGCGAAGTCCTCGGCGACGGCGGGCAGCCCGAAGCGGCACGGGCCGCACTGACCGGCGCCGTCGGCGGCGAGGTACGCGAGCATGCGCGCCGTCTCGGACAGTCCGCAGGCCGCCCGGGGCAGGGCGACCAGCACGCCCGCGCCGGGTGCGGCGCCCAGCGGGGCCAGGTCGCGCCGGGTGAGCGGCACTTGGAGGTGCTCGGCGGGAAGCCAGGTGCCGCCGAACCCGCCGAGCAGGAGCGCTTGCAGGGACTCCGTGCGGCCTCCGGCGCGGTCCAGGATCACGTCGAGTGGCGTCCCGAACGCGGTCTCCAGGACGCCCGGCGCCGCGACCGCGCCGGAGACGGTGACGAGCAGCGTGCCGGGCTCGTCCGCCGTTCCCGTCTGCCGGAACCAGTCCGGCCCGTAGCGGGCGATCAGGGCCAGGTGGGCGAAGGTCTCGGTGTTGCCCACCAGCGTGGGGCGGCGGGCGACACCGCGTTCGTGGGTACGGGGCGGGCTGCCCTGCGGGCGCGCCGGGCCGCCGTTGAGCCAGCGCACCAGCGACGTCGACTCACTGGAGACATAGGCGTGCGGAAGAGCGTGGAGGCGCAGCCGCACCGGGTCGAGACGGGCGCGCCGCCGCTCGTCCAGGGCCGAGCGCAGCTGCCCGGACCGGACGGCGCGGGTGCGGGGCAGACACACATGGACGGTGTCGGCGCCGACCGCCCTCGCAGCGAGCACGGCGCCGTCCAGGACCAGATGAGGTGCGACGGCGAGCAGGAACCCGTCCTTGCGGCTCGCCGGTTCGCTCTCCATCGCGTTCACGACCACCACGGCCCGGCCGCCCCGTTCCGCGACCGCGCGCAGCTTGCGGGCCGTGGGGAACCCTGCACCGCCGCGTCCGGTGAGCCCGGCCGCCTCGACGGCCTCCACCACGGACGTCGGCGACGTACGGGTGTCCGGAGCCGGCGGGCCGTAGCGCCGCAGGTGATCGGCGAGGGTGGCCGGCGCACCGGTGGCATACCAGCCGGAGAGGAGCCGGGGCACGTCCTGCGCCGGGGAGGGGGCCGAGGAGTTCGGGGCCACGTCCGTCGTCGCGTCTGTCGGCGTGTTCATCGTCCGCCTCCGATCAGGACCGTCGGCGTCACGGCGGCGCGCTGCGCCCAGCCCGGCTGGAGCGGCCCGGCGGCGAGGAACGCGGTGAGCACCACGGGGACGGCGGCCACGGCCATGGCGGCCGTCAGACGCCCGGCGACATGCCCCGGACCGGCCTTCGCCAGCCGCCACCACACGGCGGCGACCCCCGCCGCAAGGCAGCCGGCGTACAGCCACAGCTGGAGCGGGAGCCGGGTGTCGGTACCGGTCCCGGCGCTGTGGAAGAGGGCCAGCGGCCAGGCGGCGTACGCGAGCCAGTGCACGGCCTTCCAGGGACGCACCCCCAGCCGGCGCCGCAGCGCGCTGGTGACGAGGACCGCGAGCAGCAGGTCGAGCCCCGCGGTGCCGAGCCCGAGCCACAGGGGCCGGTAGGACGCCCCGTACGGCACCACCGCCGCCGCCCAGCTCAGATGCACGAACGGATCGAGCACCGCGGTCGCCACGTGCACGGCGAGGAACACCAGGGTGAGCAGGGACAGGTTGCGGTGCAGCAGCCCGATCTCGAAGCGGGCTACGCGACGGGGCGAGGTCCGTCCGCCGGAGGCGATGCCGAGCACCACCGTGGCGGTGAGCAGGACAAGGGCGAGGGTGCCGCCCGCACGGCTCGCGTACCAGAGAGGGCTGCCGGTCAGTGCCAGGGCCGTCGTCATCGCGGGCCTCCGGCGTCCGCGCTGCGCGATCCCGGCGGCGCGGGCGCGTGCGAGTCGGGCGGCCAGCCGCCGAGGCGTACCACCGCGCCGTCGAGGGCGGTCAGCCGGGCCGGCAGGGAGGTGCCGCGCAGCCAGTCGGGCGCCCGTTCGCCGAGTACGATCGCCGCCGTGCTGACGGCGTTGGCGTCCACGCAGGTGGCGGCCGCGATGGTGACCGTGCGCCACGCGGGTGCGGCGGGTTCCCCGGTGGCCGGGTCGACGATGTGGTGCAAGATCCGTCCGTCGCGCCGCCAGGCGCGCACCCGGATGCCCGAGGTCGCCAGGGCCCCGCCGGTCACCGCGATGGCGGCACCGCCTTCCGGCGCCGGCCGGGCGTGGTCGTCGGCGAGCGCGATCCGCCAGCCGCCCTCGGGTGAGGGTCCGGCGGTCGCCAGGTCGCCCCCGAGGCTCACCAGGACCCCGCAGCCGGTCGCTTCGGCGGCCTGGCGCGCGGCACGATCGGCGGCCAGCGCCTTGGCGGTGGCGCCGAGGTCGAGGCGGGAGCCCGGAGGCAGGCGCAGTCGGCGCGCACCCGGATCGAAGACGATCCGCCGCCAGCCGGGTGCCGGCCGGCCCACCGGCACGGGGCGGGCGTCGTCGGGGCGTACGGAGGCGAAGGTGCGGTCGTAGCCGAGCGCGGTCACCGCGCTGCCCACCGTCGGGTCCACCGCGCCGTCAGTGAGCCTGGCGGCCCGCAGCGCGGCTTCCAGAGCTTGGGCGAAGTACGTGCTGACCGCCGTCTTACGGCCCGCGTTCAGGTTCACACGGCTGAGTTCCGAATCGGGCCGGAAGCGGCTGCAGGCACGGTCGACGGCGGCCAGCTCGGTGCGCAGCACCGCTTCCGCGGTGGGCAGGGCGTCCGGGTCGGTGACGAGCAGGGCGGCCGTGGTGCCCAGCGCCGGGAAGACGATCCGGGCGGGAGCGGGTGCCGAGGGGTAAGCGTTCATGATGCCCCCGTCGTGGTCTGCGGCGGCTGCCGGGTCGCGACGGGCGGCTGGGCCGGGGGCTGCGGAGCCGGTGGCGTAACGGTGGCCGGCTGGGCCGGCGGCTGCGGAGCCGGCTGCGCGACCGGAGCCGCGTCCTCCACGTCGTCCTTGTCGCCGTCCTGCTCCTCGCGCCCCTCGTCGTCCTTTCCCACGGTGGCGGAAGCCGACGGCGCGGGATTCTGCACCGGTGCGTTCGCCGGTACGTTCGCGGGCGCGGAGGCGGCCGAACCGCCCGGCAGCAGGTGCGTGTAGAAGCCGCCCAGGGCCGCCGCGCCGGCGGCGGCCGTGACCGCGATCCACCGGGTGGTGCGGCGGCTGCGGCGCAGTCCGCGGTCGCGTGCGTACGGGGAGGCGACGGGTGTGGGTGTCGGCCGGAAGTCGTCGGGCGAGGGGGCCATGGCAGCGCTCCTGGAGAATCGGCGGCCCGGATCGGCTGCGTGCACTTCCAGGCTGTGCTCACCGCACCTGGGAACTCGCTCACGTCTCCTTCAGAACCGGTAAAGATCTCCGCGCCGGAACCCTCTACGCCCCGCCCTGCTCGTGCCCGCCCTCCGACCACAGCGGAAGATCCAGTACGGCGGTCAGCCCGCCGCCGGGGGTGTCCTCCAGCTGGGCCGTACCGCCGTTGACGGTGACCAGCCGGTGCACGATGGCAAGACCCAGGCCCGTGCCCCGGGCCTGCGGGTTGCCGAACCGGCGGAAGGCGACCGCCTTCGCCTCGTCCGTCATCCCGGGCCCGTCGTCCCGCACGAACACCCGGGCCCGCCCCCGTACCGTGCCGTGGCCGAGGGTGATGCTCCCGCCGGATTCCGCTGCCTCCACGGCGTTGGCGATCAGGTTGTCCAGGATCTGCTCCAGATGGCCCGCGCCCAGCGCGGCGCTCAGGGCAGGCCCCTCGGGCACGGCGGTCAGCCGGACGCCGTGCTCCTCGGCGACCGGGGACCAGGCCGCCACCCGTTCGGCGACCACCTCGTCGACCCGCACCGCGGCCGGACGCGGTGTCGTCTGCTCAGCACGCGCGACCGCCAGAAGTCCGTCGACCATCCGCGACAGACGCGCGATCTCCTCCTGCGCGGCGGCCAGCTCCACCGCTGTGTCCGGCTCGGACCCGGCGGCCAGCACGTCGAGGCGCAGCCGCAGCGCAGCCAGCGGCGTGCGCAGCTGGTGGGACACATCGGCGATCACGGCCCGGTGACCGTGGACCAGGGCCTCCGTGCGGGCGGCCATGGTGTTGAAGGTGGCGGCCAGCCGGCGCACCTCCGGCGGGCCGGCCCCGACCTCGGCCCGCTCGTCGAGGGCGCCCTCGCCCAAGCGCCGGGCGCTGGCGTCCAGCGTCGACAGCGGACGGCTGACCCAGCGGGCGAGCCGGACGGACAGCAGCATGGACGCCGCAAGACCCGCGACACCGATCGCGGCGGACCAGCCCCAGATCGCCGCGATGCGGGCGTCCAGTGGACCGGCGGAGCGGGCCAGCACGACCGCGCCGGCGGGCCGGCGCGCCTCTCCGGCCGGTTCCGCGGCGAGCAGCCGGCCCTCGTTCTCCGGCGGCTCCGGCTCGTGCCCGGCCAGTACGTCTTCCACGAGCTCCTCCGCCTCCTCGCCCTGGGCCGCCGTGCACGGGGTACCGGCCACCAGGCGCCCGGAGGCGTCGTACACCGCCGCGCAGTCCCCCGCCCGGGCGGCGGCCTCGAGCTCCTGTTCCAGGACGGTCGCGGGCTTGTTGTCGGAGAGGTGCTCCTCGGCCGCCGCCGCGATCACCCGGGTGGCCGACCGCTGACTGTCGCGGTAGGCGACGCGCTCGCGCGCCGTCAGCGACACCGCCAGCGGCACGACCGCCAGCACCAGCAGCACGGACGTGAGAACAAGGAACGTCCAGGTGATCCGCCGGGTCACGACCGCTCCCGCGGCACCTCGACCGCCCCGAGCCGGAACCCCTGCCCGTAGACCGTCTCGAGCAGCCCCGGCACGCCGAGCTTGCGACGCAACGCCGCCACATGCACGTCCAGCACCTTCGTCGGGCCGTACCAGTGGGCGTCCCAGGCCCGCTCCAGAATCTGCTGGCGGCTCACCACCCGCCCAGGATCCGCAGCCAGACACTCCAGGATGCCGAACTCCTTCGGCGTCAGCGCCACCGCACGTCCGTCGACCGAGACCTGCCGGGTACGGAGGTCGACCGTCAGCGGCCCGTGCCGCAGGAGCTCCGGCTCAGCCGGACGCCGACGGCGCAGCACGGCCCGGATCCGCGCAAGGAGCTCGGCAAGACCGAAGGGTTTGACCAGGTAGTCGTCGGCGCCCTCGTCCAGGGCCACCACCCGGTCGGCCTCCTCGCCCCGCGCGGTCACCGCGATGATCGCGGCGTCCGAACGTGCCCGCAGTCTCCGGCACACCTCGACGCCGTCGATGTCCGGAAGTCCAAGATCCAGCAGGACGACGTCGGGCGTGGGCGACGACAGCGCCGCCCGCCCGGTCCGCACACCCTCGGCCTCGTATCCGGCCTGCCGGAGGCCACGTACCAAGGACTCCGCGATGCCCCGGTCGTCTTCAACGACCAGCACCCGTGTCTCCTCGGGATCGCCCCCGGTCCCGGCGTTCATCTCTGACCGCCTCCTTCGGCTGAGGTAACGGCTACGCCGACTCTCCCAGGCTGCGCCAACGTTCCGTGACGACGGTAGGGGCCGTTCGGGTCCCTGCTCGACAGCGGCGTGGAGGTGGCCGTGTGCGGGAGGTGGGGAACGCTCGTGCGATGGCGGAAAATTGGAAGATGGGGCGACTCACTTCTTCTTCACGCCCTCGTTCCAGATCAGCTTGGCGATGTTCGGCTTCACGGCCGTGGTGATGACGCCCATGGCCGTACGGACGTACCGCCGCTCCGTCATCTCGCGCAGCATGCTCGCGGCGAGGTCGGCACGGGCGGTGAAGACGCCGTCGGCGCTCGTCTCGGCAGTGTGGTAGTCCGTGACGACGGGGTGTTCGAACAGGCCCGAAGGCCGGACGAAGGTCCAGTCGAGGCCCGTCTGACGGATCACGGCCTCCATGCGGCGCATGTCCTCGTGGAGGGTACGGCCGAGGCGTCGGTTCACCAGCGGGTCGAGCACATGGTTGAAGAAATGCGCGCCGGTAGGGCGCCAGTTCGGGTCAGCGATGCTGGAGCTGACGGCGAGCAGCCGCTTGATGCCGTGGCGGGCCATGGCCCCGGTGATGACGGCGGCGCTCGCGGAGTAGGTGGTGATGGTCTCCTTGCTGAAGCGCGCGCCCAGCGCGGAGAGGACGGCGTCCGTGCCGTCGATCGCGGCGTCGACAGCCGCCGGGTCGGTGGCGTCTGCGACGGCCACGGCAAGGCCGGGCTGCGCGGACAGGGAGCCGGGTCTGCGGGTCACGGCGACGACCTCGTGGCCGGCGGCCAGGGCCTGATCGGTGAGGCAGCGGCCGGTCGGTCCGTTGGCGCCGAAGACTGCGATACGCATGGTGTCGGGTCATCCCTTCGTGCGGTAGCGGGAACGCCCTTGACTGTGCTGCTCATTCAACGCAGGCTCAACGCCGATGAATAACGCCGTCCCTGCCCCCGCCCGTCCCCGAGGCCGCCCCCGCGGCAACCCGCCGACCCGTGAGTCGATCGTCTCGGCGGCCCGCTCGCTGTTCCTGGAGCACGGCTACCGGGGCACCACCCTGCGTGCGGTGGCCGGGGCCGCCGGAGTCGACCCGGCGCTGATCGCGTACCACTTCGGCTCGAAGAAGGGCCTGTTCGCGGACGTGATGCAGTTCCAGTGCGCCAGTGCGCTGGCGGTGGACGACGTCCTCGGCGGCGATCCGGCCACCCTCCCCGACCGCCTGATCGACGCGGTGACCGGCCTGTGGGAGGACGCCGACTTCCAGCAGCTCACCATCCAGGGCGACGAAGCCGCCGAGGTGGTCCGCGAATACCTGGAACGCGAGCTGCTGGCCCGGCTTGTTGAATTTCTCGGCGGCCGGGACGCGACCGCCCGCGCCACGGCCGTGGTGACGATCCTCGGCGGCCTCATCTACACCCGCTACCTCAACCCCCTCCCCACCCCTGCCGCCCTCACCCCGTCCGAGATCCGTCACAGCCTGACCCCGGCGCTGCGCGCGGTACTGGCCCCGCGGCTGCGCGCCGCGGCGCCCACCACTGCCGGCCGTCGGGGCTCGCCGACCTCGGGCGCAGGCGCCGTCCGCCAGGGCGGCTTCACAGGCCGTGACGGCCATGTCGCCGCCGAGAGGCGGCAGGTCGACAAGGAACCTCCGCACCCGCCCAATCGGACCAGTTGGGGACCGGTCTCCAGGTCCTGCGACGCTTCTTGACCCGGCCAGGGTGCGCTAGAGGTCACAAGCCGACACCCTCGCCGGCTTCCTCGACCAGCTGGAGGAGGACAGCTCACCGCGGTTCGGCCGCCCACGGCCGGGGGCGAGCGGTGCCAGGCGTTGAGCAGTGCGGTGGGGCCGACGCCGGCGAGGGCCTGACCGAGTGGAGCGAGCGGTCCGTGGAAGCGAGGCCGGACTCGCTGACGTCGACGGTTTCCATGCCCGCGAAAGCCCGCACGGTCTGCGAGGACGAGGAACGCCGGACTCCGCCGCCTGGGATGTTCCTCCCGGCCGGAAGGACGTGCCCGGCGTCAGCGGCGGAAGGCGGAGGGGTCCAGGGAGGCGAGGCGTTTGACCGCGGACGGGACGCCGCGGCCGCGGTCCTCACGGTGCTCCACCGCCCGCAGGGCGGGTATCACCAGCCGGGCTCCCGGGTAGCGGACCGGTTCCGGGGGGATCCAGCCGCCCGGGGGGCGGGTGAAGGCGGAGCCGGACCACTCGTCGGCCGTGCCCAGGACGAGGGAGGCCAGCACCTTGGCCATCAGGCGGGACGGGCCCACACCGTCGCCCGAGTAGCCGGTGGCGTAGCAGACCCCGGGTACGGACTTCAGCCAGCCGGCGAAGGGCAGCGAGGTGGTGGAGTACTCGACCGGCGCGGTCCAGGCCATGTCCATGGGGGCGTCGGCGAGTTCGGGGAAGAGCCGGGCCAGCTGCGCCCGGAGTTCGGCGGGGCGCAGGGGGTCGCCCCACAGGGTGTCGGCACCCGCCTGCCCGTACGCCACGCCGGATCCGCCCTTGCCGAAGACCAGCCTGCCGTCCGGGGTCGTGCGGTAGTAGTTCAGCCTCCGCCGCGCGTCGCAGACCGAGGTCCCGCCGTCCCAGCCGAGGGCCGCGAGCCGCTCCGGGACGGGCCGGGTCAGGACGGTGTCGCTGGCCACGGTCACCATGCGGCGGCCGAGGTCCTCCAGTTGCCCTGCCCAGGCGTTGACGGCCAGGACCACCCGGCCCGCGCGCACCCGTCCGTAGGGCGTGTGCGCGGTGGTGGCGCCGCCGGGCGCGTTGCGCAGGGCGGTCAGCGGGGTGCGTTCGTGGATGCGGACGCCGGCGTCCAGCGCGACCCGGCGCATCCCCCGGGTCAGCTTCGCGGGTTGCAGGGTGGCGCAGCCCGGGTCGAGGACGCCGCCGAAGTGGTTGCGGGTGCCGACCGCGCGCCGCGACTCCGCTTCGGAGACCTCGTGCAGCGGCCCGGTCCCGGCCCGCCGCAGGTCCTCCAGTGTCCGCAGCCAGGCCCCGCGCTGGGCGGGGGAGGAGGCCGCCCACAGCCACGGGCCGCGCCGGTGCTCGATGTCGATCCCGTGGCTCTCGGCGAAGTCGAGGATCTCGTCGACGGCCCGCGCGGAGGCCTCGCCGATACGGAGCGCCTCCTCGTACCCGCCGATCGTGACCAGGCTGCTGAACCGGGCCCACATCGGCATCAGGTAACCGGCGTTGGCCCCGCTGGCCCCGGCGCCGCACACGTCGGCCTCGATCAGCACGATGTTTGTGCCGGGGGCACGCCGCAGGATCTCCAGGGCGGTCCACAGGCCGGTGAAGCCACCGCCCACGACGAGGACGTCGCAGCGGACCTCGTCCAGCAGCTGCGGTGCGCGGCCGTCGTCGGGTTCGGCGGCCAGGGCGTCGCGGAGCCAGGCGGTCCGCCGGGCCGGCGCGGGGGTGTCGGGGCGCGGCCAGGCGCCGGCGAGGACAAGGTCGGGGGCGTTCACGGTGCGGCTCTCCACGGTCGGTGTGCGGATGCGGTGGGGGAGGGGGCGGGGTGGTGCGTGCCGGCGGGGTGTGCCCGGTCAGTTCTGGCGGGCGCGGGCCGCGTGGCCCGCGGGGTCCGGGTGTTCGGCCGCCGTCAGCAGGTCGATGCGCGAGCTCACCCCGTAGGCCTTGAACAGCTTGCGCAGGTGGTAGTTGACGGTGTGCGGGGACAGGGCCAGACGCCGGGCGATCTGCTGGTTGGTGAGGCCCTCGCGGACCAGCCCCACCAGCTCCCTCTGCTGCCGGCTCAGTTCGGGTCCGGCGGGCGGAGCCGCGTGGAGGCCGGTCGTGGTGCGCAGGGCGGCCGCCTCCCGCTGGAGCGAGAGCCGCAGCGACTCGGGGACGGACTCGGCGACGAGGCGGCGCAGCAGCGGGCCGGCGAAGACGGCCCGGCCCTCCTCGTTGCGCACGACCCCGGTGGCCGTGACCTCCTCCAGCACCGGCAGCAGGGCCGAGACCGAGGTCCGCAGCAGCAGCGCGACGTCCTCGTAGACCACCTCGCACCCCAGGACCGCCGCGACGCGCAGCAGTTGGCGGCACTCGGGGGAGAACCGTTCCAGGGTGGCCCGCGTCCGCAGGGCCAGCCGCGCCGGCAGCCGGCTGGTCAGCAGCCGGGCCTCTCCGTCCACGGTCGCGAGGGAGTCCTCCTCCCGCAGCCCGGCCAGCAGTTCGAGCAGCAGCCGCGGGTGCCCGCGGGCCTGGTCCAGCAGGCGGACCAGGTCGGGCGCCGGCTCGGCGGCCAGCAGGTCGCGGGCGAGGTCCAGGGCGTGGGAGGGGCTGAGCGGGCCGAGGGAGAGGCGCTCGCTGCGGCCCGTCAGGCCGGACGGCAGGACGGGGCCCGCGCCCGGCCGGTGGGCGACCAGCCAGACCACGGGCCGCTCGGCGCCGGCCTGCTCGCGCGGTGCGTAGGGCCTGCGGGGCGACGCGCCCTGGCCGGGCCGGGCGTCGTCGACCAGGATGAGGAGGGGCCCGGTGGCGGCGGCGGGGCAGCGGCCGGGCCGGCCCCGGCCGTGCCGGGCCGCCGCGGCGCGGCGCCGTGCGGGGAGCCGCTCCGTCCACGGGTCGGGGTGGTGGCGGGCGTAGCCCAGGTCGTCGGCGAGGGCGGCGGCCTCCCGCAGCAGCCGGGTCTTGCCGATGCCCGGCATGCCCTCGACCGTCAGCACGGCGCGCCCGGTGCGGCGGCCGTGGTCGAGCACCTCGCGGACGGTCCGCATCTCCCGCTCGCGCCCTCGCAACGGCAGCTCGGTGAGGGTGCGGTTCATATCGAACCGCCGTAGCGGCGCACGCCGACGGTGTGGAAGCGCGCGGTCACGAACGCGGGGTCGCAGTACACGGCGTTGCCGGACGGGTTCAGGCCCGTGCCGTGGAGGTCGGAGTAGACGGCCGACTGGGAGATGTACCAGTCGCCCATCAGGTTGGCCGAGAGCATCACGCCGGCCTGCGCGCAGGCACGTTCCATCGCCGCCTCCACCTCCGGTGAGGTGGAGTAGAGGCCGACGGAGAGCGCACCGCACTCGCGCGTGGTGCGGGCGACGAGCTCCACCCCGGCGGCGGCGGAGTCCACCGCCACCGCGAGGACCACCGGGCCCTGCCATTCGGACAGCAGCACGGCCCGGTCCGCCTCCCGGCCCGCGTCGAGGGCCACCACGGCCGGGGTGCGGACGACCGCCTCCGGGTGGCGGGGGTCGCGCACCGCGCGGGAGGGCACGGCGACGGGTCCGGCCGCTCCGGCGGCGACCCGTTCGACCCGGTCGAGGACCGCGGGTCCGAGCAGTGCGCCCAGGATCCCGCTCGCCCGCGCGTCGTCCTCCAGCAGCCCGGCGAGGGCGCCGCCGAGGTCGGCGACGACCTCGGTGAAGGAGCGGTGCCCCTCGTCGGTGCTGATCCCGTCCCGCGGGATCAGCAGGTTCTGCGGGCTGGTGCACAGCTGTCCGCTGTAGAGGGAGACCGAGAAGGCGAGGTTGGCGAGCATGTCGCGGTAGTCGCGGGTCGACTCGACGAGCACGCTGTTGACCGCGGATCCGGAGGTGAACACGCGCGCCTGCCGGGCGTTGTCCTCCAGCCAGGTCCCGAAGGCCGTGCCGCCCGCGTAGTCGACCAGGCGCACCTCGGGCCGGACGGCCAGCCTGCGGGCCAGTCCCTCGCCGGGGTACTCGGCGGCCAGGCACACCAGTTCGGCGGGGAGCCCGGCTTCGGTGAGCACCTCGCGGGCGGTGCGGACGGTGAGCGCCAGCGGCAGGACGGCGGCCGGGTGCGGTTTGACCAGGACGGGGTTGCCGGTGGCCAGGGAGGCGAAGAGGGCCGGGTAGCTGTTCCAGGCGGGGAAGACGCTGTTGGCGACGACCAGGGAGACGCCCCGGGGGACCGCCGTGAAGGTCTTGGAGAGCGTCAGGGTCCGGCCGTTCCCCAGGGGTTTGCGCCAGAGCGCCGCGGCCGGCATCCGGGTCTGCTCCTCCAGGGCGCGGGCCACCGCCTCCAGACCGCGGTCCTGGGCGTGCACGGCGCCGGCGTGGAACGCCATCAGGAAGTTGTGGCCGCTGGTGTGCACGGCGGCGTGGGCGAACTCGGAGCTGCGGGTGTTGACGCGGTGCAGGATCTCGGCGCACACCGCCGCCCGGACGTGGGGGCCTGCGTCGCGCCAGACCGGCAGGGCGGCCTCCATGGTGGGGAGCAGGACGTCGGGGTCGCAGTGCGGGTAGGAGACCTCCAGGAGGCCCCCGTACGGGGAGCGCTCGCCGCCGGCCTCCGGGGCGGGGCCGACGGTGCCGTCCCGGCCGGGCTGGCCGAGGGTGAACTCCCTGCCGAGGAGCGCGCGGAACGCGGCCTCGCCGGCCTCCCGGGCGCCCGGGCCGTAGGCGTGGGGGTCCTCGGGGTCCTCGGAGTACGGGGACCAGTGCGCGCGGGTGCGGACGGTCTCGCGGGCCTTGTCCAGGGTGTCGGCGTGGCGGGCGGCGAACAGGGCCGGGGCGGAGGGTTCGGCGTGGGTTCCGGGAACGGGCAGGGGCACGGTGTGCGCCATGGTCCTCATCCTTGTCGAACGGGTGGGGGGTCGGTCCGAGTGCGAACCGTGGAACGCGGAGACTCCTGGCGATCACGATAAATCGGCACTTTCGGACCCACGTCGGAGTCCGGTCATGAGAGGAATTGACGGGCCGTTCACACGATTCCGAGGCGGATCGGACGTGTTCGGGGCCCTGCCGGCGCTCCTGCCGGGTGCGCGTCACCGGCCGGACGAGGCCCTTTGGGCCCGCCCGCCGGGGAGGGAGAGCAAAACGTGATGATGGCCATATTGCCCGACAACTCACGACTATCAGCCGCAAACTGGCTCGATAGCGTCAGTCGCCCCTCCCCGGCGGGCCCGCCGACTGGCGGGTTCTACTCGGTGATCGGCCGCAGGTACCGGTCGAGCGCCGCGTCGGGCAGCACCCGGGCCAGCACGCTCACCCTGCGGGCGTCCGCCCCGACCCGGTAGCGGGTCCTGGGCCGCCGGGCCGTGAGGGCCACCCGTACCGTCTCCGCGAAGTCCTCCGGCCGGGTGGTGCTCTCCCGCGCCTGCCTCTCGTTCCGGTGCAGGAACCGGCCGAAGGGGATCCGGTACAGCTCGGCCACCGGTCCGGGGACCCCGTCCATCGCGTCCCGCGCCACCCCGGAGACCTTGCCCCAGATCGGCGTCATGATGGCGCCCGGCTGTACGAGGGCGACGTCCACCCCCTGCGGGGCCAGCTCGCGGCGCAGCACGTCGGTCAGCGCCTCCTTGGCGAACTGGGCCGCCGCGTACGCCCCGAGGAAGGGGATCGCCACGCTGCCCAGGCCCGAGGTCACGTTGACCACCCGGCCGCGGGTGCGCCGCAGCAGCGGCAGGAACGCCTGGGTGACGGCCAGCTGCCCCACCACGTTGGTGTCCAGCTGCGCGCGCAGCCGCTCCGGCGAGACGCACTCCAGCGGCGCCGACACGCAGATCCCGGCGTTGTTCACGAGCCCCCACAGGCCCGCGTCCCCGGTCTCGGCCGCGACCCGTTCGGCCGCCGCGGCCACCGACTTCTCGTCGGTCACGTCGACCCGTACGGGCAGGATCCGGCCGGACCCGCCGCCGGCCCCGGCGAGCGCGGCCCCGTCGGGCTCCCTGCGGACCCCCGCGAAGACCCGGAAGCCCGCGTCGGCCAGCCGGAGCGCGCAGACCCGGCCGAGGCCCGAGGAGGCGCCGGTGACCAGCACGGACCGGCCGCGCGGGGACAGGGCGGGGCGCTGCGGGACGGACGGCACGAACTTCCTCCTCGGGGACTCGGCGGCACCGGGAGATCCGGCGGCACCGGGGGACTGGGCGGAGCCGGGGGATCCGGCGGCGGTCATCCGGCCACCGCCGGGAAGGTGAGGGCGTCCTCCAGCGTGCGCGTGAGCCGGCGTTCCGGCATGAACCGGAAGTAGGCGTCCCGCACCGGCCGCCGGAACGGGTCCTCGGACTGCTCGAAGGTGCTGATGCCGCGCGAGGCGGCGACCATGCCCCGGGTCCGCTCGCGGCGCTCGTCCTCGTACCGGCGCAGCGCGCGCGGCAGGTCGCCCGCACCGCGCAGGGCCCGGCCGAGGACCACGGCGTCCTCGATGGCCATGCCCGACCCCTGGCCGAGGCTGGTCAGCATCGGGTGCGCGGCGTCGCCCAGCAGGGTCACCGGGCCCCGGCCCCACCGCTCCAGGAAGGCGCGGTCCCGGGAGGGCACCGCGATGATCGACTCCTCGGGGGTGGCGAGGATCGCCTGCCGCACCTCGTCGGCCCAGCCGGCGTAGCTGTGCAGGATCTCCGCCTTGCCGCCCTTCCAGTCCTGGGAGAGCTCGGCGGGCATGTTCTTCGTCCCCCACCAGTACAGCCGCCCGGCCCCCATGTCGACGAGGCCGAAGCGCTTGCCGCTGCCCCAGAAGTGGGTGACCGAGCCCGGGGTGAACCGGGGGTGGGAGAACGGCACGACCGCCAGCCAGCAGATGTAGCCGCTGTCCTGCGAGTCCTCGGGGCCCACCAGCTGTCTGCGCACGACCGAGTGGAAGCCGTCGGCCCCGATCAGCACGTCGCCCTCGGCGGTGCTCCCGTCGTCGAAGGCGACCCGCACCCCGCCGCCCGGCAGTCCCTCGGACTCGAACCCGGTCGCGGCCGCGCCCAGCCGGACCGGAATGCCCTCCGCGGCCTCCAGCAGCGACTGCTGGAGGTCGGCCCGGGTGATCAGGACGCTCGGCACCCCCAGCCGGCCGATGATCTCCGGGAAGGGGAACTCCCGGATCAGCCGGCCCGAGGCCGTCTTCACCCGGTACGAGCGCAGGGCCTCGCCGCGCTTCTCCAGGTCGATGCCCACGCCCAGCGAGTTCAGGGCCCCGACGGCGTTGCTCATCACGGACAGGCCCGAGCCCGCGGCACGCAACTCGCCCGCCCGCTCGTGGACCTCGACGTCCAGGCCCGCCTCGCGCAGCGCGATCGCGGCGGTGAGGCCGCCGATGCCCGCCCCGAGGACCAGGGCCTTCCTGCGTTCCGTCTGCTTCGTCATCTCACTGTCCGATCAGTTCGGTGACGACCCGGACCATGTGGGCCACGTGCGGCTCCTCCATGATCGTGAGGTGGTCGCCGGGTACGTCCAGGACGTCGAGCCTGCCGACGGTGCGCTCCCGCCAGCCGTTGCTGGGGTCGGCGTGCATGCTCTCGATCGCGGTGTGCATGGAGTTGAGGACATCCGGCAGCGGCTCGGAGGCGTGGATGAGGACCATGTCCTGGTCGACGACCTCGGGCCGGTAGGCGAACGCCGCCTTCCAGTTGGCCTCGTACACGTGGAACAGGCGCCGCACCACGGCCCCGCCGCTCCCCGCGGGCAGTACGCCCTCGTCGCTCGCCAGTTTGGCGATGAAGTCGAACTTCTCGTCCAGCGTGGTCAGTTCGGCCGGGATCAGCTCCAGCGGGGAGTCCCCGCCGCGCCGCAGCCACAGCAGTTCCCAGAAGAACCAGCCCAGCAGCGCCTCGTCGCCCGTGGTCAGCCGCCGGCCCGGGTTGAGGGCGGTGGTGTCCAGGAGCACGAGCCGCGCGATCTCCTCGCCCGCCGCCCGCAGCTGACGGGCGATCTCGAAGGCCACGAACCCGCCGAACGACCAGCCGCCGACGACGTACGGGCCGCTCGGCTGCACCCGGCGCATGGCCTCGACGTAGCTCGCCGCGATCTCCTCCACGCTGCGCAGCGGCTCGGTGCCCGGATCGCCGCCCGCGGCCTGGAGGGCGTAGAACGGCTGGTCCTCCTCCAGGTACTTGGCGAAGCGCACGTAGCAGAGCACGTTGCCGCCCATCGGGTGGACGAAGAACACCGGGCGCTTCGACCCGGCCGGGCGGATCGGCACCAGCGGGTCGAAGGCCGTCGTCGCCCCGCCCGAACGCAGCCGCCGCGCCAGCTCGGCCACGGTCGGCGCCGACACGAACTCGGACAGCGGGACGCTGATCCCGTAGCGCTGCTCGATCTGGACCACCAGGCGCATCGCGGTGAGCGAGGTCGCCCCGAGGTCGAAGATGTTGTCGTGCACGCCCAGGCCGGTCAGCTGGAGCAGGTCGCCCACGAGCTCCGCCAGGGTCTGCTCGTACGCGTCGCGCGGCGCGGCCGCGGTGTCCCCGCCGGCCGCGGCGGACAGCGGGAGCGCCCGCAGTGCCGCGTCGTCCCGCTTGCCGCTCGGGGTCAGCGGCAGCGCCGCCACCCACTCGATGTGCGAGGGCATCATGTACTCGGGCAGTACTGTCCGCAGCTGCTTGCGCAGCAGCGCCGGGTCGGCGCCGTCCGGGACCCCGGTCAGGAAGGCCGCGAGGAAGGAGTCGCCGCCCTCCCGGCGCCGGGCCACGACGGCGGCCTCCGCGATCCCGGGGTGCCCGGCGGCGAAGCGGGTGATGGCCAGCTCCACCTCGGCCGGCTCCACCCGGTAGCCGCGCACCTTCACCTGGGCGTCGGCCCGGCCCAGGCACACCACGTTCCCGTCCGGCAGGACGAAGCCGAGGTCGCCGGTGCGGTACACGAGCTCCCCCGCCACCGCGGCCGCGGGGGACGGGTGCGGGAGAAACCTTTCGTCGGTGAGGTCCTGGCGGCCCACGTAGCCCTCCGCCAGGCAGGCGCCCGCCAGGTACAGCTCGCCGCGCACCCCGGCCGGGACCGGACGCATCCGGGAGTCCAGGACGAGCACCGCCGAGCCCGTGACGGCCCGCCCGATCGGCGGCAGCGCCGGGAAGGCGGCCGGATCGCCGGTCATCGTGTACGTGGTCACCACGTGCGACTCGGTCGGCCCGTACTGGTTCTCCAGCAGCACCCCCGGCAGGGCCGCGCACAGCCGGCGTATCTCGCCGGTGACGCGCAGCTGCTCGCCGGAGGAGAGCAGGGCCCGCAGCGAGCGCGGGACCAGGCCGAGCGCGTCCGAGGCCTCGGCGAGCTGCTGGAGCGCGACGTACGGCAGGTACAGGCGCTCCACCCCGGCCCGGTCGAGCAGCCGCAGCAGGGCGGGCATGTCGCGGCGCTCGTCCTCGGAGAGCAGCAGCAGGGTGCCGCCGCCCGCGAGGGTGGAGAAGATCTCCTGGAAGGAGACGTCGAAGCTCAGGGGCGCGTACTGGGCGGTGACCCCGCCGGCCACGCCGCTGGGGACGGAGTTCTGCCAGGCGACCAGCCGGCCCAGCGAGCGGTGCGGCATCGCCACGCCCTTGGGCGCGCCGGTGGAGCCGGAGGTGAACAGGACGTAGGCGATCGAGTCGGGTGTGATGTCCGCGGTCACCTCCGCCGGGATGCGCGGCAGGTACGGCCGCCCGTCCTCCTCGCCGAACAGGTCCTCGGCGGGCAGCACGAGCCCCGGGACGCCCACGGTCGAGCGGTGCGCGGCGCCCGCGACGACCCGGAAGGGGCGGGCCTGCCTGATCATCGAGGCCAGCCGGTCCACCGGGTAGGTGACGTCCAGGGGCACCGTCGCGGCGCCGGCCCGCATGACGCCGAGGATCACGGCGACGGTCTCCGGGGAGCGGTCCATGGCGATGCCGATCCGGTCGCCCGGGCGGGAGCCGATGGCGAGCAGCTCGCGGGCCACGCGGTCGGCGGCCCGGTCCAGTTCGGCGTAGCTCCAGCGGCGGTCGCCGAAGACCAGCGCCGTGGCGTCGGGGGTCCGCGCGACCTGCGCGGCCACGGCCCGTACGACGTCCGGCGGGCCGTCGGCCCCGGCCCGCTCCGCCGGCGCGGACTCCGCCGAGGGGGCCAGGAAGCCGAAGTCCGGGGCCTCGTCGGGGTGGTGGACGAGCCGGTCGAGGACCGCGGTGAACCGCTCGGCGTACAGGTCGGCCTGGGCCGGGGTGAAAGTCTGCCCGTGGTGGTCCAGCCGCAGGCGCACCGAGCCCTCCACCGGGTCGGTCATGGCGTTGACGAGCAGCTGGAAGTTGGTCTCCTCCCAGGTCCGGAAGTCCAGCAGCCGGACCCCGGGCAGGGTGAACACCCCGGCCAGCTGGCGGAAGTGGATGTAGTTGAAGGCGGTGTCCAGGACAGCGGCGCCCCGGTCCTCCTGGATGGCGCTCAGCGGGTACCGGCGGTGGGCGTGGCTCTGCTGCTCCTGCCGGAACGCCGCCCGGACCACGTCCGCCCAGCTGTCGGCGGCGATGCCCAGCCGCACGGGCATGGTGTTGAGGAAGAGGCCCGTGACGCGGTCGCCGCCCTCCAGCTCGGGCCGCCCGTGGGTGACCAGGCCGGTCGTGATGTCCTCGGAGCCGGAGAACAGCCCCAGGGTCAGGCAGTGCGCCGCGAACAGCACCGACTTCACCGGCAGGGCCCGCTCCCGTGCGAACCGGTTCACCTGCGCGGTGAGGTCGTCCGGGAGGTCCACGATCCGGGTGATCTGCGTGTCCGGGCCGGGGACCTCGTGGCCGCGGAACGGCTCCAGCCGCAGCAGCGGCGCGTCCCGCAGCCGCTCCCGCCAGAAGGCGCGGGTCCGCTCCGACTCCAGGGCCTCGCGCTCCGCCCGCACGTGGTGCGCGGCCGACGGCAGGACGGTCTCGGCGACCGCCGCGACGGGGTGACCCAGCCCGTGCAGGTAGTCCTGGAGCAGTTCGGCGACCAGGGTGGCGACGCTGCCACCGTCGAGGAGGGCGTGGTGGAAGCTCAGCACCAGCTCCAGGGAGTCCGGGCGGACGTAGGCGCGCAGGTGGTACAGCGGCGCCCGCTCGAACACGTAGCGGTGGTGGCGGCGTTCCTCGACGTGCGCGCCGATCTCGGCCAGGGCCGCGGCCTCCTCGCGGCCGCGCAGGTCCACCGCGTCGAACCCGCCGGCCACCTCGTGGTCGACGATCTGCAGCGGCTCGGAGAAGGAGCCCAGGTCGAAGGAGGAGCGCAGCACGGGGTGTCGTGCGACCAGCCGCTCGAAGGCGCGGCGGAAGCCCTCCTCGTCCCACGCCGCCGTCACGCTGTACTGGAACACGTCCCGGTAGACGGCCGAGTCCTGTTCGGCCCGGCTGTGGTAGAGCAGCCCGAGCTGGAGGCGGGTCAGCGGGTGGGCGTCGGCCCGTCCCTCCAGGCGGGCCCGGTCGACGCCCGACACCAGGGCGAACGGGGGAAGTTCGGCGTCGGGTGCGGCCGGGGCCCCGCCGGCGGTGGCCAGGGCCGCCAGCCGGGCGACGGTCGGCTGCTGCACCAGGTCGGTGAGGGAGAACACGATGCCGGCCCGCTCCGCCCGGGAGCGGATGCGCAGCATCGTGATGGAGTCCCCGCCCAGGGCGAAGTAGTCGTCGTGGACGCCGACCCGGTCGGTCTCAAGGACCTCCGCCCAGATCGCGGCGAGGGTCTCCTCGGTGGCGTCGCGCGGGGCCGTGTACCCGGAGCCGGAGTCCGCCGCGGGCGCGGGAAGGGCGCGGCGGTCGGCCTTGCCGTTGGGGGTGAGGGGGACCGCGTCGATCCGGATGAAGTGCGCCGGGACCATGAACTCGGGCAGCACCGCGGACAGTTCGGCGCGCAGGTGCGCCGCGCCGAGGTCGGAGCCGGCCACGTAGTAGCCGACCAGGACGGTGCCCCGGCTGTCGGACCGGTGGTCGACCACCACGGCGTCGCGCACGCCGGGCAGGGAGGCGAGCCGGTTCTGGACCTCGCCCAGCTCCACCCGGTTGCCGCGGATCTTGACCTGGCCGTCGATGCGGCCGAGGTACTCCAGCGTGCCGTCGGCCAGCCAACGGGCCAGGTCGCCGGTGCGGTAGAGCCGCCCGCCCGGGACGAAGGGGTCCTCGGTGAACTTCTCCGCGGTCAGCTCGGGCCGCTCCAGGTAGCCGCGGGCCACGCCGACGCCGCCGATGCACAGCTCCCCGGGGACACCGGCGGGCTGGAGCCCGCCGTACGCGTCCAGCACGTACAGCCGGGTGTTGTCGATGGGGCGGCCGATGGGAACCCGGCGGACCGGGCCCTCGGCGGGGCAGTCGTGGTACGAGACGTCGACGGTGGCCTCGGTCGGGCCGTACAGGTTGACCAGGCGGGGAGCGTCCGTGCCGCGGCCGGCGAAGACCCGGTTGAACTGCTCCACACGGGCGGCGGGCAGGGCCTCGCCGCTGCAGAACACCCGGCGCAGGGAGCCGGCCTCGCCGCGCAGCTCCGGCGCGTCCTCCAGCAGGTCCAGGAACGGGCCGAGCATCGAGGGGACGAAGTGCAGGGTGGTGACGCGCTGTTCGGCGATCGTACGCAGGATGCCGCGCGGGTCGCGCTGGCCGCCCACGGGCAGCAGGGCCAGGCCGGCGCCCTCGATCGCCCACCAGAAGAGCTCCCAGACGGAGACGTCGAAGGAGATGGGCGTCTTCTGGAGCAGGACGTCGTCCTCGCCGACCGGGTAGGCGTTCTGCATCCAGGCCAGCCGGTTGACCACCGAGTGGTGGTCGACCATCACGCCCTTGGGGCGGCCGGTGGAGCCCGAGGTGTAGATGACGTAGGCGAGGTCGTGCGGACCGGCCTGCTCCGCCACCGGCCCGTCCGGCCCGGTCAGCAGCTCCGCGGTGGCCAGCACCGGCACCGCCAGGTCACCGGCCCGTCCGGCGTCGTCGGCGAGGACCGCCTTGGCACGGCTGTCCTGGAGCAGGAAGGCGATCCGCTCGGCCGGGTAGCCCGGGTCGACGGGGACGTAGGCGGCGCCCGACTTCAGGACGCCGAGCAGGGACGTGATCAGCAGTGGGGAGCGGTCCATCAGGACGGCCACCCGGTCGCCGGCGCCCACGCCGTGGCCGCGCAGGGCGTGCGCCACCTGGTTGGAGCGGGCGTCGAGGTCCGCGTAGGTCAGCCGGGCGCCGTCGGCGCCGGTGACGGCGGTGCGTCCGGGGGTCCGCGCGGCCTGCTCGGCGATCAGGGAGTGGACGGTCCGGTCGTGGGCGTACGGCGCGTCGGGCCCCTGCCACAGCTCGGTGAGCTCCTTGAGCTCGGCCTCGTCGAGGACCGGAAGGGTCACCGCGGGCCGTCCGGGTTCGGCCAGTCCTGCGGCCAGCAGCCGCAGCAGGTGTCCCGCGACCGCGGTGACGGGGAGGTCCTCGTCGAACACGTCCACGGCGTAGTCGAGGTCGACCCGCAGCGCGGCGTCGTCCTCGAAGGCGTGGACCATCACCGACAGGGCGTCCTGGTGGTGGACGGGTGCCAGGACGACGGAGTCCAGCACCGCACCGGGCAGCGGGGCCGGGCGGGGGTGGCGCAGGTAGGACAGGGTGACGTCGAACAGGCGGCGGGAGCCGGCGCCGACGGCCGGCAGGTCGCGCAGCACGTCGCCGAGGGACAGCCGCTCGTGCCCGCGCAGCGCGTCTGTGCCGCGCCGGGCGGCGGCGGCCAGCTCGGGCAGGGTGGTCCGCGGACCCACCGCCAGGCGCAGCGGCAGGTTGTTGGCGAGCTGGCCGACGGTCCCGAGCTCGGCCTCCGTGCGGCGGTTGCGCAGCGGGACGCCGAGGACGAACTCCTCGGCGCGGTGCACCCGGCTGAAGTAGGCGGCGAAGGCGGCCGCGAGGTACGCGAACGGGGAGCCGCCGGCGTCCCGGATGCGGCGGACCAGCTCGGCGTCGACGGTGAAGGTGTGCCGGTCCCGGCGCTGCCCTCCCACGGGCGCCACGGTGGCGCGGGTGAACAGGGCGGGCCGGACGCCCGCCAGCGCCTCGCGGAAGTGGGCCCGGTCCTCCTCGAAGGCGGCGGAGGCCCGGTAGGCGGCCTCGGCCTCGACGAGGGAGGCGGTCGAGCCGGCGGAGGCGGCGGAGGCGGCGGAGGAGGCGGAGGAGGCAGAGCCGGCGGAAACGGCCGCGGGAGCCCCGCCGCCGGTGAGGGCGGCGTAGCGCTCCCACAGGTCGAGGGAGACCCGGTTGAGCGCCCAGGCGTCGGCGATCAGGTGGTGCGCGTTGAGGTGCACATGGACGACCGAGGCACTCTCGCGCAGCACCGCGGCCGTGAACAGTCGCGAACGCCGCAGGGTGAAGGGGCGGGTGAGGGAGCGCTCGCGCCAGGCGGCGCAGGCCGCCGCGGGATCGCTTTCGCCGGACAGGTCGGCGTAGGCGACCCAGGGGTCCGCCGCCTCCTCGCCGCCGGCCGCGGCGACCCACTGGAAGGGGGTCCCCGCGTGTTCGTCGAAGCGCAGCGAGAACGCGTCGTGGGAGCGCAGGGCCGCTTCCAGGGCCTCCTGCAAGCGGTCCGCGTCGACCTCGCCGGCCAACCGCTCGTGCAGGACCACGTTGAACTGGGGGTCACCCGGCGCGGTGGACTCGGCGATCCAGATGTCCTGCTGATAGGCGGACAGAGGGAGCTGGCGTGTAGCGGGCATCGGCCTTCCTTCGTTAATTCGGACAGCCGGATGTTTTTCGCCGTCCGATGATCAGGAGCCTACGTTTCCCGCAATCGAGTACACCACTACTCGTATGAGTAGACGCGGACTACTCGTTCAAGTAGTCGTACCGGGGAACATGTGATTCGCCCGCTATCGGGTCAAGAATTTCCGTAGGTGCTCGCTAACATCTCCGTCATGACCTCCACACCTCCTTCCCGGAAATCCGTCCTCGTGCGCGGAAGCGGTCCTGGGCTGCTGCTCGCGCACGGAGCGGGCAGTGACATCGAGGACAGCTACGGCCCCGTCATCGAAAGTCTCGCGGCCCGCAGGACCGTGGTGGGGCCCGATTATCCGGGCTCCGGCGATAACCCCCTCCCGGACCTTCCGCTGACGCTCGACATGCTGTCCGACCACATTGTGGAAAGCGCCGTGCAATCCGGAGTGCATTCATTTGCCGTATCCGGATTCTCGATGGGGTCGGCAGTGGCCGTACGGGCCGCCGTACGGCATCCCGAACGTGTTTCCGCGCTGGTTCTCTCGGCCGGTTTCGCCCGGCGGAACGCGCGCCTCAAGCTGGCGGTCGACACCTGGCGCGCGCTGGGCGCCCCGGGCGGCGACGGCCGGGTCCTGGCCTCCTACCTCTCGCTGCTGGTCGGCGGCACCCGCTGGCTCGACGCCCGCTCCGAGGCACAGGTCGACGAGCAGCTGGAGCTGTTCGCCGCGGGCATGCCGCCGGGTGCCGACGCGCAGCTCGCGCTGTTCGACGGGATCGACGTCCGGGCCGATCTGGCCCGGATCGCGGTGCCCGTCCTCGTCGTCTCACCCTCGGGTGACCTCCTCACCACTCCCGTTCACTCCCGCGAACTCGCCGAGGGGATCCCGGGCGCCCGGCTCGCGACCCTCGACTGCGGCCACGCCATCGCCGCGGAGCGGCCGGCCGAATGGGCCGCGCTGATCGACGGCTTCCTGACCTCCGTCGGAGGCTGACCGCCGAGCCCCGGCGGGGCGCCCGTGCCGCCGTCGGCGCCGCCGGTGCGGCCGGGCCTCCGCCGGGGTCGTCCGCCGGTGCGGCCGGGTCTCCGCCCGGAGGCCTGCCGCACCGGCGGCGCCGGCCGTACCCGACCGGCGGCCGTGAGCCCGGCGTCCGGCCCCGCCGCCCCCGGCACGGGGCGGCGCGGCCCGGGGGAAGGACGCCGGGCCCGGTCTCAAAGACGTCCGGAGTCGGGGGACTTGCCGAACGCGGTCACCAGCAGGGCCGCCGCCGCCAGGCCCGCGCCCAGCCACATGACGGCCGTGACGCCGATCCCGTCGGCCGCCAGTCCGCCCAGCAGGGCTCCCAGGGCGATGGCCCCGTTGAAGACGCCGACGAACAGGGCGGACACGCCTTCGCGCGCCTCGGGCACCGAGGCCAGCAGCCAGGTCTGGGTACTGACCGACACGCCGCCGTACGACAGGCCCCACACCGCGAGCAGCACCCCGGCGGTGAGCACGGAGCCGCCGAGCAGCGGCATCAGCGCGACCGTCGCCGCCAGGACGGCGCTGATCACCAGCAGGGTGCCGCGCGGCGAGCGCCCGGCGCCCGCGCCGGCGGCGAAGTTGCCCGCGACACCGGCGAGTCCGTACACCAGCAGCAGGGTGCCGATCATCCCGGCACTCGCCCCGGAGACCTCCTCCAGCACGGGCCGTACGTACGTGTAGGCGGCGAAGTGGCCCGTGACCACCAGGGCCACCACGGCGAGCCCCGTGCGTACCCGGGCGTCGCCGGTCAGCCGCAGCACGCCGCCGAGGCGCACCTCCTGCTCGGCGGGGAGTCTCGGAAGCGCGGCCGCCAGCGCGACCAGCACCACCAGCGCCAGTACGCCCACCGTGACGAACGCCGTCCGCCAGTCGGCCAGTTCGCCGATGTAGGTGCCCGCGGGTACCCCGAGCACCGAGGCGACCGCGATCCCGCTGAAGACGAGGGAGGTCGCCGGCCCGATCGACTTCGGCGGCACGAGCCGCACCGCCAGCCCCGCCGCGATCGCCCAGACCCCGCCCATGCCGATGCCGACGAGCACGCGGGCGAGCACCATCACCGCGAAGTGCGGCGACCACGCGGCGAGCAGGTTGCCGACGGTCAGGACCGCCATCAGCGCGCACAGCACCCTCCGCCGGTCGAACCGTCCGAGCAGCGGGGTCAGCAACGGTGCCGACACCGCGCCCACCAGTCCGGTGATGGTCAGGGTCAGTCCGGCGGTGCCCTCGGTCACCTCCAACGCGTCGCCGATGGGCGTCAGCAGGCCCACCGGCAGCATCTCCGACGTCACGACGGTGAACGTCGCGCTCGCGACCGCCGCGACGCCCAGCCAGCCGCGCCCCGCGGAACGCTCGGGCCCTCCGGTGGTGTCCGCAATTTCCTCAGTCTGTGCCATGCCCCCAGCCAACCCGCGCCGACCTGCGGGAACAACGGCCGATCCCTCATCCTTCGATGAGCTGGGCTACTCGATGGGCCGGGGCCGGCCCGTGACCGGCCGTGTACAAAGGGACATCATGGAGGGAACAGCATGAGTGGTGTGGAGATACGCGAACTGGAGGCGTTCCTGGTCCTGGCCCAGGAGTTGCACTTCGGCCGGGCCGGGGAGCGGCTGTACGTCTCGCAGAGCCGGGTGAGCCAGCTGCTGAGGTCGCTGGAACACCGCATCGGCGCCCCGCTCGTCGAACGCACCAGCCGCCGGGTGGCCCTGACACCGCTCGGCGAGGACTTCCTCGCCGGCCTGCGCCCCGCGTACGACGCCCTGCGCGCCACTGTCGACGAGGCGCGGGCCGCCGCCCGCGGGATGGGCGGGGTCCTGCGCATCGGCTTCCAGGGCACGGTCGACGACTACCTCAGCCGGGCCATCGCCCGCTTCGGCGACCGCTACCCCGAGTGCGCCATCGACATCGTCGAGATCCCGCTCTCCGACCCCTTCGGGCCGCTGCGCCGCCAGGAGGTGGACTGCGCGGTGGTCCTGCTGCCGGTGGCCGAGGAGGACCTCGTCCTCGGACCGGTCTTCTCGCGCCAGCCCCAGACCCTCGCCGTGTCGGTCCGCCACCCGTTCGCCGCCCGGGAGTCGCTGTCCGCGGAGGAGCTCGCCGACTGCCGGCTCATCGGCATCGACGGGGGAGCCCCCGACTACTGGCGGCGCGCCCAGGCCCCGGGCCTGACCCCGGGAGGCCTGCCCGTGCCGGCCGGGCCCAGCGTCAACACCCTCCAGGAAGGGCTGAGCCTGACCGCGGCCAACCGCGGCGCCATGCTGCTGTGCCGTTCGACGGCCGAGTACCACGGGCGCCGCGACTCCCTCACCTTCGTTCCCGTACAGGGCCTGCCCGACTCCGAGCTGGGCCTGATCCGCCACCGCCTGAGGCCCTCCGCCCAGGCGTCCGCCTTCGCCGAGGCGGTGGCCGAGGCGACCGGAGCGGACCGGGCGGACGGGTAGCCGCGGCGCGGCCGGCGTCCGAACGGCGCGACGGGAGGCCCCGGTTCGGCCGATTCGGCCACGGTGGCGGGACGACATCCTCACCCACCACCCGCACCGGCGGGCGGACCTGGAGTCGCTCCCGAACATCAAGACCTACTACCAGCAGTGCTTCTGAGCCCCTGAGGCCCGAGGCCCCGCGCCCCTGCTCCCGCTGCGCGGCCGATACGCCCTGTCGCGCGCCGCGTCCGTTCCCTTACAGTGCGTGATGCCCGTATCGGACCGAAAACACATGGACCGTACGGGCGCCCTTGCGGAACACTGCGGAACCTTGCCTGACGGTCCGACACAGCAGGGTTGGTACGGGAATGCCACAATCGCCCAAGAGTTCGCCGAGCAGGGGCTCGGTGTTCCTCGCACTTCGCTACTACGGACGGGAGCTGGCCCGCCTCAGGCGCTGGACCGCCCCCGCGATGCTGCTCCCGGCGCTGGGCAACATCGGCATCAACTACGTGGCGCCGCTCGTCGTCGCCAAACTCGTCGGCCGGATCTCGGACGGCTCCTCCATCCGTACGGGCGACATGCTCCCGTACGTCGCCGGCTTCGCCTCGGTCCTGCTGCTCTCCGAGGCGATGTGGCGCCTCGGGCTGCACTGCCTCAACCGCGTCGACGCCCTGGGCGTCGAGCGCCTGTACGTCATCGGCCTGGACGAACTCTTCGCCAAGGACGCCGCGTTCTTCCACGACAACTTCGCCGGCTCGCTCACCAAGCGGGTCCTCAGCTTCGCCTCCCGCTTCGAGGAGTTCGTCGACGCCCTGACCTTCAACATCGTCGGGCGGCTCGTCCCGCTGGTCTTCGGATCGGTGGTGCTCTGGCAGTACGACCCGCTGCTCGTCGGCGGGCTCCTGGTGATGATCGCGGTGACGGCGGTGGGCACGGCGCCCCTGATCCGCCGCCGGCAGGCCCTCGTCGACCAGCGGGAGGAGGCGATCGCCCGGGTCTCGGGGCACGTCGCGGACAGCCTGATGAACATGGAGACGGTGCGGGCGTTCGCCGCCGAGCGGCGCGAGGCCGCCGAACACCGGGCGCGCGTCGCGGAGTCGCGCCGGCTCATGCTGCGGTCGTGGGACTACGGGAACCTGCGCATCGACACCCTGGTCGCGCCCATGTCGGTCCTGACCAACGCGCTCGGCCTGTTCCTGGCCGTGTCCCTCGTCGGCAGCGGGCACGGGGTGGAGGCGGTCGTCGTCGCCTTCACCTACTACGGCAACGCCACCCGGATCATGTTCGAGTTCAACCAGATCTACCGCCGTCTGGAGAGCTCGATGACGGAGGCCGCGCAGTTCACCGAACTGCTGCTGACCCCGCCGAAGGTGCTCGACCCCGCGTCCCCCGAACCGCTCGGGGCGGCGCGGTCCGCCGACGTCGCCTTCGAAGGGGTGCGCTTCACCCACGCGGGCGGTTCCGAGCCGCTCTTCGAGGGCCTCGACCTGTCCGTCTCCGGCGGGTCGAAGATCGGACTCGTCGGGCGCTCCGGCGGGGGGAAGACCACACTGACCAGGCTGCTGCTGCGGATGACGGACGTCGACGCCGGGCGGATCCTCATCGGCGGGCAGGACATCAGCCGGCTGTCCCAGTCCGACCTGCGCGGTCTGATCGCCTACGTGCCCCAGGACCCGGCGATGTTCCACCGCACCCTGCGCGAGAACATCGCCTTCGCCCGGCCGGGCGCCACCGACGCCGAGATCCGCCGCGCGGCCGAGGCGGCGCACGTCACCGAGTTCGCCGACGCCCTGCCGGACGGGTTCGACACCATGGTCGGCGAGCGCGGGGTGAAGCTCTCGGGCGGACAGCGCCAGCGGGTCGCCCTCGCCCGGGCGATCCTGCGCGACGCGCCCCTCCTGCTGCTGGACGAGGCGACCAGTGCGCTGGACTCCGAGAGCGAGCTCCTCGTCCAGGACGCGCTGTGGCGGCTGATGGACGGGCGGACGGCGCTCGTGGTGGCCCACCGGCTCAGCACGGTCGCCACGATGGACCGGCTCGTCGTCCTCGACCGCGGGCGGATCGTGGAGCAGGGCACGCACCAGGAGCTGCTCGCCGCGGAAGGGGCCTACGCCAAGCTGTGGCAGCACCAGTCCGGAGGCTTCCTCGACGGCGCCCCGGCCGGGGCCGACCTGCACTGACGGGGGGCCGGCGCGCCGGCGGCGGGGCGGGGCGGTGGGGCGGCGGGGGCCGGTCCGCCGGTCAGGCCGGGGACGCCGGGACCAGGGCGGCGATCAGGCGGGCGACGCTCTCGTGGGGGTCCGGGCCGTCGGGGTCGCGGGTCATCAGCAGGTGGTGGACCGTGCCGACCAGGGCCAGGGCCACCGCCCCGCAGTCCAGCCCGGCCGGTACGCGGCCCCCCGCACGCTCCCCGTCCAGGTAGGCCCGTACCGAGTCCTCGATCCCCGCGAACCCCGGAGCCCCCGACCGCAGCGCCTCCCGCGTGTGCAGGGCGGCGGCCGGCCGGGTGAGGGCGAGGCCCACGACGCCCGGGTCCAGGGAGTCCAGCAGACCGAGCGCCACCCCGGCCAGGTTGCCGGCCACCGTTCCCCGCCCGGTCCGCGCGGACAGCTCGCGGGCCGACCGCGCCCCGCGCGCGAACCGGTCCAGGACCAGCTCCGCCACGAACTCGTCCAGCCCGGCGAAACGGGTATGCAGGACCCCCTTGGCGCAGCCGGCCTCGGCGGTGACCGCCCGGCTGGTGAGGGCGGCCGCGCCGTCGCGGGCCACGACGCGCTCGGCGGCGGCGAACAGGCGCTCGCGCAGATCCGGGATGGCTACTCCACGGGGTGACATCGGAACGCTCCGGTTGACGAGGCGGGGTGACGGTGCCTGCGGGGGTGATTGCAGGTATGGGCGACTGCCCATACTGTAGCGCCCAGGGTTTGGGCGTACGCCCATTCTGCCGTCCGGCAGACCCGGTACACGGAGGAGACCGACCCATGAGCGACCTGCCCGGCACCCCCATCGCCAACACCGCCCAGGCAGAGGCGTGGAACGGCTACGACGGCATCCACTGGGCCACCCACCAGGAGCGCTGGGACGCCGTGAACGACGGGTTCAACGAGCCCCTGCTCACCGCGGCGGCGATCGGCCCCGGCGACCGCGTCCTCGACATCGGCTGCGGCGCGGGCCGCACCACGCGGCTCGCGGCGCGGCGGGCCGCGGGAGGGGCCGCGGGCGCCGAGGGCGGGGCCGAGGGGCTGGACCTGTCCGGCCCCCAGCTGGCCCGGGCCCGGGCCTCCGCCCTGGCCGAAGGCGTCGGCAACGCGGCCTTCACCCAGGGGGACGCCCAGGTGCACCCCTTCGCGCCGGGCTCCTTCACCCACGCCGTCAGCCGGTACGGGGTGATGTTCTTCGAGGATCCCCTGGCGGCCTTCACCCACGTCGCCGGGGCCCTGCGCCCCGGAGGCCGCCTGGCCTTCGTCGTCCCCGCCGAAGCGGAGGCCAACGAGTGGATGCAGGCCTTCCAGGCCCTGGACGGGATCCTGCCCGTCGGCGGCTTCCCCGCTCCGGGCAGCCCGGGCATGTTCTCCCTCGCCGATCCCGCCCGCACCGGGGACCTGCTCCGCGCGGCGGGCTTCACCGGGGTGGAGTCCGCGCGGACCGAGGCGTACGGGGTGTGGGGCGCCGACGCCGAGGACGCGGCCGGCTTCCTCCTCGGCACCGGTCCCGGCCGCCACCTCCTCGACCAGGCGGGACCCGGGGCGCGCGCCGAGGCCCACCGGGTCCTGGCGGACCACCTGCGCCCGTTCGAGCGCGAAGGCGCGGTCCGGCTGCGCGCCACGGCGTGGCTGGTCACCGCGGTGCTGAGGTAGACGGCGCGTGTGTGCATAGGGTGCCGGGACCGGGGCAGACGCAGGGAAGCGCGCGGGAAGGGTGATGCCGGATGGTGATGCCGGGAACGGAAGGCGAGCGGTTCAGCGTCGCGGTTCGGACGGTGGACGGGGCGGTCGTCCTCACGCTCGGCGGCGAGCTGGACCACGACACGGCGGAACCCCTGCGCCAGGCCCTGACGGCTGCGGCCGGCCGGGGCGGGCGGCTGGTGGTGGACATGGCCGGGCTCCGGTTCTGCGACTCCACCGGGCTGAACGCACTGCTGCACGGCCGGATCGCGGTCGAGGAGTCCGGCGGCTCCCTGGAGCTGGCCGGCCTCGGCGGGCCGGTGGCCCGGATGTTCCGCATCACCGGAGCGGACTCGGTCTTCCCCGTGCACACGGACGTGGAAGAGGCGCTGGGATGAGACCCGGCCGGTGAGGAGAGGGGGGAGGAGGGCCATGGAAGAGCGCGGGCCGGTCAACCCGAACTGGCTCCTGGTCCTCGACGGGATCACGGACCCCGTCTCGCGCAGCCGCGACTTCACCCGCCGGGCCATGAACGCGTGGAACTGGCCCCTCTCGACGCCGGAGGGGCGCCGGACCGCGGAGGACGCGCTCCTGCTGGTCTCGGAGGTCGTGGCCAACGCCTGCCGGCACGGGGGCGGGCCCGGGGCGCTGGTACTGGACTGTACGGGGGACCGGCTCCGGATCGAGGTGACGGACCTCAGTCCGGAGCCGCCCGTGCCGCCGGGGTTCCCCGTCCGGAGCGGCGCGGGCGGCGCCCCCGGGCGGCCGGGCGGATACGGGCTGCTCATCGTGGAGCGTCTGGCCCGGGACTGGGGCTGGCGGCCGGGTGTGGTCGGCAAGTGCGTCTGGCTGGAGCTGCTCTGCCCGCCCGGGGTCGGCGGCCCGCCCGGCGCGCCGGCCCGGGCGGGGCTCAGCGGGTGGAGTCCAGCGCGGCGATGATCTCGGCGGTGGAGCTGACGCGGCCGATGCGCGGGAAGATCTTCTCGAAGCTGTGGGCGTGCGAGGCGGCGTCCAGGTCCGCGGTGGCGTCCTCGGCGAACACCAGGCCGTAGCTGTGCTCCCAGGCGGTGCGGGCGGTCGACTCGACGCCGACGCTGGTCGAGATGCCGGCCAGCACGATGCGGTGGACGCCGCGCCGGCGCAGCTGGAGGTCCAGCTCGGTGCCGGTGAAGGCGCCCCAGTGCCGCTTGGTGACGGTGACGTCGCCCAGTGCCGCCAGTTCCGCCGGGATCTCGGAGAAGGCGGCCGGCGGGGCGGCGGCGGGGCCCGGGCGGTCGACGTCGGTGGTGGGGAGGTCGCCGCCGTCGGGCGACCAGGCGACGTTGACCAGGACCACCGGCAGCTTGTGGGCGCGGAAGGCCCGGGCGAGCGCGATGCCGTTGGCGAGGACCTCGCCGGCCGGGCGGGCGGTGGGCATGGCGAGGATGCCCTGCTGGAGGTCGATCAGGACCAGGGCCGTGGCGGGGTCGAGGATCAGTTCGGAGGCGGTCATGGAAGCTCCTCTGGGCTGCGCTGCGCGGGGTGGTGACGCAGACTCATCCTGCCCGGTGCGGGCCGGACCGCCCGCCCCGGGGCGCTCCGCGCCCTGCGCACCGCCGCCGGCGGGCACCGAACGGGGCGTTCCGCAGTCAACGGTCACGCACGGCTTTAAGCCCCAAGCCGTTCAGACATGACGAGATCGTCAGAAACGATCTTCATATGGCGCCGCAGCCGACATACTGACGCCTGTGAAGACCGAAGACGAAACCGTTCAGATCGGCACCGAAGGCTGTACGGGCCTGATCACCCTCAACCGTCCCGAGGCCCTCAACGCCCTCACCCGCCCCATGGTGCTGAGGATCGGGGAGGCGCTGACGGCCTGGGAGCACGACCCGGCCGTCGAGCAGGTCCTGCTCCGCGGGGCCGGCGAGCGGGGCCTGTGCGCGGGCGGCGACATCCGGGCCATCCACGCCGACGCGAAGGCCGGCACCACCGACTCCCTCGCCTTCTGGCGTGACGAGTACCGGCTGAACGCGCGCATCGCCCGCTACCCCAAGCCCTACGTGGCTCTGATGGACGGGATCGTCATGGGCGGCGGCGTGGGGCTGTCGGCGCACGGCGGATTCCGGATTGTCACCGAGCGCTCCCGGGTCGCCATGCCCGAGACCGGGATCGGCTTCGTCCCCGACGTCGGCGGCACCTACCTGCTCTCGCGCGCCCCCGGCGAACTGGGCACCCACCTCGCCCTGACCGGTGCGGCGGTCGGACCGGGTGACGCGATGCTGTGCGGGCTCGCCGACCACTACCTGCCGTCGGACTGGCTGGAGGAGTTCACCCGGGAGCTCACCGCCGGGCCGGTGGCCGAGGTGCTGGGGAAGTTCCACGGCGCCACCGCTCCCAAGGCCCCGCTCGCCGCCGAGCGGGAGTGGATCGACCACTGCTACGCCGCCGACACCGTCGAGGAGATCCACCAGCGGCTGCTGGCCACGGGCCTGCCCGCGGCGCGCGAGGCCTCGCAGACCCTGCACGCCAAGTCCCCGACCTCCCTGAAGGTCACCCTCGCCGCCCTGCGCCGCGCCCGCGAACTGGACTCGCTGGAGCGGGTGCTGGAGCAGGAGTACCGGGTCTCCAGCGCGGCGCTGTCCGCCCCCGACCTCGTCGAGGGCATCCGCGCCCAGGTCGTCGACAAGGACCGCCGGCCGCGCTGGTCCCCGGCGGCCCTCGTCCAGGTCAGCGCGGCGACGGTGGAGCGCTTCTTCGCCCCCCTCGGCGAGGGCGCCGAACTGACCTTCCCCTGACGGGGGTTCAGCCACGTTCGAGCCGGGTCGCCAGCCCGTCGAGGACCCGCTGGAGTCCGTAGTCGAAGTTCTCGTCGCGCATCCGCGCCGGGTCCCGGCCCTGCCAGGCGGAGGCGTGGTCCTTCGTCAGCGGATGGTCCTCGAGGGCCTGCTGGGAGGCCGGCACCAGGGACTCCAGCCACTCGGTCTCGCTCTTGCCGCTGCGGGCGAGGAGGGAGAGGTAGGAGGCCTCGCTGGTCGTCGCGCCGATCACGTAGGAGATGACGGCCTTCATCGCGAGGTCCGCCTCCGCCTTCGGGAACCCCGCGGCCAGGGCCATGGCCAGCATCCGCTCCGACATGCGCATCAGGTTCGGGCCCAGGTGCGCCAGCCCGACCTGGCCGAGGACGGACGCCACCCAGGGGTGGCGCAGGACCATGCCACGCAGGCTGTGCCCGCTGTGCGCCAGGGCCTCGCGCCATCCGTCCGGGCCGGTGGCCGGCGGCAGTTCGAGCTCGCCGTAGACCTCGTCCACGACCAGCTCGATGAGCTCGTCCTTGTTGGCCACGTGCCGGTAGAGGGAGGTGGCGGCCGTGCCCATCTCGCTGCCGAGCCTGCGCATGCTCAGCGCCTCGATGCCTTCGGCGTCCAGCAGCCGTACGGCCGCCGCGACGATCTGCTCCTGGCTGAGCGCGGGCTGCTCCTTCTGCCGGCGAGGCCGGGTCCAGACGGAGGGGACGGGCGGCGGGGTCTGCTGCTCTGATGAGGACATGCTCCCAGCCTAACGCGATGCGCACACTGTACGCAGCGTGCGTACGCCCGGATGGGGGGCGGTCGGGAAACGTGCTCCGGGTCCGGTCGGAACGCCCTCGTGACGGGCCTTGACGGGGGTGTGGGCGGACGGGCGGCGCGGGGTGGCAGGGCGCGGCCGGGCGGCACGCAGGCGGCGGCCGGGCGGCCGCGACGGGTATCCGCACACAGGCTCCTACCTGGGGTCATATGACCGATCTCGATATCATGTCCCCCTGGTGAAAGGGGAGTTCATGGACCGGAACATACGCTCGGTGGACGACGTGCTCAACCTGCTGGACGGCCTGTTCGCGCCGGGGGCGGACCGCTGGACGGCCGGTGGCGCGGACTGGTGGGACGGCTTCTACGCCGACCGCTCCAGGCCGGTGCCGTTCTTCGTGGCCAAGCCCGACGAGAACCTCGTCTCCTACCTCGACCGCGGCCTGATCGCCCCCGGCCGCGCCCTCGACCTTGGCTGCGGGCCGGGCCGCAACGCCCTGCACCTCACCTCCCTGGGCTTCGAGGTGGACGCCGTCGACCTGTCCCCGACCGCCCTCGACTGGGCCCGGGACCGCGCCCGGGAGGCGGGCGCCGACATCCGCTTCCACCACGGCGACGCCTTCGCGCTCGCCGCCTCCGGCGCCCTCGGCGGCCCCTACGACCTGGTCTACGATTCCGGCTGCTTCCACCACCTGCCGCCCCACCGCCGCATCAGCTACCTCGGCCTCCTCGAACGCTCCCTCGCCCCCGGCGGCCATCTCGGCCTCACCTGCTTCGCCGCCGGTGCGATGGGCTCCGAGCTGCCCGACGCCGAGCACTACCGCCGCGGCGGCCTCGGCGGCGGCCTCGCCTACGATCCCGAGTCCCTGCGCCGGATCTTCTCCGGCCTGGAGGAGCGCGAGCTGCGCCGGATGCGCGACGAACCGGAGGAGGCCCCGCACTTCGGCGAGGCCTTCCTCTGGACGGCCCTCTTCCGCCGGCCCGCCGACGCTCCCGCCGGCCGACGGTAGCCACCGGCACCCGCCGGCCGGCCCCCCGCCCCGCCGCCCGGCCCCAGCCCGCTCGGGACGGCCTGACGGACGTCCCCCGGGGGCGGCCGTGACGGGCAGGGCGGCCGCTACGACGGGCTGACGGGCGCGGACAGCTCCGAACTCAGCCAGCCCAGCGCGTCCGGGTACATCCCGGTCCAGGTCTGGAAGTTGTGGCCGCCGGCCGGGCGGACGAGGGTCTTCACCCGGACCCCGCTGCCCTGCGCCGCCCTGCTGAAAGCGGCCAGCTGCTCCGGCGGGCTGTCCCGGTCCTGCGCGGAGGTGGCCAGGAACAGCCCGACGTCCACCCCCTTCGCCTGCCCGACCAGCCACATCGGGCTGTTGTGCTCCCGCAGCACCGGATCGGGCAGCACCTCCGGGTCCCCGGTCAGCGGATCCGGGTCCAGGGCCGCACCCGCGCGGAACACCTTCGGGTACTGCAGGGGCAGCTTCGCCGCGCAGAACGCCCCCGTCGACACGCCCATCAGCCCCCACCCCTTCGGCTCGGGAAGGGTCCGGAAGTTCTTCTGCACCAGGTCCGGGACGTCCCGCGCGAGCCAGGTGGCGATCTTGCGCTGCGGGGTGTCGGTGCAGTCCGTGTTCACCCCGCCGGGGTACACCTCGGGGATCACCAGGATGAACGGGTGTGCCGCACCCAGGCGCACCAGCTGCTCCAGCGCGTCCGGCATCGAGCCCAGGTCGAGCCAGGAGCGCGGGGTGCCCGGGTAGCCGTGCAGCAGCGTCAGCACCGGGAAGCGGGTCTTCTCCGCGCCCGGGGCGTCGTACTCGGGGGGCGTCCACACGGTCACCTGTCCGGCGAGCTTCGAGTGGCTGCCCCGGAAGTAGGTGGTCCGCGTGCCGTTCTCCCCCGGAGTGAAGCGGGCCCGGCCGACCGGGGGGCCGGTCATCGCCGAGGCGTTCGCGCCGGCGCCGGTGCCCAGCAGGTCGTCCCAGGAGGCGTAGAGCCCGTAGCCGTCGTTGATCCACGCCGCCACCACGCCGATGGCCGTCAGCTGGCACAGGCCGATCATCAGCACCCGGGCCGCCCAGCGCACCACGCGCGGACCCGGCACCCGGTTCCACAGCAGCAGCGCGAGGAGCATCGCCAGCACGGTGACGGCGATCATCGTGGCGAGGAACGACGTGCTGGTCAGTTCCACGGCGTCGGCTCCTGACGTACGGCCCCACAGCGTCATGTCCCCGGGACGCCCGGCATCCACGGGTCATCCCGGAATCTACTGCCATCCCCGGATTCCACGGGCATACCCGGTATCCGCACGTACATCCGGTATTCCACCACAATGTACGACCCCGGAGCCCCTACGCGCGGACGCTCACCGTGACCGAGTGCCAGCCCGTCGCGCCGTCGGGGAGGGTGCCCCGGCGCTCCGGCGTCTGTACCTCTCCCCGCCCGTCGGTGGCGCGGACCTCCAGCGTGTGCTCCCCGGGTGCCGCCTCCCACGGCCATACCCACTGCCGCCAGGTGTCGTTGCCGTCGGCGTCGCCGAGCCGGGCCTCGTGCCAGGGGCCGCCGTCCGCCCGGACCTCCACGCGGGAGATTCCTCGGTGCTGTGCCCAGGCCACCCCGGCCACCGCCACGGGCCCCGGCGCGAGCTGCGAGAAGAGGCGCGGGGTGTCGATCCGCGACTGCGTTTTGACGGGGGCCCGCTGCGCCCAGGAGCGGCGCACCCAGTACGCGTCGTAGGCGGCGAAGGTGGTCAGCCGCAGCTCGGTCAGCCACTTGCAGGCGGACACGTACCCGTACAGGCCCGGGACGACCATCCGGACAGGGAAGCCGTGCGCGAAGGGCAGCGGCTCGCCGTTCATTCCGACGGCCAGCAGGGCGTCGCGGCCGTCCATCACCGTCTCGACGGGCGTGCCGATCGTCATCCCGTCCACCGAGCGCGCCACCAGCTGGTCGGCCGGGCCGCCCTGCGAGGGAGGCCGCACCCCGGCCTCGCGCAGCAGGTCGGCGAGGCGCGCGCCGAGCCAGCGGGCGTTGCCCACGTACGGGCCGCCGACCTCGTTGGACACGCAGCACAGGGTGATGTCGTGCTCGGTCAGCGGGCGGGCGAGCAGATCGGCCAGGGTGAGGGTCAGGGGCCGGGAGACCCCCTCGCCGTGGACGGTCAGCCGCCAGGAGCCGGCATCGACGCGGGGGACGACGAGGGCGGTGTCCACCCGGTAGAAATCCGCGGCCGGGGTCACGAACGGCCCCACGCCCGGCACCTCCAGGTCCGCCCCGGCGGGCACCGGCGGCGCGGGCACGGCCGGGGGCGGCAGGACCAGGTCCGCCCGGGAGGCGGTGGCTCCGGCCGAGCCGTGGGCGCCGAGGCGCCGCCCCGCGTACCCGGCCACCGTCGAGGCGGCGACGGTGGCGGCGAGGAGGCGGCCGAACCCGCGGCGGTCCATCGGCCAGGTCCCGCCGGGCCGTCCAGCCGCCGGCCGGGGCCGCCGCAGGGCCGTGACCAACAGGTACAGGACGCAGGCGGCGACCGCTCCGGCGACAAGGGAGGGCAGCGCATCCTTCCACCCGGCTTCGGGGCGGCCGAGCGCGGCCGCGGCCCCGACCAGTCCCACCGTCCCCGCGAGCGCGCATCCCGCGCGCAGGCGGCGTACGGCGAGGGCCCCGGTGGCGGCGGAGAGCGCGGCGAGGACGGCGACGACCCCGAGGGTCAGCACCAGCTTGTCGGAGGTGCCGAAGGAGCGAATGGCCCACTCCTTGACGGCGGCGGGCGTACGGTCCACCACGGCCCCGCCCACCGCGGTGAGCGGGGCGGCCTCCGGCCGGACGAAGGCGGCCGCGAGCGCGGCGGCCGCCAGCCCGGCGAACGCGGCGGCCCAGCCGCAGACGGCGCCGGACCAGTCCGGGGGGCGGTGCGCCGGGTCCGCCTGCACACGTGTCATGGGGTCACCTCCGCGCCGGCCGGCCGGACACCACGGACCGGAGCGGCCCGCGCGGCCCCCTCGGAGCCCTCCCGCCAACATAGCGCCGCCCACCCCGGCCGGGGCCCCGCCACCACCCCGGGCGCGCCCGCGCCGGGCGCACCGCACCCGCCCTGCCCGGCCCCCTGCCTGCGGCGGCCCTGCCTGCGCTGCCCCTGCCTGCGGCGGCCCTGCTCGCGCGGGCCCTGTCCGGGCAGGCCCTGCCTGCGGCGGCCCCCTGCCTGCGCCGGCCTCGGCTCGCGCCGGCCTCGGCTCGCCCGCGTCGGGCGGCCCGTGCCCTGCCCCGACCGCGTCCGTTGCCGCCCTGCCGGGCCGGGCCGGGCCCCGCCTGCCGTCCGCGGCGGGCCGGTCAGGCCCCCCGTGCCCCCGGGGGATCCGGCGTCGTTCCGCGGGCGCCGCCCCTGGCGGCCGCCGGGGCGGGCCGGTCGGTGTCCGAAGCGGGGGCGGACGGTCTGCGTTTGCGGAGTTCCACCACGCCGTCGGTGATCCCGGCGGCCGGGGACGCGGGGGTCTGGGGGCGCTCCTGCGCGTTCTCGTACATCTCGGTGCACTCCTGTCGGCTCGCCCGGCCCGTGGGCGCCGGAAGGGGCGGCCGCAGGATCGTTACGGCTGCCGCCCCCCGCTGTCTCCCGGCCAGTGAACCGAGCGCCCGTGCCGGGCGGGGCCGCCCGCCGGGGCGATTCCCCCGGACGAGTGAACCCCGCCCGCCGCCGCGGCCCCCGGACCGGCGCTCCGCGCCGTCAGACCGGCAGGGACCAGGCCTGGTCGGCGCGGTGGTCGCCGCAGCCGGCCAGCCGCAGCCTCTCGGCCGGGGCGTCGGCCGTCGCGGGAGCCGGGGGAGCCGTCAGGCACGTCCCGCTCGACTCCTCCACCAGGGATCCGTCACGCCGGTGCCGCCAGCTCTGCCCGGCCCGGCGCCCCGGCGCGCAGTCCGCCAGCCGCACCAGCCCCCCGCCGCCCGCGGTGAGGCACTGGCCGGCCAGCCTCAGCCGTCCGCCGCCCAGGGTCCAGCGCTGGTCGGCCCCGGCGGTGCAGGCCGCGAGGACCACCGCACCGACGCCGCTGGTACTCGCCCCGTCGGCGCACTTCGCCCCGAGGCCGTTGATCTGCCCGGTGGGCACGGCCTCGGCGCAGCCCCGCGGGGTGAGCCGCCACACCGCCGTGTCGTGCGCGGCGAGCCGCCCGGTCAGCGCGTCGCCGACCTTCGTGCGCTTCCCGTTCCACAGGTCCTCGGCGTCCACGGCGCAGGGGGCGGGCAGCCCGATGTCGGCCAGTGGCACGGACACGGCCCGCGCGGCGGCGGAGCGGTTGAGCACGGCCACGGCGCGGTCCCCGTTCGCGAGCGGCCGGACCAGCACGTCGAAGGCGGCGTTGGAGGAGACGACCGCGCCCTGGCGGCCCAGCGGGTCCTGGTCCAGCGCGATCAGGCGGGTGTTCCCGAGGGCCGCGAGTCCGCCCGGGCTGAGCGAGGCGACGTCGGAGGACAGGATGAAGGGGGCCGCCATCATCGCCCACAGCCCCACCTGGCTGCGGCCCTCCGCGTCGCTCAGCCCGGGGGCGCCCGCGATCAGGAAGTCCGGGTCGTTCCAGTTGCCGGGGGCCGCGTACCGGCCGAGCCAGCGGTTGTACCCGTAGTTCCCCAGCACCGAACCCCAGCGCGAGGTCTGCGGGGCGGCCGGCGCGTAGACCTTGATGTCCTTGCCCTCGCGCCACAACTGGCCGCTCTCGCCGACCCAGTCGAGGACCTTGTGCCAGTCGGAGCCGCCCCACTCGCCCTGCTGGAAGTAGGCGGGGGCGGAGGCGGAGAGCACCATCGCGCGCCCGCTGTCGCGCAGCGCCCGGGCCACCGAGCCGTACGCGTCCCGGTAGGCCTGCTCCTTCGTCTTCCCGGGCGGCACCCACAGGTTGCAGCCGTCCATCTTCACGTAGTCCACGTTCCACGAGGCGAACAGCCGGGCGTCGCGGGCGTAGTGGTCCGCGCCGCCGCCTTCGGGGGAGCCGCTGCCGGGGTAGCGCTCGCAGGTGAGGGAGCCGGCGTCCTCGTAGATCCCGAACTTCAGCCCCTTGGCGTGGAGGTGTTCGCCGAGCCAGGCCATGCCGTGCGGGAACTTCACCGGGTCGGCGACCAGGTTGCCCTGCGTGTCGCGCTCCTTGAGCATCCAGCAGTCGTCCACGGTGACGGTGTCGTACCCCTTGGCGGCGAGGCCGCTGGAGACGAGCGCCGCGGCGTTGGCGACCACCTTCGCCTCGTCGATGTCGCACATGTAGTGCGCCCAGTTGTTCCAGCCCATGGGCGGGGTGAGGGCGAGCGGGGTGTCCGAGGTCACGGTCGGCTCCGCCGTCGCCGGGGCGGGGCAGAGCGCGAGGGCGAGCAGGGCGGCCGCGGTGAGACAGGGGAGTGAGGCGCGCAGGCGTGGCGGCACGGGGTCTCCTTGGCGTGGTGTACCGACGGGGATCGTGCCTCAGTGCAGCGGTGCGGCTACCCGCTGTCAACAGCAGCCGATGTGTATGCCCCGATGACCAGCAATTCGGCCGCAGCTGCCGTCACGCGGCCCTGCCGGGGCCGCGGGGAGGGGAGCTGTCGGGACGCGCTGTATGTGACGGTGGCTGATACGGTGTATCTCATGCCGAGACGATCAGCGGCCCTCGACCGCGCCACCCCCGAGGCCATCGCCGTCGCCGCCCTGCGCATCCTCGACGAGGAAGGGCCGGCGGCCCTGAGCTTCCGCGCCCTCGCCGACCGCCTCGACGTCTCCCACGCCACCGTCCAGCGCCGCTGCACCGACCTCGCCGGCCTGATGGACCTGTGCACCGAGCACCTCGCCGCCCGGCTCCCCGACATCCCCGCCGGCACCGACTGGGCCGAGGCCGCCGAACTGCGCTTCGGCGCCCTCTACCGGCTGCTCACCGCCCACCCCGGGCTGCTCGTCCTGCGCGGCGGACGCCCCTGGCTGGGCCGCCAGCTGCTGTCCCGGCTCGTCGAACCCGCCCTCGCCGACAGCGTCGCCGCCGGGATGAGCCCCGCCGAGGCCATGACGGTCTACCGCCGGATGTACCTCCTGACCCTGGGCAGTGCCGCCTTCGTCGACCACCGCGACCCCGCCGGGGCCACCGCCGCCTCACGGGCCGCGCTCGCCGCGCTCGACCCGGCCGAGTTCCCGGTCCTCGGCGGCGCGCCCGCCGAGCTGCTGCCCCCGCTGACCGACCACGAGGTGTACTACGGCGCCCTGCGCCAGCTCATCGCCGCCGCCCGGCCCACCGCCTGAGCGCCCACCGCCCCGCACCACCAGAGAGGCCCGCCCCGCCATGGAACAGCAGCTCGACCACGCCGCCGTCCGCGCCGCCGCCGTCCGCACGGCCGGCGCCGTCCGGCCCGTCGCCGTCGCACCCGCCGCGGAGGGCCTCTGGTTCGCCCTGGAACACCTCCAGCACACCGGCTCCTTCAAGGCCCGCGGCGCCCACAACTTCCTCGCCGCCCACCGCGAGGCCGGGGCCCTGCCGGCCGCGGGCGTCACCATCGCCTCCGGCGGCAACGCGGGCCTCGCCTGCGCCTGGGCGGCCCGCGCCCAGGGCGTGCCCGCCACGGTGTTCCTCCCCGTCACCGCCCCGCGCGTCAAGGTGGAGCGGCTGCGCGGCTACGGCGCCGACGTACGGCTCGTCGGCGACCGCTACGCCGAGGCCCTGGAGGCCTGCCACCGGTTCGCCGCCGACAGCGGGGCCCTGAGCAGTCACGCCTACGACCACCCGCTCATCGCGGCCGGCGCCGGAACCCTGCTCGACGAGATCCGCGCCGCCCTGCCCGGGCTGGACACCGTCGTCGTCGCGGTCGGCGGGGGCGGGCTGTTCGCCGGAGTCGCCACCGCCGCGCGGGCCCACGGCGTACGGGTGGTGGCCGTCGAACCGGAGCGCTGCCGGGCCCTGAACGCCGCCCTGGAGGCGGGCCGCCCCGTCGACGTGGCCGTGGACTCCGTCGCCTCCGACTCCCTCGGCGCCACCCGGGTGTCCGCCGACGCCCTGGCCGCGGCCCGGCAGGACAACGCCGTGTCCGTCCTCGTCCCGGACGGGGCGATCACCGCCGCGCGACGCGCCCTCTGGGAGGAGCACCGGATCGTCGTCGAGGCCGGGGCGGCGACCGCCCTCGCGGCCGTGCGCACCGCGCCGCGGCCGCTGGGCGAGCGGGTCGCCGTCGTCCTGTGCGGGGCGAACACCGACCCCGGGGACCTCTGACACCGAGGCGATCGTCGCCCCGGCCTGCGACTTTCGAGTACGGCGCGCCCGCCCCGGCCCCTGCGAGGCTCCGTGGTGTCAGAAGGAAACACGAGGGCACGGAGGAACGGTTCATGGCGCAGCGCAAGGGTTGTCTCATCGGCTGCGCAGTGGCGCTGGTGCCGGCCGCCGGAGTCCTCGTCGCCCTCTTCCTCGGCCTGGGGAAGATGGTCGACGTCGCGGGGAAGATCCTGCTGGACCCGACGGTCTACACATCGGTGAACGTCGGCGACCCCGAGGGAGAGGTCCGCGCCAAGCTCCCCTCGGGCGATACCTTCGTGAGGACCGCCCTCAAGGAAGCCGGGCCCGCCGAGCCCGCGGGCAGCGTGTGCGCCTGGTACGTGTCCACCGACGACAAGGCCACCGAGGACGTGCTCCGCTTCTGCTTCAAGGACGGCAAGCTGGCCGAGAAGGCCCGGTACCGCATGAAGTGAGCGCCCCGCGCCTCCCTCCCGTACGGCGACCCTCATTGCGGTAAACCGCATTAGTGCGCCGCGCCGATTCGCCGTCGCGGCCTTCCGGCGGACCGTCGATAAGAAGTCGAATCCGGGCCGGGAAGCCCCTCGGGCGGCCCGGGTCCGATGAGGGCGCAAAGCCCCGCGCCAAAGCGCAGCAGTCCAGTTCGGGACCGTCGGGACGGCCCGGCTCCCGCCTTCTGCCGACGGCCCCGGACGCGGGTTCCCCCGGCCATCGGGATTCCGGCCGCATTGACGCGCCCGGCGCGTGGGGACAGCCTGAGGCACCGCCCTCCGGCGCCGGAGCCGGAACTCCCACGAAGGCGGCGACGATGACCCGTTCCCACCCGATCCGCACGGCCGTCGCCACCGCGGCGGCCGCCGGCCTCCTCTCCCTCTCCGCCTGCGGCCTCGGCGGCGGCAGCGGCGGCGGCGCGGGCGAGGCGCACAGGACCGGCAGGGTGGCCGGGGAGATCACCTTCCGGACTCTCCAGCTGAAGCCCGTGTACACGGCCTACGTCCAGGGGGTCATCGACTCCTTCGAGCGCGAGTACCCCGACGCCAAGGTGAAATGGGAGGACGTCCCGGGCGACGGCTACAACGAGAAGCTCGTCGCCGACGCCCGGGCCGGGGCCCTGCCCGACGTGGTCAACCTCTCCACCGACTCCTTCCAGCTCCTCGCGGACCGCGGCATGCTCGCCGACGTGGCAGCCCTCGACGGCGGGCTCGCCAAGGAGTACGTCCCCGGAGCCTGGGAGCAGTTCAAGCTGCCGGGCAAGGGCGACGGGGTCTACGCCTACCCCTGGTACGTGACCCCCGAGATCCTCACCTACAACCAGGACCTGTTCACCGCGTCCGGCCTCGACCCCGACCGGCCGCCCACCACCGTCGAGCAGTTCTTCGACTGCGCCGAGCAGATCGCCGCGCGCTCCGGCGGCCGGTACGCGGCCTTCATGGCCGACCCCAAGGGCCGGCTGCCCGGCGACTGGCAGAAGATGGGTGTGCCCCTGCTCGCCCCGGCCGGCGACCGCTTCACCTTCGACACCGACCGGGCCGTCGCCTGGGCCGAACGCATGAAGGACCTGTACGCCAAGGGCGCCATGCCCAGGGAGTCCCTGCTGAAGGCCGACGACATCAACCAGCTCTACGGCAGCGGCAGACTCGTCTTCGGCCCCGGCTCCCCGGGCTTCGTCAAGGACATCAAGGCCAACGCCCCGCAGGTCTACGCGAAGACCAGGGTCGCGGGCGCGGTCACCGGCACCCTCGGCCACATCGGGATCTACGCCCAGTCCCTCGGCATCCGCAAGGACACCGCGCACCCGGACGCCGCCGCGGAGTTCGCCGCATGGGTCACCAACGGCCCCAATCAGGTGGAGTTCTCCCGCCGGGCCACCATCTACCCCTCCAACGCCCGGGGCCTGGCCGACCCCCGCTTCGCCGACCGGGGCGACGGCAAGGACGCCGAGACGCTGGCCCGCGCGATCGGCGCCGAGCAGCTGAGGACGGCCGCACTCGACGCCAACACCCCCGTCCAGTGGACCAGCCAGGTCGGCGACGCGGTCACGCGCGAGATGCAGAAGGCCATCATGGGGGAGCAGGACGCCCGGACGGCCGTGCGCAAGGCCCAGGAGGAGGCCAACCGGCTGCTGGTCGCAGCGGACAAGAGGTGACGGCGCCGCAGGGCGCAGGGGGGCTGCCGCACCGCAGGTGGTGGAGCCCGTACCTGTTCCTCGCACCCGGGCTGGCCGCCGTACTGCTGTTCAGCCTGTGGCCGTTCGTCAACACCGTCGTCCTGTCGCTCACCGACGCCCGGGTCCTGGACGGCGGGAGCTTCGTCGGCCTCGCCAACTACCGGCGGGCCCTGGCCGACCCCGACTTCTGGACGGCGGCCGCCAACAGCGTGCTCTACCTGCTGGTCGTCGTGCCCTGCCTGGTCGTGCTGCCGCTGGGGCTGGCCGTCCTGGTCCGGCGGGAGGTCCCCGGCATCGGCCTGTTCCGGTCCGCCTTCTACACGCCGGTGATCGCCTCCGCCGTGGTCGTCGGCCTCATCTGGCAATGGCTGCTGCGCAGCGACGGGGCGGTCAACGCCGTCCTGGGCCGGCTGCGGCTGGTCTCGGAGCCCGTGCCCTTCCTGACCGACGGCACCCTGCTGCTGGCCTCCGCGATGATCGTCACGGTGTGGAAGGGCCTGGGCTACTACATGGTCTTCTACCTGGCCGCCCTCGGGAACGTGCCGGGCGCGCTCCACGAGGCGGCGGCCCTCGACGGGGCGGGCTCGGTGCGCCGGTTCGTCAGCATCACCGTCCCGTCGGTGAAGCCGATGATGCTGCTGGTCGGGACCCTGTCGGCGATCTCGGCCCTGCGGGTGTTCACCGAGGTCTACATCCTGGGCGGGGAGAGCGGCGGCCCCGGCGGCGGCGCCCGCACCCTGCCGTTCCTGATCCGGCAGGTCGGCCTGGGCTTCGCGGGGGAGACCGGCTACGCCTCCGCCCTCTCCCTGCTGCTGTTCCTGCTCACCCTGGCCTTCAGCCTGCTGGGCCGCCGGCTGGCGAAGGGCGACGAGGCATGAGCGGGCGCCGGGACACGGGCCGGCGACGGGACACGAACGGGCGACGGGGCACGGGCAGGCGCCGGGCCGGCCTGGCGGCCCGCTACCTGACGCTCTGCCTGGCCCTCGTGGTCACGACCGGCCCCCTCGCCTGGCAGTTCCTGACCTCACTGCGCGGGCGCGGCGAGAACGTCTACGAGGGGGTCCTGCCGGCCCGGCCCACCCTCGGCAACTACGTCCGCGTCGCCGAGTCCTTCCCGCTGCTCCCGTACGCGGCCAACACCCTCGTGGTCGCGGCCCTCGCCGTCACCTCGAACCTGGTGTTCGCCGCCATGGGCGGCTACGCCCTGTCCAGGGAGGGCTGGAGGGGCCGCAGGGCGGTCTTCACCGTGCTGACCGCCACCCTGATGTTCCCCTTCGAGTCCGTGATGATCTCGATGTTCCTCACCGTGCGCGGGATGGGCCTAGTCGACACCCTCCTCGGCGTGTGGCTGCCCGGCGCGGTCTCCGTCCTCAACATCATGATCATGCGGGCGGCGTTCCTCGCCGTCCCCAGGGAGCTGGAGGAGGCCGCGGTGCTCGACGGGGCGAACGAGTGGACCCGTTTCACCCGCGTCTTCGTCCCGTCGGCCAGGGGCGCCCTGGCCGTGGTGTGCATCACGAGCTTCATGGGGGCCTGGGACGACTTCCTGTGGCCCCTGATCGTCCTGACCGACAGCGAGCACTACACCCTCCAGCTCGGCCTGAAGAGCCTGGCCGGCGCCACGACCGTCAACGACCAGAGGCTGATCGCGGCCGGGGCGATGGCCGCCCTGCTGCCGATGATGCTGCTCTTCCTCGCCCTCCAGCGCTTCTTCTTCCGGGGCGTGGGCGAGGGAGCCGTCAAAGTCTGAACCGCACCCGACCCTCCCCCTGGAGCCGCCGTCATGCACGACGACCGCAGCATCACCGAGCAACGCCTCCGCCGGGTCCTGGGCGAACGCATCAGGCCCGCCGTCCGCTCCCGCACGGTCCCGCTCACCGTGGAACGCTGGGACGCCCCCGGGGAGCCCGTCCCCGTCGCCGAGGCGCTGGCCGCCGCCTACGCGCCCTGCGCGCCCGGCGACGCCTGGGGCCCGGCCTGGGGCACCACCTGGTTCCGGGTCACCGGCGCCGTGCCCGCCGACTGGGCGGGCCGCACCGTCGAGGCCGTCCTCGACCTCGGCTTCGACCGGATGATGCCCGGCTTCCAGTGCGAGGGCCTGGTCCACCGGGCCGACGGCTCCGAGGTCAAGGCCCTCAACCCGTACAACGACTGGGTGCGCGTGGCCGACCGGGCGGCCGGCGGCGAGCGGATCGAGTGGTATGTCGAGGCCGCCGCCAACCCCGTCCTGGTCGAGCACCGCCCCACCGCCGAGGGGGACCGGCTGACCAGCGGCGACCGGCCCCTGTACCGGCTGGCCCGGATGGAGCTGGCCGTCTTCGAGACCGAGGTCTGGGAGCTCGTGCAGGACCTCGACGTCCTCGAAGGGCTGATGGGCCAGCTCTCCGAGGACGACGCCCGCCGCCACACGGTCCTGCACGCCGTCGCCTCCGCCCTCGACGAGGTGGACCTCGACGACGTCCCGGGCACGGCCCCCGCCGCCCGCGCCCGCCTCGCCGGGGTGCTCGCCGCCCCCGCACACGCCTCCGCGCACCGCATCAGCGCCGTCGGCCACGCCCACATCGACTCGGCCTGGCTGTGGCCGCTGCGCGAGACGGTCCGCAAGGTGTCCCGGACCGTCTCCAACATGGTCGCCCTGATGGACGAGCACCCCGAGTTCGTCTTCGCCATGTCCCAGGCCCAGCAGCTCGACTGGATCAAAACCCACCGGCCCGAGCTCTTCGAACGGGTCAAGAAGAAGATCGCGGACGGGCAGTTCGTGCCGGTCGGTGGCATGTGGGTGGAGTCGGACACCAACATGGTCGGCGGCGAGGCCATGGTCCGCCAGTTCCTCTACGGCAAGAAGTTCTTCCTGGAGGAGTTCGGCATCGACACCAAGGGGGTCTGGCTGCCCGACTCCTTCGGCTACACCGCCGCGCTGCCGCAGATCGTCCGGCTGGCGGGCAACCGGTGGTTCCTCACCCAGAAGATCTGCTGGTCCCAGACCAACCGGTTCCCGCACCACACCTTCTGGTGGGAGGGCATCGACGGCTCCCGCGTCTTCACCCACTTCCCTCCCGTCGACACCTACAACAGCGACCTCGGCGGCGCCCAGCTCGCGCACGCCGCCCGCAACTACCGCGAGAAGGGCCGGGGTTCACGCTCCCTGGTGCCCTTCGGCTGGGGGGACGGCGGTGGCGGCCCCACCCGCGAGCAGCTGGCCCGGGCCCGCCGCCTGCGGGACCTCGAGGGCTCCCCGCGGGTGGAGATCGAGCGCCCGGACGCCTTCTTCGACCAGGCCCGCGCCGAGTACGGGGACGCGCCGGTCTGGGCCGGCGAGCTGTATCTGGAACTGCACCGCGGCACCTACACCTCCCAGGCCAGGACCAAGCAGGGCAACCGCCGCAGCGAGTCGCTGCTGCGCGAGGCCGAGCTGTGGGCGGCGACCGCCGCCGTGCGCGTCCCCGGCTTCGCCTACCCGTACGAGGACCTGGAACGCCTCTGGAAGACCGTCCTGCTCCACCAGTTCCACGACATCCTGCCCGGCTCCTCCATCGCCTGGGTCCACCGCGAGGCCCGCGAGACGTACGCGCGGGTGGGGGAGGAACTGCGCGCCCTCACCCTGGCCGCGCGGACCGCCCTGGCGGGGGAGGGCGGGCGGGAGCTCGTCTTCAACTGCGCCCCGCACACCCGGCGCGGGGTCCCGGCCGGCGGAGCGGACCTCCCCGCCGCGGCCCCGCAGCCGGTCACCGTGGAGGAGCGGCACGGCGGCGGGTACGTCCTGGCGAACGGACGGCTGCTGGTGGAGGTCGACGGCCGCGGCCTGATCGTCTCCGCGTACGACCTCGAACAGGGCCGGGAGGCCGTCGCCCCGGGCGCCGCCGCCAACCTGCTCCAGATCCACCCGGACTTCCCGAACATGTGGGACGCCTGGGACGTGGAGGCCTTCTACCGCAACAAGGTCACCGACCTCGACGCGCTCGACACCCTGGAGGTCTCCGGGAGCGGCCCCGACGCCTGCACCGTCGCCGTCACCCGGTCCTTCGGCTCCTCGGCCGTGTCCCAGACGATCACCCTGCGGGCCGGGGCCAAGACCGTGGACCTGGTCACCGAGGTGGACTGGCACGAGACGGAGAAGTTCCTCAAGGCGGCCTTCCCCCTCGATGTGAAGGCCGAACGAAGCGCCTCCGAGACCCAGTTCGGCCACGTCCACCGCGCCACCCACACCAACACCTCCTGGGAGGCCGCCCGGTTCGAGATCTGCGCCCACCGCTGGATCCACGCGGAGGAGCCCGGCTGGGGCGTGGCCCTGCTCAACGACTCCACGTACGGCCACGACGTCACCCGCGACGTCCGCCCCGACGGCGGCCAGACCACCACCGTCCGCCTCTCGCTCCTGCGCGCCCCGCGCTACCCGGACCCGGAGACCGACCAGGGCCGCCACACCCTGCGCTTCGCGCTCGCGCCGGGCGCGGACGTCGGGGACGCGGTGCGCGAGGGCCACGCGCTCAACCTGCCCGAGCGGGTCCTGCGCGGAGCGGGCCCGGTCGCGCCGCTGCTGTCCGTCGACAACGACGCGGTCGTCGTGGAGTCGGTCAAGCTCGCCGAGGACCGGGGCGGCGACGTGGTCGTGCGGCTTTACGAGTCCCGGGGCGGCCGCGCCCGGGCCGTCCTCACCGCCGGCTTCCCCCTCGGCGCGGCGACCGAGACCGACCTGCTGGAGCGCCCCCTGCCGCCCACGGCCGTCGGCGCCGCGACCCCGTCGGGGGAGGTCCCGCTGAACCTGCGCCCGTTCCAGATCGTCACGGTCCGCCTCCGCCGCTCCTGACGGGTTCCAGCCCGGGGCGGGTCCGCCCCGCCGCCCCCGTGGCCCCGGCCGCGCGGGCGGCGGTGCCGTGAGAGTCGCCACAGCTCTTTTGCACCTAGTTGCAAAACCGTCTCCCGCTCCCTTACAACAGGGGTCAGGACACCGCGCGAGGAGACACACACCCATGAGCCCGTACCCGCACCTGCTGAGCCCCCTGGACCTCGGCTTCACCACCCTGCCGAACCGCGTGATCATGGGCTCGATGCACACCGGCCTGGAAGAGCACCAGGGCGGCTTCGCACGCCTCGCCGCCTTCTACGCCGAGCGCGCCAAGGGCGGCGCCGGCCTGATCGTCACCGGCGGCATCGCCCCCAACGACGCCGGACGCCCCTTCGAGGGCGGCTCCCGCCTCACCACCGAGGAGGAGGCCGCCGAGCACCGGGTGATCACCGACGCGGTGCACGCCGAGGGCGGGAAGATCGCGATGCAGATCCTCCACTTCGGCCGCTACGCCTACCACAAGGACCTCGTCGCCCCCAGCGCGATCCAGGCCCCCATCAGCCCCTTCGTCCCGAACGCGCTCTCCGACGCCGAGGTCGAGCGCACCGTCGAGGACTTCGTCCGCGCCGCCCGCCTCGCCAAGCTGGCCGGCTACGACGGCGTCGAGATCATGGGCTCCGAGGGCTACCTGATCAACGAGTTCATCGCCGCCGCCACCAACAAGCGCACCGACCGCTGGGGCGGCGCGTACGAGAACCGCGTGCGCTTCCCGCTGGAGATCGTCCGCCGCACCCGCGCCGCCGTCGGCGAGGACTTCATACTGATCTACCGCCTGTCCATGCTGGACCTGGTCCCCGGCGGCTCCACCCTCGACGAGGTCGTCCACCTCGCCAAGGAGATCGAGGCGGCCGGCGCGACCATCATCAACACCGGTATCGGCTGGCACGAGGCCCGCATCCCCACCATCGCCACCTCCGTCCCGCGCGGCGCCTACACCTGGGTCACGCAGAAGCTCATGGGCGCGGTCTCCGTCCCGCTGGTCACCAGCAACCGCATCAACACCCCCGAGAAGGCCGAGGAGATCCTCGCCGACGGCCGCGCCGACCTGGTCTCGCTCGCCCGCCCCTTCCTCGCGGACGCCGAGTTCGTCGCGAAGGCCGCGGCCGGCCGCCCCGAGACCGTCAACACCTGCATCGGCTGCAACCAGGCCTGCCTCGACCACACCTTCAGCGGGAAGATCACCAGCTGCCTGGTCAACCCGCGCGCCTGCCACGAGACCGAGCTCGTCCTGTCCCCCACCCGGACGAAGAAGACCGTCGCCGTCGTCGGCGCCGGCCCGGCCGGCCTCGCCTGCGCCGTCTCGGCCGCCGAACGCGGCCACGCCGTCACCCTCTTCGAGGCCTCCGGCCACATCGGCGGCCAGCTCGACATCGCCCGCCGGATCCCCGGCAAGGAGGAGTTCGAGGAGACCATCCGCTACTTCGGCAACCGGCTCGAAGCCCTCGGCGTCGACGTGCGCCTGGGCACCCCGGCCGACGTGGACACCCTGCGCGGTTACGACGAGGTCGTCGTCGCCACCGGCGTCACCCCCCGCACCCCCGCCATCGAGGGCGTGGACCGGGACAACGTCGTCAGCTACCTCGACGTGCTCCGCGACGGCGCCCCCGTCGGCGAGCGCGTGGCCGTCGTCGGCGCCGGCGGCATCGGCTTCGACGTCGCCGAGTTCCTCACCGACAGCGGCGAGGGCGCCTCCCAGGACCCCGCCGTCTACTTCCGGCACTGGGGCGTCGACACCGCGTACGCCGGCCCCGGCGGCCTCACCGCCCCCGAGCGGCCCGCCGCCCCGCGCAAGGTGACCCTCCTCCAGCGCAAGACCACCAAGGTCGGGGCCGGCCTCGGCACCACGACCGGCTGGATCCACCGCGCCGAGCTCAAGCACCGCGGCGTCGTCTCCGTCGCCGGCGCCACGTACGAGCGGATCGACGACGAGGGCCTGCACATCACCGTCGACGGCGAGCCGCACCTGGTCCCCGCCGACACGGTCGTCCTGTGCACCGGCCAGGAGCCGCGCCGCGACCTGTACGAGGCGCTGCGCGCCGAGGGCATCGAGGCGCACCTGATCGGCGGCGCCGACGTGGCGGCCGAACTCGACGCCAAGCGGGCCATCCGCCAGGGCACCGAGCTGGCCGCGGCCCTCTGAGCCCCTGATCCCTCCGGCGGAAAGGCAGTTGTGGCGGCCCGGCCGGGCCGCCACAATCGCCGGGTGACGCTCACACCCGCAGAAGCCGACAGGATCCTCGCCGACAACTTCGCCCCCTGGGTGCTCGCCCTCGGCCTCACCGTCGAGGAGACCGGAGAGCGGCACGCCGTCCTGCGGCTGCCCTGGTCCGACTCCCTGGCCCGCGACGGCGGCGGCCTGTCCGGCCAGGCCCTGATGGCCGCCGCCGACACCGCCACCGTCATCGCGGTCTCCGCCGCGCGGGGGGCTTACGGACCGATGACCACCGTCCAGCAGTCCACGAGCTTCCAGCGGCCCGTCGTGGGCGCGGACGTGCTCGTCACCGTCCGCGTCACCAAGCTCGGCAAACGGATGGCCTTCGCCGACGCCGCCATGACCCCGGTCGGCGCCGAGGACCCCGCCGCCACCGCCTCCACCGTGTACGCCCTGCTGGGCTGACGGGGTGTCGGCCCCCGCCTCCCTCCGGCGCAACCGCGACTTCACCGTCTTCTGGATCGGCCAGGCCCTGTCCGTCATCGGCGGCTCCCTCACCCTGATGGCGCTGCCCGTACTCGTCCTGCGCGCCACCGGGTCGCTCGTCCAGATGGGCCTGATCACCGTCGTCTCCGGGGTGACCGGGATCCTCACCGGGCTGTTCGCCGGCCATGTGGTGGACCGTTCGGACCGCCGCCGCCTGATGATCGCCTGCGATCTGCTGCGGGCCGTGCTGCTCGGCGCGGTCCCCCTGGTCTGGCTGACGGCCGGCCCCCGCCTGTGGGTGCTCTACGTACTGACCGCAATGGTCACCGCCCTCAAGACGGTGTTCGACGTGGCGTACGTGACCGCCGTGCCGCAACTGGTGCGCGGCGAGGACCTCACCGCCGCCAACGGCCGGCTGATGGGCACTTTCGCCCTCGGGACCCTGGTGGGACCCGTGGCCGCGGGGCTGCTCACCGCCGAGGCCTCCGCCGAATGGGCGCTGGGGGTGGACGGGGCCACCTTCCTGGTCTCGGCGCTCAGCCTGCGCTGGGTGAGCTTCGGACGCCACGCGGTGCCCCCGGACGAGACCCCCGCCCCCGCTCCCGGAGGCGCCCGCCTGCGCGAGACCTTCGTCGTGGGCTTCCGCTTCCTGTGGGGCCACGCCCTGCTGCGCCCCCTGACCCTCCTGCTCACCCTGCTGACCTTCGTCACCATGGGCGCCACCGACCTGCTGATCTACCGGGTCGAGGAGGACCTGGGCCACGGCCCGGCCACCCTCGGCTACGTGCTCGCCGTGAGCGGGGCGGGCGTCATCGGCGCGGCCCTCGCGGCCGGCCGGCTGCGGCGGGCCCTCGGCTTCGGGCCCTGCTGGCTGGGCGCCGTCGGGATGATCGCGGTGGCGGTCGCGGGCATCGGCCTCAGCCGCAGCGTGGCCGTGATCGCCGTACTGGCCGCCGTGTTCATGTTCGGCACGACCCTCGGCGGGGTCTGTTCGATGACCCTGCGCCAGGAGGTGACACCGGACGCGCTGCTCGGCCGGGTCACCTCCGCCTTCTGGGCGGTGCACAACGCCGGCGGCCCCGTGGGCGCGGCCGTCCTGACCCTGACGGGCAAGCACTACGGGGTGCCGGCGGCGAGCCTCGCCGGCGGCGTCCTGTGCCTGCTGATCCTCGGCGCGGGGCTGGCGACCCCGCTGCGCGGCGGCCGCCCGGCGGCGGCCGCGCCGCCCGGGGCGCCCACTCCGGCCGGACGCGGGGCGCGGCGGGCGGAGGAGACGGCGCCGGGGGCGTGACGGACGCCCCCGGCGGCCGGTATCAGATGTCGATCACGCGGTAGGCGATCGTGTACACCCCGCCGGAGCCCTCCAGCGAGCGGTACTGCACCTCGCCGTTGAACTCGCTGCCGGTGACCAGGGTCGCGCCCAGCTTGTCGTCCGCGCTGGTCGTGTCGTAGTCCCACAGGGTCAGGGTGCGGGCCTGCTGCTTGCCGAGGATCAGGGCGCTGTTGCCGTTGCCGTCCGCCAGCGAGCGCACGTAGCCGGTGCCCATCGTCTGGTACTTGACGTTGTTGCCCGGCCAGACCTTGACCTGGTTGCCGTTGGCGTCGGTGATGTTCAGGTACGCCTCGTCGTGGTCGCCCTCGCTCTGCTGGTGGCAGGTCAGTTCGAGCAGCTCGATCTTCACGTAGTCGATCGGCTCGGCCTGCGCGGTCCCCGCGAAGCCCGCGAGGCTGCCCAGGGCGATGAGGGAGGCGGCGGCGAAGCGGGCGGTGATGCGGCTCATGGTGGAGTCCCCCGGTGTCGGTTCCGTCCTGCGGGCCGCCGTGGCGGCCCGGAGCGCCGGTCCCCCCGGCGCGTTCACCACGATGCCGCGCCGGACGGCCCCCGCTCCACGCGCGTTCCGCTGAGCGGAACTCCGCGCGGGGCGGGGGCCGGAGCCGGAGCCGGGGTCAGAACCGCTGCGGTCCGGCCGGCAACGGCAGCGGCTCCCCGCCCGGCCGGGCTTCGCGCCGCCGGTCCGGCGCCGGCACGGTCGTGCAGGCCACGTCCCGCGCGGGCAGCCGGCCGGTGGCCAGGTAGGAGGTGACGGGGGCGTTCACACAGGAGCCGGGCTCGCTCAGGTACACCGTGTGCCCCTCCCCGCCCCGGGCGAGGACCATCCGCGAACCCCGCAGGACGGAGTGCAGGCCCAGCCCGCTGACCAGCGGGGTCTGCGAGTCCCACTCGTTCTGCACGGTCAGCGCGTCCGCCCGGGTCCGCATCGGCGTGGCCGCCTCGGCCGGCCGCTGCCAGAAGGCGCACGGCTTGATGTTGGAGGCCATGTCCCCGTAAAGCGGGTACCGGGCCTTGTCCCGCTCCGCGTCGCGCCGGTACTGCTCGGGATCGCGCGGCCAGGCGTCGGTGTCCCCGCACACCACCGACCAGAACACGGCGGTGGCGTTGTCCGAAGGGGGCTCGGCGGAGCCGCGCAGGGCGGCGCGCACGTCGGGCACGGCGAGGCCCTGCGGCGGCGGGGTGCCGTCGGCCGCGGCCTTGAGCGCGCTGAGGGCCGGGGCCGCCTGGGCCGGGGAGAAGAACAGCGGCCGCCCCCGGCGGATGTCGTCACCCGTGATCTTCTGGCCCTGGAACTCGACCGGGTCGCGGTCCGCCCGCGCCACCAGCCCCCAGAAGGTGGCCGACACCGCCTCCGGGGTGGCTCCGAGGTGGTACTCGGCGTCGCGCTCCGCCGTCCACCGCGTCCAGCGGGCGAACGCGGGCTCGGCCTCCGAGGCCCACACCTGGAGCATCCCCCGCCAGATCCGCTGCGGGTCCACCGCGCTGTCCAGCACGAACCGGTCGGTCCGGGACGGGAACATCTGGGTGTACACGGCGCCGAGGTAGGTCCCGTAGGAGTAGCCCAGGTACGAGATCCTCCGCTCGCCCAGGACCGAGCGGATCGCGTCCATGTCGCGGGCGGTGTTGCGGGTGGTGATGTACGGGAGCACCGCGCCGGCCTTCTCCCGGCACTTGTCCGCGACCGTGCGCGCCCAGGCCACGTCGGAGGGGAAGGCCTCGGGCCGGTAGGCGCGCTGGAACTCCTTCTCCGCGTCGGTCAGTCCGCAGCCGACCGGGCTGCTGGCACCGACCCCGCGCGGGTCGAAGCCGATCAGGTCGTACTGCTCCCGGACCTCCGGGGGCAGGGCCGCGCCCGCCGTCAGCGGCAGGTCGAGGCCCGGGCCGCCCGGGCCACCGGGGTTCATCAGCAGGACGCCGTGCCGCTTGGCCGGGTCCGGGCTCTTGACCCGGGATATCGCGAGGTCGAGGGTGCGTCCCCGGGGCTGCCGGTAGTCGAGCGGCACCGTGAGGGTCGCGCACTCGTACGAGGCCGGCTGCTCGGCACTGCACCGGTGCCAGGCGGGTTTCGCCGGCCGGTACTCCTGGACGGCGGGGTCGGCGGCGGCCGGGGCGGCGGTCAGGAAGGGCAGGGAGCCGGCGAGCAGACCGGCGGTGGCGAGCAGGGGTGCGAGGCGTTTCATGCGCGGCACGGGAGGGTCGTTCCTTTCGGCGGACGACGGTTCCCTGACACCTTGGAGCACGGCGGGGCGGAGCGAATCATCCCTCGCGGTGGCTCTCGTCCTCCTCACGAATGAGGGGATTTCCGGACAACTGGCCTACGCGCTGCGGGGGTTTGCGGGGCCCCGCCCGGACGCGCGCTCAGTGCCCGGTGTGCTCCGCGCCGGTCTCGACGCTGCCGCCGAGGCGCCCGCGCAGGCCGGCCAGGGCGTCCGCCGACTGCGCGGTGACCACCCAGCGGTCCCCGACCAGGTAGACGCCGCCGTACGGCTCGGCCTCGGCCAGCCACGAGTGCAGGCCCTCCTCGGCGCGGAAGGTGGTCATGCGGTAGGTGCCCTGGGCGGTCTCGCAGGCGCCCTGGCGCAGTTCCTCGGCCTGGGTGCCGAGTTCGGCGGTGCAGCCCAGGGCGGTGGCGATCTGCTCGACCGTCGCGGGGGCGGCGGGGGCGGCGGGGGCGGCGGTCGAGGCGTGGGCGGCGTGCTCCGCGTGCGCGGCCCCCGGGTGGGCGGGCGCGCCGGCGCAGGCACCGGCCGCCGACACGGCGCACAGGACGGCGCCCAGGGCGAGCGCCCGGCGGATCCGGCGGTCGGACGGGAACATCGGCAACCTCACGGGAGGGTCGAGGGGGAGGGGACCGTGGTGCCCGGCGGGGGAGGGGGTGCCGGGCACCACGGGATCGGGGGTGGCGTGCGTCGGGGGCCCGCCCGGCGGCCTAGCCGGCGGCCTTCGCCTTCTTGCCCTTGTCGGTGACGGCAAACCAGAGGCCCTGCTTGCCCTGCCCGTTGACGTCGCCCGCCTGCTTGTCACCGGTGAACGTGTAGACGGGCCAGCAGTCGATCGTCAGCTGCTCCGAACCGTCCGGGCGTTTCACCGTTCCGACCAGTTCGGCGGGAATTCCGGAGACCTCCGACTTGTTCACCGGTTTGGCGGGTTTCCAGGTGTCCAGGCAGGCGTCGAGGCAGCCGAATTTCATCGGCCAGGCGCTGTCCTTGTCGAAACGGTAGAGCGTCCAGCCCTCCGCGTTCTGCAGAATTCCGCCCAGCTGTGCGTTCTGCCGGACCGAGAGCGAGACCTTCTTCCCGTCCGCCGAGGTATTCGCCCCGGCCCCCAGGTTCGTTCCCGCTCCGGAGCCCATTCCCGAGCCCATGTTCATCCCGTTCATCCCGGAACCCGAACCCGAGCCGGAGCCCGCGCCCTTGCCGGCCGCGGCCGGCCTGCCGTCGGGTCCCAGGACGTGCCAGGTGCCGCCGACGCCCTCGCCGAGCGCGTCGCCCGCCTTGGCGTCTTTCGCGTAGCGGTACACCGGCCAGCCCCCGAGCGTCAGCTGCCGGGTGCCGTCGGCCCGGGTGACCGAGCCCAGCATCGAGGCGTCGACACCCGCCCCGGCCTGCGCGTCGTCCGCGAGGACGACCGGCCAGGCCCTGGCGCAGTCGCCGTCGCAGTTGGACTTCGGGGGCTTGGCCGTGTCCTTGTCGAAGCGGTAGAGGGTGAAGCCCTCGCCGTCGGTGACCCCGGAGCCGAGGCCGGCCGTCTCCTGCACCTTCAACTGCCCGGCCGGGCCGCTCTTCGCGCCCCCGCCCGCCGGGGCGTCGGCGGCCCCGCCGCCGTCACCCGACCCCGATCCGTATCCCGACCCGTACAGGTCGAGCTGTTTGCTGTCGCTCACGGGCTTCACAGCATTCCCCTTCGCAGTGGAATTCCCGTCGGCACCGCACCCGGCCGTCAACAGCAGTACCGCGACCGCCGCCGACCCGGCGATCATTTCACGGCGCATTGTCTTCACGATCTCTCCTTGAGGTTCTGGTTCGATCCCGTGGGCTCACTGCCTTCGACATTGATACGGGGCCCGGGCCGGTCGGAGTCGAATTCCCCGGGAATTTGTCAGATCGCGACAGGAATGAACTCGGGCCCCCGCCGCGCCCGTGCGCCCCTCATTCCCGGAAGCGCAGCGCGAGCGCCGGACAGCGCCGCACCGCGCGCAGCGCCTTGGGCCGCAGCCGCGCGGGGACCGGCATGGAGGCCTGGGCCGGGTAGCCGTCCGCGTCGAGCCGTACGACGTCGGGGAGGACGTCCACGCACAGCCCGTGCCCCTTGCACAGCGTCCAGTCCACGACGAGCCGCTCCTCGCCCCCGGCGGCCTCCTCCCGGGGCAGGGGCAGCGCCCCGGTCACCGGCCGGCCGCAGCCGCTGCCGAGGGCGTGGTCGCGGAACTCCTCGGGGAAGGAGGCGAGCGCCGAGGCCACGAAGTGCGAGGTGCCGTCCGGATGGCTGCACGCGCCGCGGCGCCGCACCGCTCTCATCCGGGCCTCCACGGCCTCCAGCGCGGCCCGGCCGCCGCCCCGGACGGCGTCGTCCAGTACGTCGGCCAGCCCGGGCAGCCCGCGTACGCACGGCCCGCACTGCCCGGCCGACTCGTTGGCCATCCAGCGCGTCACCGCCGCCACCTCCCCGGCCGGGCAGGTCTCCTCGGGCAGTGGCAGCACCGCCCCGGCACCCAGCACCGCGCCGAAGGCGGCCAGGGACTGCCGGGACAGGCCCGCGGAGCGGGCCGCCCCCGGCTCCAGCCAGCGGCCGTGGTATCCGCCGACCAGCACCCCCTGGCCCACGCCGCTCCCGCACAGGTCCAGGACGTAGGCCAACGAGGTGCCGGACGGGGTCTCGACGACCGTGGAGCCGGCGACGGTGAGCAGTACCGTCCCCGGCTCCGAAGGCAGGCCCACCGAGCGGTAGCCCGCGGCGCCCAGCCGGGCGGCGACGGCGAGCTGGGCGTAGGTCTCGGTGTTCGACAGCAGGGTCGGCATCCCGCCCAGGCCCCGCTCGCTGGTGCGCACCCGCTGCCCGGACGGCAGCGCCGGCCCGCCGTTCAGGCCGCTGACGAGGGCGGTGCCCTCGCCCGTCACGAACCGCTCGGGGAGCCGGGCCACGCGCACGCGCCGTCCGCCAGGGCCCCGTTCGTCGACGGCGTCCCGCACCGACTGCTCCACGTCCGCCCGGGTGACGGCCACCACCACCTCCTCGGCGGACACGGCGGACGCGGCCAGCAGGGCGCCGTCCAGCACCAGGTGCGGCGCGTGCAGCAGCAGCGCCGTGTCCTTGAGACAACTCGGCTCGCCCTCGCTGCCGTTGACCACGACAGCGGTGGCGGACTCCTTCTCCCGGGCCGACCGCGTCACGGCCTGCAGCTTGCGCGCGAAGGGGAACCCCGCGCCGCCCCGCCCCCGCAGGTCGATGTCCGCGGCCAGGTCGACGAGTTCGTCGGGGTGGAAGCGGGGCAGCGGGCCGTGGGACGCCAGGTGGGCGTCGCGGTCGAGCCACCCCGTCCGGTCGAGCCCGGCCAGCAGCCGGGGCGCGCCCACGCAGCCGAGGCCCGGCCGCTCCGCCGGGCCGCTCACAGCCGCCCCTCGAAGTCGGCGAGGCGCCCGCCGAGCGGTCCGCCGCTCCCGCCGCCCGGGTCCATCGGAGCCGAGGCGGCGGCCGCGTACGGCTGGACTCCGGGCCGGGCGCCGCCCGGCCCGGCCGCGGAGCGCTGCCCGGGGACGGCCGGGACCTCGGTGAGGGGCATGTCCTGCACGAAGTACGCCGGCTCGCGCGGGGATTGACCTGCCGACGGCTCGGGGGCGGACTGCGGCGCGGAGGTGCGCGGGGCGGCGGCCGGACGCGGCGGAGCGGCCGGACGCGGGGCGGCGGCCGGACGCGGCGGAGCGGCCGGACGCGGGGCGGCGGCCGGACGCGGGGGAGCGCCGAGCCGCCGGGCGCGCAGGCGCAGCACGATGACGCCGGCGACCCCGGCCAGGCACAGGGCGTACGAGGCCGTCACCCAGGGGTCCGCGGCGCGGCCGGCCTTCAGCCCGTGCACCAGCGAGGCCCCCCATGCCGGGTAGGCGCCGATGTGCAGCGCCCGCCACCACACGGAGCGGTTCTTGACCGCGAACACACTACGCACGGCGCCGGAGACCGCGACGGAGACGAAGAGATATCCGGCCAGGGTGCCGAGGCCGATCAGGACGGGCCGGTCCGCGTCGGCGAACGGCAGGAACGCGCCCGCCGCGGTGGTGCGGCCCTGGGCGACCTTGACCCAGACGTGCAGGGCGAGGAAGCCCAGCCCGGCCACGGCCAGGCCGCGGTGCACGCCCTGGGCCAGCAGCCGGTGGCCTGAGCCGAGGACCGCCCGGTCGGTGGCCGCCAGGCCCCACAGGACGGTGGCGGTGAGGCTGACGAGCGAGAGCACGCCCACACCGAAGTCGAGGAACTCCCACAGGTGGGACAGGGCTCCGGCGCGGACCGTCACAAGCAGCGAGACGGCGGCGGCGCCGGCGGCGAAGAGCACGCTGGGGCGCAGCCCGCCGGAGGCGGGCAGGAGCGGGGGCCGCCGGACGGCCCGCCGTCCCGCGGCCTGGGCGGCCGCCGCCGCGTGGCGGCTCCTGCGTCGCGACCGGTGGGAGCGGGGTATGTGAGGCTGGGGCAGGGGCATCCAGTTCTCCTGTGCACCGGGGCTCCGAGCACAGTCCACCTGGCGCTCGGCACCCGGGGTCGTGGTGGTGACGGCCGGCAGCGCTGTGGAATTCCCGCGCCGGCCGAAGAGGCTCGGGGCCGGAGTGCAGCAGCATCGTGGAGCTACGCAGCATCTCCACAGGATTTATCTAAACGTGATAATTTCTCGCACCGCGTCTCCGGCGCATCGAACAACGCCGGAAGATTCCCCTCCAGTGGAGGTCGTGACAGGCCACCGCGTCGCGCGCCATCCATGCGTCCCCGGGGGCAAAATCAAGGCAAACCCGGGGGGAGCAAAAGTGGCCGGAACCCTCCAGAAGGGCGCGCGGGGGCTGCAACTCTCTTGACAGGCAGGGTGGTTGGCGAGGCAGACCATCCTGGCGGGCTTGTCGCTCCTCCACCGGACAGGCCTCACCCCGGCAAGAACGAGGAAACGATGTGCGAACTTCTGAACCGCATCTGGTCCCGCCCACGAGGAGAGTGGACGCGTGCCGTGCGCAGGGAACTCCCCGCACTGGCCGCGGAGATAGTGGAGGAGCTCCTGCATGGAATTCCCGGATTTTCCGCACTTGTCGACGGTAACGACGCCATCGACGACGATCTGATCAGACATCGGGTGGAAGAGGCGCTCCTCACCGCCCTCGGCTACCGCGACGAAGCCCACCGCGAAGAGGGCGAGGACAAGGACGTCCTCGCGGCCGGCCTCGGCTGCGGGGACGGCGTCGGGGAGGCGGCCGGACCGGACGCCGGACACGACGTCCGGCACGACGGCCGCCGCGACGACCCCCGCGAGGACGCCCGCGGAGCGGCCCGCGGAGACGGCCACACGCACGGCCACACCCACGGCCACCCCCACCACGGCCACGCGCACACCCACGGGACCCGGCAGGAGACCCCCGCCGCGCCCGACCGGGTGCGCCAGGAGCTCTTCAAGGCCCTCACCGACGACCGGGCCGCCTCCCAGGACTCCCTCGACGACCTCGCCCGGGCCGCCGGCTGGGCCCTTCCCGCCGCCGTACGGGCCGTCGCCCTCGCCACCCCCGGCGAGGCCCAGCAACTGTCGGCCGTCCTCGACGACGCCCTCGCCGGCATGTTCGCCGGCCGCCCCTGCCTGCTGCTCCCGAGCGCGGAACCGGACGCCCGGGCGGCGCTGGAACCCACCCTGCGCGGCCGCCTGGCCGCCGTCGGCCACGCCGTCCCCCTCCGGGACACCGCCTCCTCCCTGCGCTGGGCCCTGCGCCTGCTCACCCTCACCCCCGCCCGCGCCGGCGTCGACGCCCGGGCCGTCTTCGTGGACGACCACCTCTCCACCCTCCTGCTCCTCCAGGACGAGCCCCTGGCCCACGCCCTGGCCGCCCGCTGGCTGCGGCCGCTCGCCGACCTGACCCCGCGCCAGAGCGAACGGCTGGAGGTGACCCTGCTCGCCTGGCTGGAGGGCGGCGGCGCACCCGAGGCCGCCAAGGCCCTCAACGTGCACCCGCAGACCGTCCGTTACCGGATGCGCCAGCTGGAGAAGCTCTTCGGGCCCGGGCTGCGCGACCCCCGGACCCGCTTCGAACTGGAGATGGCCCTGCGCAGCCGCCGCCTGATGGCCCAGGTGCGCCGCCAGCACTCCCGGGTGGCCCGCCGGGCCGCCCGCGTGGTCACCGCCGACTTCACCCCCCTGGTCGTCGGCCGGATGGCCCGCGTCAACGGCCTCTGACCGGGGCCGCCGGCCCCGTGCACACGGCCGGCCCGGAGCCGAGGGGCTCCGGGCCGGCCGTTCGCGTGCGGGGCGGGGTTCAGCGGCAGGACCGCCCGCTGTTGATGCAGCCCACCGCCCGCGCCATCAGGCCGTCCGACATCACGTTGATGAAGTCCCCGTGGTCGGTCACCGGCTTGTGCAGCTGCTCCGGGAAGCTGTCCACCGCGAACCGCGCCCCGGGCGCGATCCCGTAGGTCACCCGCTCCACCAGCTGCGGAACGGCGGTGAAGCCCTTCTTGCAGCGCCCGGAAGCGTCCGGGAAAGCCACGTGCGTACGGTGGTTGGCGCTGTCGGTGTTGCGGCCGTCCCAGCAGCTCTGGAAGGTGAACGTGCGCACCACGTCGCTGCCCTTGGGGCAGACCGGGTACTTGTCCTTCAGCTGCCGGTCCTCGAAACCGGTGCAGCTCCAGGAGGCGTTGGCGTTGGCGGTCCCGTTGCTGAAGGCCTTCGCGTCGCCCGTGATGATCCTCAGGAACCGGGGCATCGCCTTGACCTGGCCGACCGGGCTGCCCTTGAAGCTGATGCCGACCTGCTTGGGCCGCAGGATCGTGCCCACGTTGGCGTCCTGCCCGCCGCCCGGCGCCTTCGCGTCGCGCTCCGCCTTCCCGTCGCGCAGCCGCAGCACCGGCCAGTAGTAGGTGGACTGGTCGCCGTTGGCGCAGGTGGTCCCGGAGGCGGCCAGGCTGTTGTTCGTGGAGAAGGCGCTGGTCGTCTTGTTGCCCACGTAGTCGTGCATGTGGTGCGCGCCGTTGGAGACGCCCGGGGCGACGATCACGTTGTCCGGGTTGAAGTGGCCGTTCTCGTTGCGCCCGCACTCCGAGGTGAACGAGCCCTTCGACGCGGCCGCCGACTGCGCGGGGGCCTTCACGTTGGGCCGCACCTTGGTGATGTCGACGAAGTCGCTCTTCGCCGGCCCGCCCTTCTGGCCGATGCTCCGGGCCCCGTCCTGGGCGGCCCCGGACAGGGCGGCGGGCTCCGCGGCGGCCGCGTCGTCCTGCGCCGGGGCCTCCTTCATCGAGCACCCGCTCAGCGCCCCCAGCCCGTCGGGGCGCCCGCCCGAGCGGCCTATCGCGTCGGACACCCTGGAGATGGTCGTGCCGCGCTGGTCGCGAAGCCGGCCCAGCAGGGCGTCCTGCTGCGTCTTGCCCTTGACCTGTCCTCCGGCGAGCTGGCGGTAGGCGTCGGCCACCTGGACGTCCAGCTGCGCGAGGTTCTCGTCCACCTCCGCCCTGGCCTGGTCGGGGACGTTCGTGAGCTTGTCCCCGACGTCGGGGCAGTCGATCGTGGCCGTCACCTGTCCGGTACGGGAGGCGTCCTGGCCGGCGTTGGCGTTCCCGGCGACGATCGCCACCCCGCCGCCGCCCAGCACCAGGGCGCTGACCACGGCCAGGAGCTTCTTCGACAACCGGGGGCGCCTGTGGCCCTGCTGACTCATGCGATCACTTCACTTCAGTTCGTCGGTCGGACATTCGGAGGGGTCGAGGCCCCCTGGGGACGGGCGGGAGCGGGGGAGGAGGGCGACGGGCCCGCGTCGGAGAGGGAGTCGAAGTCGACGAGGCCGGTCTCCTCCAGGACCGTGATGTGGTCCAGGACGGTGGTGTTGGCCGAGGTCGCGAGGGCGCGCACCATGGAGTTGCGGGTCTGTGCCCGTATCTGCGCCAGCAGGGCGAACACCTTGCCGTGCGCCCGCCGCAGCAGCTGCACGAACAGCCGCTCGTACTCCGGCCCCTGGGCGGCGGCCAGCTGGTCCAGCCACGCCTGCTGCTGCGCGGACGGCCGGCCGGGCAGGTCCATCCCGAGGGCCTGGCCGACCTGGAGCACCTGGCGGTCCAGTTCGGTGTGGCCCTCCACCAGGTGCTGCCCGGCGGTGCGCACCGAGGGACGGGTCCCGCGCTGCTGGGCCTGCCGTCCGGCGGGGAGCTCCCACAGGCCGGCGAGCCGCACCTTGCGGACGAAGTCCCGGTCCACGGCGCTCAGCGGCCCGTACGCCGTGCTCATGGTCCCGGCGCCGTCGTCCTCGACCCCGGCGGGCAGGGCCGCCGACCCCGTCGGCGCCGCGGCCGCCCGGTCGCCGAACTTCGACACCGGGATCAGCAGCGCGACCAGCGTGACCACCAGCGCGCTGATGACCAGGCCGCTCCCGATCGTGTATCTCGTGGCCACGGACAGGCCGCCGGTGGATCGCCGCCGCAATGACAGCACACTGCCTCCTCGATCGGTGGGCTGGGGTGGCACGGGACGCTAGTGCCCGCCGGGGCGCCGTCGCGGAAGGACCATCACCATCGGACAAACATCCGCGCGGCCCGCCGAAACGCTGCTACCTTGCCGCGTTCCGGAAGCGGGACCGGCGGCCCCCGAGCATGGCGAAGGGGCCCGGTCCGTGCGGACCGGGCCCCTGGGCGGTGCGGGGGGAGGAGCGGAGGGAAGTGGGGTCAGCGGGCGGCGGGCGCGTCCTCCCCGGGCTCCTCCAGCCCCTCCAGGCTGTCCATGAACGAGCTGACGGAGAACACCGCGCGCCCGGGGCCGGCCGGCCCGTAGCCGGGCGGGGAGCTCAGGCCGAACTCCTCCAGCGTCGCCCGGTAGGCCTCGAGGAGCCGGATGTGGTACTCCAGCGGGGCGCCCAGCGGGTTGGCCTTGCCCAGCGGGGTCGTCGGCTCCGGGCACCAGGTCGTGAAGCGCGGCACGACGCCGTGCGACATGAAGAACCGCAGTCCCTCGGTGGTCGAGTCGATGGCCTCGCCGACCTTCGTGAACCCGAAGGGCTCGGCCATTTCGATGCCCGCCACGAAGTTGGGGATCACGTGGCGGGGCCCGAACACCTCGGTGGAGTCGAGGATCCTGCGGTGCCACTCGTCACGTCCCACGTACCGTTCCTTGCCCGGGCAGTGGAGCTGGAACAGCCGGCGGTCCCACACCTCGAAGTTGGGGTGGTAGATCCGGACGCCGTGGTCGTGGAAGCGCTGCACCGCGTCGCGCGGCAGGGCCTGGGCGACGACCTTGCCGATCCAGCGGCCGGGGAAGCGCTCCTCGATGGCCTGTGCGTAGTGGCCGTAGAAGTCGGCCTCGTCGCGGCCCCCGACCTGCGAGGTGATGGACCCGCCGGTGAGCGTGTAGGCGCGCGAGGTGCCCGCCGTGTCGTACCGGTCGATGATCTCCAGGGCCTCCAGCACCTCCTCGACCGGCTTCACCCCGGTGTAGGGGCGGCCCGCCGCCTTGTGCTGGCGCCAGTTGTGGTTGATGTCGCAGAACTGGCACTCCTCCTTGGCGCCGAAGTACTGGCACACCCGGAAGACGGTCAGGTAGATCAGGTAGCCCCACTGGATGGTCGGCGCGACCTCCATCACCGACTTGCCGTTCGACAGCTTGTGCCGGTAGTACTCCGGCATCGGCGGGAGCCCGACGTCGGAGATCCGCACGCCGTCCAGGTACAGGCCGAGCGTGCCGTCCTCGCCGCCGCGCACCACGTACGGGGAGTCCGGGTTGACCCGTACGGACACCACCGTGCGGCGCAGCCCGTACGGGCCGCCGGTGAGCACGATCTCCTCGGGCGGCCGGTTGAGCGCGGCGGCACCCAGCTCCGGCAGGGTGCGGTGGTCGAAGGAGAAGATGAAGTACGACTTCGGCTTGACGTCGCCGCCGCCCGGCCCGTCGGCACCGCCGCCGCTGAGCGCGGACTCGTCGAAGGCCATGCCGCCCCGCAGCAGGTCCTCCTTGATCACGGCCTCCCGCGGCACGTGGGGGAAGCGCTCCATCAGGCCCTCGACCAGTGCGGTACGGGTCTGGCTTGCCATGTGAACTCCTCGGGCAGACGGGTGCCCGGGAGGCCTGCGCGCTCCGGGCACATCCATGGGAGCCACGGTATCCGCTCGTTTGAACAGGTTCAGCCCGGGGTGGTGGAGACCAGGGCGCGGTAGCGGCCCGGAGTGGTGCCGAACTCCCGCACGAACGCGTGGGAGAGGGCGTACGGGCTGCCGTAGCCGACTCGGGCCGCGATGGCGGCCAGGGAGTCCGGCGTGTCGCGCAGCCGGGTGGCGGCCAGGGTCAGGCGCCACCACGTCAGGTACGCCATCGGGGGACGGCCGACCAGCGGGGTGAACCGGCGCGCCAGGGTCGGGCGGGAGACGCCCGCCTCGGCGGCCAGGCGGTCCACGCTCCAGGGGGCCGCGGGGTCCGCGTGGATCGCCTGGAGGGCGGCGGCCGTGACCGGGTCGCCCAGGGCGGCCGACCAGGACCCCGCCGCCGCCCCGGCCACCGAGGCGCGGACCATGTAGACGAGCAGCAGGTCGAGCAGGCTCGGCAGGGCGATGGAGGACCCCGGCCGCCGCGCGTCCAGTTCACCGCTCAACAGCTGTATCGCCGCGTGGAGTTCGCTGTGCGCTCCGCCCGGCAGGCGCACCACGCCGGGCAGTTCGGCCAGCAGCGGGTGCACCCGGCGGCGGTCGAGCCGGTACTTCCCGCACAGCATCTCCACCGCTCCGCGGCCGGGCAGCGGGGCGCGGGGCGCCCGCCCGTCGCGGTACCGCTCCAGCGGAAGGGCCCGCGCCGCGGCAGCCGCGTCGACCGGCGCGTCCGCCAGCACGTGGCCGGCCCCGTGCGGCAGCAGCACCGCGTCGCCGGCGGTGAGGACGACCGGCTCGCCGCCGTCGGCCAGCAGCCAGCAGTCGCCCGCGAGGACGACGTGGAACCCCGCGCCCTCGTACGGGTCCAGCCGGACGCACCAGCTGCCGGCCACCCGCACCCGGTCCGAGGAGGGGCGCCCCAGGCGCACGGCGGAGATCGCGTCGCTCACCACGTCCATGCGCGCAGGGTACCGCCGACACCGAAGGCCGGTGAGCGGGATGCGCATCCCCTTGAGCGGAAGGAGCATTGGGCGGCTCGCCCCGCCTGCCTAGTGTGAGGCACATGACCAACGAGAAAACGCAGAGCATCGTCCTGGGGGACGTCGAGATCACCCGCGTCATCGAGGCGCGGGGCCCCTTCGCGGCCGCACGGGACCTGGTCCCGCAGTCCGGCGCCGAGCTGTGGAAGGAGAACGAGGAGTGGCTGGCGCCGGACCACTGGCAGCCCGACGCCGACCAGGCCGTGCTCGCCCTGCAGACCTGGGTGCTGCGCAGCGGCGGCCGTACCGTCCTCGTGGACACCGGGGTGGGCAACGGGCGCGAGCGGCCCGGCTCGCCGCTGTTCCACCAGCGGCAGGGCGACTTCATGGCGGACCTCGCCGCCGCCGGAGTCCGCCCCGAGGAGGTGGATGTCGTCGTCAACACCCACCTCCACGCCGACCATGTCGGCTGGAACACCGTGGACGCCGACGGCGAGTGGGTCCCGGCCTTCCCCAACGCCCGCTACCTCGTCCCCGCCGCCGACGACGCCCACTTCGGGCCGCGCGGCGGATACGGCGGCGGCGCGCGGGAGATCGACCGGCTCGTCTACGAGGACAGCGTCGCCCCCGCCCACCGGTCCGGGCAGGTGGACCTCTGGGAGGACTCCCACCGCATCGACGACCGGCTCACCCTGGAGGCGGCCCCGGGCCACACCCCCGGCTCCTCGGTGCTGAGGCTGGAGTCCGGGAGCGACCGGGCGGTCTTCGTCGGGGACATGCTGCACAGCCCGGTGCAGGTCCTGCGGCCCTCCTGCAACAGCTGCTTCTGCATGGACGCGGCGCAGGCGGCGGACACCCGCCGCCGCACCCTGGGGCGCGCGGCGGAACGCGGGGAGCTGGTCGTGCCCGCGCACTTCGGCGGAAGCGGGGCCTTCGAAGTCCGCGAGGAGGCCGGCCGGTTCACCATCGGAGCCTGGGCGTCCGGGATCTGACCGCCCCGGCCCCCGGCCCGCTTCCGAACGGGGCGCGGGCCGGTCCCGGGCCGGCCCGGAGGAGGACCTACGAGGCCTCCGGGGTCGCGGCGAGGGAGTGCAGGTAGTGCATCAGCGCCATCAGGACGTCGCGGCTGGAGTCGCGGTGCCTGGCGTCGCACGCGACGAGGGGGACGGACTGCGGAAGGTCGAGGGCGCCGCGCAGCTCGTCGAGGGGGTACACGGGAGCGTCGGGGAAGGTGTTCACGGCGACGACGAACGGAACGCCCCGCTCCTCCAGCCGGCCGATCACGTCGAAGCTGACCTCCAGCCGGCGGGTGTCGACGAGGACCACCGCACCCAGGGCACCCTCGAACAGGCCGTTCCACAGGAACCAGAACCGCTGCTGGCCCGGCGTCCCGAAGAGGTACAGCACCAGCTCCTCGTTGATGCTGATGCGGCCGAAGTCCATGGCCACGGTCGTCGACTTCTTGCGCTCCACGCCCGCCGTGTCGTCGACCCCGATCCCGGCCTGGGTCATGGTTTCCTCGGTGGTCAATGGCCGGATCTCGCTCACCGAGCCGACCAGGGTCGTCTTGCCGACCCCGAACCCGCCCACGATCACCACCTTGACCGCGGCCGTGGCCGTCGCCGGCAGTATGTCCTCGCGCCGCGGCCCCGCGGGATGCTCAGAGCTTTCGAAGTCCATCGATGACTGCCTCAATCAATGCCAGGTCGGGGAGTTGGGCGGGGGCGACGGGTGCGCGCGAGAGCACCCGTTTCGCGGTGAGGAGGTCGTCGAGGAGCACGGTGACCACGCTCACCGGCAGACCCAGGTAGGCCGAGATCTCGGCCACCGACAGCGGCGACTGGCACAACCGCACGATGGCCGAGTGTTCCGGCTGCATGCCGGGCCGGGGCCCCGACGTGGCGACGATCAGCGTCACCAGGTCGAGGCCGGAGGGGCCCAGCGGTTCGCTGCGGCCGCCCGTGATGACATAGAGCCGTTCCGGGCTGCCGTCTTCCCAGCTTGTGTTGCCAGGGTCGCTCACGCGGTCAGCCTGTCGCTGCGCGGCGGGCTGCTGAGGTGCTCTCCGATCCGCGCCACGAGGTCCCGCATGCGCTGGCCCATCAGCCCCGCGTCGACGCCCTCGTCGGCCAGCACCGCGAGGTAGGCCCCGGCGCCGGCCGCCATCAGGTAGAAGAAGCCGCCGTCCATCTCGATCACGACCAGCCTCATCCGCCCGCTGCTGTGGGGGAGTTCGGAGGCGACCGCCCCGGCCAGGCTCTGGAGGCCGGCGCAGGCGGCGGCGAGCCGGTCGGCCGTGTCGGTCTCCGCGCCGTACTGGGCCATCCGCAGGCCGTCGGCGGACAGCACGATGACGTGCCGGGTCTGCGGGACGCTCTCGGCCAGGTCCTTGAGCATCCAGTCCATGTTGCTCTGCTGCTGACTCACGGCTGTTCCCCCTTGGTCGCCGAGGCCGGCGAGCTGTGCGTGTGGTGCTGGTAGTCCGCCGTGTGGTCCTCGGCGGGCCGGGTGTCCCCGGACAGGCCGCTCTGGAAGGCGGCGAGCCACATTCCGGGCTGGGCCTCGGCCTGCTCCGGTGCGGCGGTGGTGCTGGCGGTACTGGTGGTCCTCGCCTGCTCTGCGGCGGCCGGTCCCGCCGACGCGGTGACACGGGTCCTGCGCCGGCGCTGCGGCAGGCCGTTCGGCGTCCGTTCGGTCACGACCGGCCCCTCGTCGTAGTCGTCCGCCGGGAGCACCTGCGGCCCCGTGGCCGGCCGCGGCCGCGGCGATCCGGACGCCCCGTCGGCCCTCGCCGGGAGGGCCGCGGCCCGCGGGCCCGAGGAGGTGCCGATGCCGTGCGCGAGGCCGGTCGCCGCGGAGACGGTGGTGATCAGCCCCTGCGGGACCACGAGGACGGCGCGCACGCCCCCGTACGCCGAGGAGCGCAGCGAGACCTGGAAGCCGTACGCCTGCGCCAGCCGGCCGACCACGGCGAGGCCCAGTCGCGGGGTCTCGCCCAGGTCGGTGAGGTCGATGCCCTCCTGCGCCTGGCGCAGCATCCGCTCGGCCCGGTTGCGGGCCTCCTCGCTCATGCTCAGGCCGCCGTCCTCGATCTCGATGGCGATGCCCGAGTTCACCTCGACCGCGGTCAGGTGCACCCTGGTCTGCGGCGGCGAGTAGCGGGTGGCGTTGTCCAGCAGCTCCGCCAGCGCGTGGATGAGCGGCTCGACGGCGGGGCCGACGACGGCCACCTGGGTCACCGAGTGCAGCTCCACGCGCTGGTAGTCGATGATCCGGGACATGGCGCCGCGCAGCACGCTGTACAGCGGCACCGACTTGCTCCACTGGCGGCCGGGCCGCGCACCGCCGAGCACGGCGATGGAGTCCGCGAGCCGGCCGATGAGCGCGGTGCCGTGGTCGAGCCGCAGCAGGTCGCCGAAGACGGCCGGGTCCTGCCCGTGCCGGTCTTCCATCTCCCGCATCTCCTGGGCCTGTTGGTGCACGATGGCCTGGACGCGGCGGGCGATGTTCACGAAGGCCCGCTGCGCGGAGTCGCGCAGGTCCTCCTCGGCGACCACGGCGTCGAGCACCGACCGCAGCACCGCCTGGTGGGCCGCCCTGAACTCGGGGGTCAGCCCCGGCCGGTGGACGTCGTCGTCCTCGAGGGAGGTGAGGACGTCCTCGGGGAACTCGCCCTTGCGCAGCCGTCCCACGATGTCGGGCAGCAGCACCTCGGCCAGCCACACGGTCTCCGCCTGCTGGACTGCCAGGGCCTCCTCACGGGCCGCCACGGCGGCCCGCATCGCGGCCACAGCACGGCCGCGCCGGGCGGCCTCGGCACAGGACAGCGCGACGGCCACGCAGGCGGCCGCGCCGATCCAGGCGACGGAGGCGCGCGCGGACCCGGGTACCAGTGCGGCGGCCGCCGCGGATATCGCGGCGGTCACCAGGGCGGGCAGCGCCCATGCGACGGGTGAGGCGGGCCCTGGACTGCCGGGCGATCCCTCTCGAACCACAAGAACCCTCAAACGATCGGTTGCGGAAGATCTTGGACAACAGCCCGGGATCCTAGCCGCTCTGTGCACAGGTATTGACAGGAGGTCATGATACGGACCGACCAAGGCAGTTGGCTTGGCCGAAAGTCGATGGATCGCGCCGTTCCGCTCCGGCCGGAGCGGCCCCCCGGCCCGATGGTGCCGCAGACCGCGTGCCGCGCGACAATGGTGGGGTGCCGTACATAGCGGTGACCGCGCTCAGCCATGCCGGCCTGGTCCGCGAGGACAACGAGGACAGCCTCGTCGTCGGACCGTGGACCCTGTGCGCCACCGTGACCGACACCCCCCAGACCTTCGTGTTCCCCCTCGGACGCCCGCTGGTGGTCGCCGTCGCAGACGGACTCGGCGGACAGCCGGCGGGAGAGGTCGCCAGCGCCCTCGTCGCCCGCCGCCTCTCCACCCTCGGCCCCACCCTGAAGGGCCCGGACACGCTCCGTGACGCCCTGGACGTGTGCGACTACGAGGTGAACGCGGCCGCCGAGGGCCGCCCGGAGCTGTTCACCATGGCCACCACCGTCGCCGGCGTCCTCGTCCTCGGGGAGTCACTGCTCGTGTTCAACGTGGGCGACAGCCGGGTCTACGCCGCCGGCCCCGACGGCCTGCGCCGGGTCAGCGTGGACGACAGCCCGCCCCCGGAGCCCGGGCGGCGCACGACCTCCGCCGTCACCCAGACCCTCGGCGGCAGCCGCGCCTCCGGGACCCCCGTAGCCCACGTGTCCTCCTTCGGGCTCTCCGGAGGCGACCGCTACCTGGTGTGCAGCGACGGACTCAGCGACCCGCTGCCCGACGAGGAGATCGACGCCGTGCTCAGGGTCCACGACGACGGCCGTGCCGCCTTCGAACTCTGGAAGGCCGCCATCGAGGCCGGCGGGCCCGACAACATCACCCTGGCCCTCGTACGGGTCGGGGGCTAGGACACCGGGGAGCCGGGCATGCCCCTGCACGTCGGAACCTCGGGATGGCAGTACCGGGACTGGCGCGGCCCCCTCTACCCGGACGGCCTGCCGCAGCGGCTCTGGCTGGAAGAGTACGCCCGCCGCTTCGCCACCGTCGAGAACAACAACACCTTCTACCGGCTCCCCGAGGCCTCGGTCTTCGCCTCCTGGCGCGAGCGCACCCCCGAGGACTTCGTGATGGCGGTCAAGGCCAGCCGCTACCTGACCCACGTCAAGCGCCTGCACGACCCCGAGGAGCCGGTCCGCCGGCTCCTGGAGCACGCCGAGGGCCTCGGCCCCCGCCTGGGCCCCGTACTGCTCCAGCTGCCGCCGAACCTCCGGGCGGACCCCGCCTCGCTCGACGCCTGCCTGGACTGCTTCCCCCGCGGCGTCCGGGTGGCCGTCGAACCGCGCCACCCCTCGTGGTGGGAGGAGGAACCGGCACTGCGGTCCGTCCTGGAACGCCACGGCAGCGCCCTGTGCTGGGCCGACCGGTGGTCACGGCCGGTGGGCCCGCTGTGGCGGACCGCGTCCTGGGGATACGTACGCCTCCACGCCGGCGCCGCGAGCCCGCCGCCCCGCTACGGCCGGCAGGCCCTGGACTCCTGGGCCCGGCGCATCGCCGACGGCTGGCCGGACCGGGCCGACGTCTACGTCTACTTCAACAACGACACGGGCGGCGCGGCCGTCGTCGACGCCGCCCGTTTCGCCCGGGCCGCCGCCGCCCACGGCCGCACGGCGACCCGTACGCCGTAGACCGACCGCCGGGCGCCGGGGTGGGGCCGACGCGGCCCGGGAGGTGCGGCCGCCGGGCCGGGGCGGGGGCTCCGCCCGGGACCTCGGCCGGCGGCGGACTCGGGCCGGCCCCGGCCGGGCCCACGGAGCGGTCAGTCGAGGACGTCGGGGACCGGTTCGGCGCTGCTGCGCCGGAGCGCGGTCCTGGAGCCGGCGGCAGGGCCGAGGGCCCAGTCCGAGAGGGCCATCGAGTCCCTGTACCGCTCCTCGTCCTTCAGCAGCACGCCGATGACGGACTTTCCGTTCCGGGTCACGGAGAAGACGAGGCACCTGCCTGCGGCCGTGGCGGTGCCGGTCTTGATGCCGACGGCGCCGGGATGGCCGTAGCCGGCGGGCCGGGGCCGGACCAGCAGGTTGCTGTTCGACCAGGTGGCGAGGGCGGAGGTGCCGCCGGTGGCGTAGGCGGCGCTCTTCACGACGGTCCGGAACAGCGGGACGGACATGGCGTGCCGGGTGAGCCGGGCCAGGTCGCGCGGGGTGGTGAGGTTCCTGCCGGTCGGCGAGATGCCGTCGAAGCTGTCGTAGACGGTGTTGGTCATGCCCAGGGCCTTCGCCCTGGCGTTCATCCTCGCGATGAAGTCCGCCGTCCGCCCGGCGGTGGTCGCGCCCGCGCCGAAGGCGTCCGCGAGCGCGTACGCGGCGTCGCAGCCCGACGGCAGCATCATCGCGTACAGCAGCTGACGCACCGTCGGGGTGGCCCCTGCCCTGAGCTGCGCGGAGCTCGCCCCCTGCCGGTGGACGTAGTCGAGGTACGCCTGCTTGACGGTGACCTTACGGTCCAGGTTCAGACCGGGCTGCGACGCGACCACGACCGCCGTCATGATCTTGGTCGTACTGGCCATCTGCCGTGGGGTGTCAGGGGCCTTGGAGGTGAGCGTGGCGCCCGTGGCGGCGTCGACGAGGATCGCGCCGGCGGCGGTGAGGGCGGGCGCGGCGGCGGCCTGGGCGGGTACCGCTGTCGTGAGCAGGGCGCCGGTGGTGACGGCGACCGCGAGCGCGCCCCGGGCGCGCCGCATCAGGTTGGCGATCATTCGGCCTCGCATGGGGGAGAGGAGGAACCCGGTGGGGGACACGACCTGGGCCGGAGCCGCGCCGGTCGCGTAGGGTCGTCACCGGCAGCCGGTCGCGGCGCCGGCCGGTGAGGGACGCACGGGGCTGATCCGTGCGGAACGTGTCGGGCCGGGAGGTCCGGCGGATCGCCCCCGTTCTCAGCGCGAGACGGCCTTGGCCCAGTTGCGGTTGACGGTCTCTCTCGCCTTCTCCGTCTGCGCCTCCGTCGGAAACGTCGGGGTGCCCTCGACCGTCGGCAGTTTCTCCGCTGCGGCCTTGTCGAGCGTGCCGTCCTTCTTCATCGCCTCCATGAGGACGGGGCGCGCGTAGGCGCCGAGCCGGAGGTTCTGGCCCTCCGGGCTGAAGACGTACTCCTGCCACAGACGTGCCGCCGCCGGGTGCGGGGCGTCCTTGTTCACCGCGTTCGCGTAGTACTCGGCGAAGCTGCCGTCGAAGGGGATGGCGGTCCGCCAGTCGACGTCCGCGCCCTTCTCGCGGAACTCGTCGGCGTATCCGAGGTTGAGGAAGTCCCAGTCGATGCTGATCGGGGTCCGGCCCTTCGCGATCGTGTCCGGGGTGGACTGGAGCGGGATGAAGTTCCCGCTCTTGCTGAGCTCGGCGAAGAAGTCGATACCGGGCTGGATGTCGTCGAAGGAGCCCCCGTTCGCCAGGGCCGCCGCATACACTCCGGCGAACGCGGAGCCGGACCTGGTGGGGTCGCCGTCGAGCGCGACCTGGCCCTTGTACTCGGGTTTGCGCAGGTCGGCGAAAGTCGCGGGGCAGGTCTTGACGCGCTTGGCGTCACAGCCGATCGAGACGTAGCCCCCGTAGTTGTTGTACCAGCGGGCCTGCGGGTCCTTCTGCTCGTCGGGGATCTGGTCGTACGCGGCGACCTTGTAGGGCGCGAACAGGCCCTGTCGGGCCGCGGACTGGGCGAACGGGCCCCCCACGTCGACCACGTCGGGGGCGCGGCCTCCACCCCTGTGCTCTTTCAAGGCGGTGATCTCGTCCTGGCTGGAACCCTCCGGGTTCTCCACCCTGACCTTGATCCCGTACTTCCTCTCGAAGCCGTCGATCAGCGCGCCGTAGTTGGCCCAGTCCCTCGGGAGCGCGATCGCGTTGAGCGCGCCCTCCTTCTTCGCCGCCGCGGTCAGTGCCGCCATGCCGCCGGCGTCCGCCGCGGAGGTGGCCGCCGCGGGTGCTCTGGGAGCGGCGGTGGGCCTGTCTCCGCAGGCACCGAGGGGCACCACCGCGAGGGCCAGGCAGACGGCGACGGAGGCTGTCCGGAGACGGGGTGTGGGCACAAAGGCTCCATAACGGGCGGTCGTGTACAGATCGAGGCCCAGAGTACGTTCGACGGCCTCGGCGGAGTGGTCCCAGACGGTGGTGTCCGTCGTCTTCCCTGCGGCTGCCGTACCGGCGCGTTCTCAGAACTCCTCGTCGCCCCACTCGGCCAAGAGCGCCTCCCCGAGATCCGTCGGGGGTGGTGAGGCCCCGTCGTGGAGGGCCTGTTCACTCCAGATGATCTTGCCGCGGGCGGTGTAGCGGGTGCCCCAGCGCTCGGCGAACTGCGCGACGAGGAACAGGCCGCGGCCGCCCTCGTCGGTGGCCTCGGCCCGGCGCAGGTGCGGGGACGTGCTGGACCCGTCGGAGACCTCGCAGACCAGGCTGCGGTCGTACAGCAGCCTCACCCGGATGGGCTCGGTGCCGTAGCGGATGGCGTTGGTGATGAGCTCACTGAGGATGAGTTCCGTGGTGAAGGAGAGGTCCTCCAGGCCCCAGTCCGCCAGCCGGCGGGCGCAGGCGTTGCGTACCCGGGACACCGCCGCCGGCTCGGGGGGCACGTCCCACTCGGCGATCCGCCCGGGATCCAGCCGGCGGGTGCGGGCCACCAGCAGCGCGACGTCGTCGCTGGGCCTGGCGGGCAGCATCGCGTCGATCACAGCGGTGCAGGTTTCCTCGGGGGTGCGGGCGGGCCCTGCCAGGGCGGCGCGCAGCGCTGCGAGGCCCGCGTCCGGATCACGGTCGCGGCTCTCGATCAGCCCGTCGGTGAAGAGTGCCAGCAGTGAGCCTTCGGGCAGCGTGACCGTGAAGGTCTCGATGGGCAGGCCCGCGCCCAGGCCCAGCGGCGGGGAGGCCGGCACCTCGGGGAAGGACACGGTCCCGTCGGGGCCGACCAGAGCGGGGCCCGGATGCCCTGCGGTGGCGGCGGTCACCCGCCCCGACACGGGATCGTAGATGGCGCACAGACAGGTGGCTCCGGTGATCCCCTGCCACTCCTGCTCGTCGGTGTCGATGTGGGCGACCAGCTCGTCCAGGTGGCTCAGAAGTTCGTCCGGGGGCAGGTCGAGCGTGGAGAAGTTGTACACGGCCGTGCGCAGACGGCCCATGGTGGCGGCGGCGTGCAGGCCGTGGCCGACGACGTCGCCGACGACCAGGGCCACCCGGGTGCCGGGCAGCGGGATGACGTCGAACCAGTCGCCGCCCACCCCGGCCTGGGCAGCCAGATAGCGGTGCGCGACCTCGACGGCCGACTGCTCCGGTACACCCCGCGGCAGCAGGCTGCGCTGCAGGGTGACGGCCATGGAGTGCTCGCGGGTGTACCGGCGCGCGTTGTCGACGGACAGGGCCGCCCGGGCGGTCAGCTCCTCGGCGAAGGACACGTCCTCCTCGTCGAACGACGGGGAGTCCTGCCCCCGCCAGTAGCCGGCCATGCCCAGCACCACGCCCCGGGCCCGCAGGGGCACGACGATCAGGGAGTGGATGCCGCGGTCCAGGATCTGCAGGGCGTTGGCCTGGTCCTGTGACCGCCAGCGGTGGCTGGCCCGCAGGTCCGCCTCCAGGACCGCATGGGCGCCGGCCAGCCCGGCGGCCATGGGGCCGGTGGGGGAGAACCGGATCAGTTCGCCGACGGGGGAGAGCGGGTGGTCGCCCTGGAGGCCGACGACGGCGGTGCGGCGCATCTCGGTGTTCGCTTCGGGCGGCTCCTCGCCGCACAGCACCGGCTCCAGCAGGTCGACCGTGACCACGTCGGCGAACCGCGGGACCGCCACCTTCGCCAGTTCCTCCGCGGTGCGCTCCACCTTCAGCGTCGTTCCGACCCGCACCCCCGCGTCGTAGAGCAGCTTCAGCCGCTCGCGGGCCACCTCGGCCCTGCCGGTGAGCGCCCGCAGCTCGGTGGTGTCCCGCAGCGTGACGACGGTGCCCGCCTGCCCGTACGGGGCGGTGGGCCGGATGTTCACCGCCAGCAGCCGGTCGGCCGCCATGTGCACCTCGTCGGTCGCGGAACGGCCCGATGCGATCGGCTCGGCGATCGCCTCCTCCAGACCCAGGCTCGTGACGGGACGTCCCTCCGCGTCCGCGGGCAGGTCCAGCAGCCGCCGCGCCTCGTCATTGGCGAGCAGCAGCCGTCCGCCGCCGCCGACGATCAGGACGCCCTCCCGCACCGCGTGCAGCACCGCGTCGTGGTGCTCGTACATCCTCGTCATCTCGGCCGGTCCCAGGCCATGTGTCCGGCGCAGCAGCCGGCGGCTCACCAGCGCCGTCCCGCCCGCGGACAGGGCGAGTACCGCGGCCGCGGTCCCGAGGACGACCGGCAGCTGCCGGTTCACCATGCCCTGGACGTTCTGGACCGTGACCGGGGAGGAGACCACGGCGACGACGTGGCCGGCGGGGTCCTTGACCGGGACCACCGAAACCACCGACTGCCCCAGGGACCCTTCGAACGTCTCGGTGAAGGACGTGCCGGCCGCCGCCTTGGCGAAGGGGCCGACGACCCGCTTCCCGATCTGTTCGGGGTTGCTGTGCGCGACGGTGACCCCGTCGAGCGTGTACACGTTGATGCCGTCGACCCCTGCGATCTTCCGGGCCGCCTCGGCGCTCGGCTGCAGCACCGCGCTCGGGTGGGCGCTGCGCAGGGCCGCGACGATCCCCGGAGATTCCGCGAAGGTTCCGGCGGCGGCGAGCGTACGGTGCCGGGCGTCGAGCATGGCGCTGCTGCGGGCCTGCACCACGAGGGCCGCCACCGCGCCGGCGACGAGAAGCACCACGACGGTCAGCTGGAGGAGGAACACCTCCCCTGCCACGCTGCGCACGCTCAGCAAGGAGGACAAACGCTGGGGCCGCGCCGTCGCCGTCGGGGGCTGCACGTCCGCCTGATGCTCCTGACGGCGTCCTGAGCGGGGACTCCGAGGGGGACGGGAAGAGCCCGCGGTGGAGCGGAGCAGCCAACGCCGGAAGGGTCCCAGGAGGTTGCTCATAGTCCATTCTCTTACCTACGCGGGCCGTCGGCAGCGGGGGCGCCGATCGCCGGGCGGGAGCGGTCCGGAGGCCGCTCCGCATCCGCTCCCGCCGGTGGGCGCCGCCGTGCGCCGGCGTCCGATGGCAGGAAGCACCGCCGGGCACGCCGAGAGCACGCACCCGACGCCTCGTGCCGTGATCGCCGGCCCTCCCCGTGGGCGCCGCACACGTACGGCTCCAGGCTGCTCACAGCGAGTGGCGGCCGGCCACGCCGCCTCGAGGTCGGCGTCTCCATTGGGTTGATCATGGCTGGATTTGGGATCGAATGTGAGCCAACTTGACCCAGAAGGATCGTCTCATTCCTCGTAAACCGGCCTCAACCGCAGAGCCGGGGTGGGTACGAGGGGTTGCGGATCGGCTGGGGCGGGCGCACGTTTTGGAGCACCAAAGGGTGGGAAGGGTTCGGCGTCCGACCCCGTGGCAGCGGGACGCGCCGGCGGCCCGCCACGGGACGATCGTGACCTCGTGACGGAGCGGCACCAGTTGCCCTCGCTGTCGTGCCGGGGCGACAGGGGACACCGAAGCGCGCCGAAAGGGAAGCAGGGATCTCATGACAGTGCAGGCCGTCAAGCCGCCGATACCGCGGATGCCGTACCCGGTGCGGGTGAATCCGTACCTCGCGGCCCTGCGCGAGGAGACCGAGACGTGGGCGCGGGAGATGGGCATGCTGGACGGTGACGAAGCACCGTCGGCTCACGGGGCGATATGGACCTCGTCCCAGTTCCACGCCATGGCCGTCGACCAGCTGACCGCCTGGGCTCTTCCCGACGCCTCACTCGCCGACCTGCGGCTCAACCACCGTTTCAACCTCTGGGCCCTGGCCTGGGACGACCACTTCGCCTCCGCCTTCAAGCGGACGGGCGACCTCACCGGTGCGAAAGCCTTCACGGCCCGCCTCCACGCCTTCCTGCCGCCGGCGCCCGGCCCCCGGTTGCCGGAGCCGGCCAATGCCGTCGAAAGGGGCCTGGCCGACCTCCAGCAAAGGCTGTTCACCCAGAGGAGAGCGCACTGGCAGCAGGGGTTCAACCGTGCCCTGGCGCGGTACATCGACGCGGGAGTTCAGGAACTGGCCAACAGCCGCGCCGGCCGTGTCCCGGACCTCATCGAGTACGCCCAGTTCCGCCGTGAAAGCTTCGCCGCCTACACCGCCCCGTACTCCGTCGAACTCTCCACCGGCGCACGGGTCCCTGAGCGGATCCGGCACGATCGCGCCTTCCGCGCCGTGCTCGACGCCTTCATGGACTACATGGGAATGGCGAACGACATTGCCTCCTATCAGCGGGAAGTCCATGACGAACACGACGTCAACAACCTCGTCACGGTCCTCCAGGCATCCCTGCGCATCACCGTCCAGGAGGCGATGCACGCGGCCGCCGATCTGGTGACCGCCCGACTGCGCCACTTCGAGCACCTCACACGCAGCGAACTGCCCCCGGTCGTGGAGCGGGCCGGGTTGAGCCAGGATGAGCAGATCGAGCTGGAGGCGTGGCTCCAGGGAGCACGCAGTTTCCTGTCGGGCCTCCATGCGTGGTACACCAGGGCTCCCCGCTACGCTCCCGCAGACGGTCCGTTCCAGGAGCAGCGGGGACTGCCGGCCCGTGCCGCTCGGCAGCCCCCTCGGCTGTGGCGCTCGGCTCTGAAGTGAGCCGCGAGGCCTACCGTCTCCGCAGGAGCCGCCCCAGCCGTGCCCGCCACGTGGTGCGGGGTTCGACCGGGCGCGACAACTCCGGTCCGTAGGGCGGCCGTGGCGGCGGAGCCGGCATGCCGGTACTCGGCGGGGGCGCGGCCGGCAGCGGCGGCAGCACATCAGGGGCTTGCGGACTGCGGGGCGCGAACGTCACGGGCAGCGCCGTCAGATGCCGCGACCAGGTCGAGGAGCGCCACGTGAGCTCTTCCTCGGGCACGGCCAGGCCGATGTCGGGAAGCCGGGTGAGCAGGATGTCGATGCCGGCGTCGGCGATGACACGGCCGATGTCCTGGCCGGGGCACTCGTGCGCGCCGGCGCTGAAGGACAGGTGTGCGCGGTTGTGGTGCACACGGGTCGAGGGGTCCCGGCGGACCCCCTGATCGACGTTCCCGGCGGCCAGGCCCAGCAGGAGCATGTCTCCCGCCTTGATCTCCTGTCCCCCGAGGGAGGTGTCACCGGTGGCCCAGCGCCCCGGACACACCATCAGCGGCGGCTCGTCCCAGAGCACTTGCTCCACCGCTTCCGGCAAGGTCATCTGTCCGCCGGCCAGCGATCCGCGGAACCGCGGGTCGGTGACCACCATGCGCAGCACGTTGGACATGAGGTTGGCGGTCGTCTCATAGCCCGCGAGCAGGATGAGGCGCAGGTGGTGCTGCACCTCATCGTCCGTGAGGCCGGCCGGGTGGGCCATCAGTACGGATGCGATGTCGTGTCCGGGCAGGACGCGCTTGGCTGCGACCAGCTGCTCGAGGGTCTCCAGCACGTAGGCGTTGCTCGCGAGCGACGTTTCGGTGCCCTTGAAGAGGTCCCGGGCGGCGTGCACGAGCCTGGGGCCGTACTCGTCCGGCATTCCGAGCAGGTGGGTGAGAACGAGCATGGGCAGGTGCTCGGTGAACTGACCGACCAGCTCCGCGTTGCCTCTCTCGCAGAACTCGTCGACCAACTGGTGCGCGAAGCGGGTGATGCGGCGGCGGATTCCGCGTTGGTCGAACTGGTCTAGGCCCGCGGTGACCGCGCCGCGCAGGCGCTGGTGCTCTTCGCCGTCCGCGCAGACGCAGTCGGGCCGCCAGCCGATCATCGGCACCAGCGGGGAGGTGGTGGCGTCGATCTCGCCGCTCTTCCAGCCGTGCCAGATGCGGGGATCGCGGGAGAACTGGGTGGCACGGCTGGCCACATCACGGTTCTCGAGGTACCCCAGGACGAGCCAGGCCCGTACGTCCCCGTCGAGCAGGACGGGGGCCACCGGACCGTGGGCGGCCCGCAACTCCTCGTACAGGCCCATGGGGTCGGTCTCGGCGGCGGCCCCCCAGAGCCGGGTCACCGCGTCGGGTCCCGTCGCGTTGTGGGCCGGGCAGCCCGGGGGCGGGGCGAGCCCCGGTTCCGTGGTGGCGCGGTCGGCGGGTGGGACGGTCATACGGACTCCTGAGCGGCGGCGAGGGTGCACAGGTAGCCCATCAGCGAGAGCAGCGCGTCGCGGCTGGACGACCGGTCGCGTGCGTCACAGGTGATGATGGGCACCGATTCGTTGAGCGCCAGAGCAGTGCGCAGGGCTGGAATCGGGTGTTGCGGCGCCTCGGGGAAGGTGTTGACAGCCACGACGAAGGGGACGCGGCGGTCTTCCAGTCGGGTGATGATCTCGAAACAGACTTCGAGCCTCCGGGTGTCGACCAGGACCACGGCACCGAGCGCGCCTTCGAAGATGCCGTTCCAGAGGAACCAGAAGCGCTCCTGTCCCGGCGTGCCGAAGAGATAGAGGACCAGCTCCTCGTTGATGCTGATGCGGCCGAAGTCGAGAGCGACAGTCGTGGTGTTCTTGCCGTGCGCGCCGGGATTGTGGTCGATCCCGACGCCGGCCTGAGTCATGGTCTCCTCGGTGGTCAGGGGCGGGATCTCGCTCACCGCCCCGACCATGGTCGTCTTGCCCACACCGAAGCCGCCGACGATCACGACCTTGACGCCCCTGGCGCCGTGCGGCAGCAGCACGTCCGAACGGCGGGGGCCGGCACCGGGTGCGTCAGAGCTTGCGTAGTCCATGGATCACCGCCTCCAGAAGGCCGAGTTCGGGGACCGCTGCGACAGGAACGGGAGCGGTGGCCTCAACACGCTCGTGGTCCACGAGCTTGGAGAGCAGCACCGTGATGACACTGAACGGCAGGCTGAGGTACGCGGAGATCTCGGCCACCGACAACGGGTACTGGCACATGGCGAGAATGGCTGCCTGTTCGGGCTGCATACCGGGTTCGGGTGCGGACCTCGATGCGATGAGGGTGACCAGGTTGAAGGCTTTGGCCGAGGAACCCGGGCCACCGGAGATGACGTAGAGCGGCACGGGACTGCCTTCATCCCATGCGTCCTGGTTCTGTGACGTCACATCGCCTGCCCGATGTCATCACGAGGAGGGCTGGTCATGTGCTGGCCGATCCGGAACACCAGGGTGCGCATGCGGTCGCCCAGCAACCCGGCGTCCACTTCCGCGTCTGCCAGTACCGAGAGATAGGCCCCGGGTCCGGCCGCCATGAGGGAGAAGTATCCGCCGTCGACTTCGATCCCGACCATGTGGGTCGAGCCGTTTCCGTGCGGGAACTTCTGGGCGATGGCCTTCGCCAGGCTTTGGAGACCCGAGCAGGCAGCGGCGATCGCGTCGGCGGTGTCGGGCTCCGTGTTCGCTTGACCGATGCACAGGCCGTCCGACGACAGCACGACCACGTGTCGCACGTACGGGACGCCGGCTGCAAGCTCCTTGAGCATCCAGTCCATGTTGGGCAGTGGCGGCACGGTTACTCACCCTCGTCTAATGACTTGCTGGTTGGGTTGGAAGGGCCCGTGACCGGTCTGTTCTCGCCGCTGAACGCCTCCCACATCAGACCCGGCTGCCGGGGTGCGCCGCCCGTTCCCGGGGTGGCGACCGGAGCGGCGGGGGGATGGGGGGCCGTGCGGACGACCGGTGTCGGGACGGGCGACTCGCGTCGCCGCTGCGGCAGTCCGCCGACGGCGGCCTGTCCGACCTCGACGGAATCCGCTGCGACAGCGCGCGTCACCGTCGGCTGGGGCACGGCCGGCGCACCCGTGGGCCTCGGCGCGAACTGCTGGACTTTCCGGGCAGCCGGCTGGACCGTGGTGATCAGGCGCCGGGGAACGAGTACGACGGCCCGCACTCCTCCGTAGGCGGAGGTGCGCAAGTCGACGTCGAGACCGTTCTCGCGGGCCAGCCTGCTGACGACGGGCAGGCCGAGCTGCGTCGCCTCGCCCAGGTCGGCCAGACCGATGCCGGACGACGCCCGGGCCATGACGCGGTCGATGCGCTGGCGGACCTCTTCGGTGAGTCCGACCCCACGGTCCTCGATCTCGATCGCGATACCGGAGGGCACCTCGTGCGCGGTCACCTCGACCGGGGCGTGCGGCGGCGAGAAGGTCGTGGCGTTGTCGAGCAACTCGGCGAGCAGGTGGATCAGCGGCTCGGCTCCCTGGCCGATCACAGCCACCTCTGTCACCGACTGCAGCTTCACGCGGGGGTAGTCCACGATGCGTGACATGGCCCCTCGCACGACGTCGTAAAGCGGGATCGGCTTCGACCACTGGCGCCCGGGCCGGGCGTCACCGAGTACGGCGATGCTGGCCGCAAGGCGTCCGATCAGGGCATTGCGATGGTCGATGTCCTGCAGGCCATGGGAGACCACTACATCCGTACCGTGGAGGATCTGCATGTCGTGCAGGTCCTTGGCGAGTTGGTGCACGATCGCCTGGACCCGCCGCGCGATCGCCACCAGTGCCCGCTGTGACGAGTCCCGGGTGCGCTCCTCGGCATCCACGGCTTCCAGGAGCGTCCGCAGAGCTGCCCGCAGCGCCTCGGCGAACTCGCCGTCGAGATGCTCCCCGAACGGGACGGACTGCAGGATCTGCGAAGCGGTCTCGCCCTGGTGCAGGCGGGCGACAGCTGCGGGGAGGAGCTCCTCGGCGAGCCATACGGTGGTGGTCCGTTGATCGGACAAGCGTGCGAGCAGAGCGGTCTCGCGTTGGGCGTAGTGCCGCTGCACCTCGGCATTCGCCGGCGCGGAGCGGGCCGCCTCCGCCGAGCGCGCCCGGCGTGCCGTATCAGCCGAAGTGACAGCCGTCAGGACGACCGCGACGAGGCCGCACCAGGCAACTGGCGTGCGTATCTGCGCGGAAACGCAGATCAGCGCCACGACGCAGGACCCGGCCAGGACGCCAGTGGGGATTAGCCATACCGGAGCCACTGCACGCGACAGTGCTCCAGGGGTTGAACCTGCACGAGCCATCGAAGGGTCCCTAGAACTTCTGGAATTGGTCGGTTGGGTGTGATGCGGTGTGCCGACAGGAACAATCGGATCTTTGCTCGGCCGAGCAAAGACGTTCCAATGAGTGCGCCCGACGGGTCGGTTCGAGATCGCATCGGTGGTCAAGCCTCTCTGTGGCCAGGCTTCGTCTGCGCGCAGTGCGACGTCCGACGCGCGGTGATTGCAGCGCAACACGCGGGGCGAGCATAGTCAGTTCGGGTACCCCAGGTGGCCTTGACCGGTACGGAAATCCTCGTTGATCAAATTGCACTCACAGTCGATCGATCATGGCCATGACGCACGCTGAAAATGCATGGAATCGACCGCATCCCGCAGCATGTCGGTTGAGGTGGCGGGCGTGACCGGCTGCGTACCGGAGACGTTCTCCGACCCCGGCGTCGCCTGACCGCGACCGGCGCCCGTCGTGCGTCCAACTCCCTGATTCACACACGAACATGCTCCGCCAGAGACAGAATTGCGAGCATGTTGAATCAAGGTGATCTGCAACGGGGCATCCGCACCCTCGCCGACGACGAGGCCGTCCGCGCGCTGACGGCGCTGGCGGAGGAGCACGGGCTGCTCCCCGCCGCGCGGCAGCTGTCCGACGGCGGTGATGAGCTGCGGGCGGAGGTGGCCGCCGTGGAGCTCGAGCGGTACATGGGGGCGGACCGGCCCGACGTGTCCGACGGCGAGTTGGCGCGCCGCTTACTGGAGTACGCGGCGGAGCTGCGCGAGGACCTGGCGGACACGGTCGGCGAGGCCGTCGCCTACGCATGCTCACCCATGGAGCGGGTCGACCCCGTCACGCTCCCGGTAGCGGCGCTCGCCGTCGCGCTCCTGCAGACCGAGGTGATCCTGAAGCGGGATCCGCGCGGGAGGTGGAGCCTGACCATCCACAAGCGGGCCCTGCGGGACTCCTCCCTCGGCCGGGTCCTGACGGCCCTGCTCTCGCAGATCACCAGCGGCAAGTAGCCGGCGGACCGGGAGGGGGTTCGCGATGACGGTCTCGGTGAGGGCGCCCTACGCGTGGCACTGCGAGCGATGTGTCCAGGAGCGGGGGGCTCCGGTCTGGCGCGTCATCGACGCACGGGAGCGGGCCGACGTACTGGCGCAACCCGTTCCCGGTGTCCCGGGCGTCTCCTGGGTGGACTGCCCCGTCTGCGGGACCCGGACGCACATCGAGGCGCCGCTGCTGGTCCTGCGCCCGGGTGCGGCGGCTCCCCTGCTGCTCGCGGTCTCCGTCGCGGAGCTCGGGGGCGGTCCGCCGCCCTCCGGGGAGCCCCTGCTGGCGGAGGCCGCGCGGGCCGGGGCCTTCCTCGGCGGCGTGTTCCCCGGGAAGGCGATCCCGCTGCCGCGCAGGCTGCTCCCCCATGTCCTGGCCCGCGACCCCGAACGGGACCTCACGGATCCCGAGTCGGCGTGCCGGGAGCTGGAGCCCGAGGGGGCGCCGACGGTCGCGAACTACCGGATCTTCCTCGATTACCTGGGGAAGGCACGCGCGGAGGACCTGGCCGGGGAGCTGCTGACCGCGATGCTGCGCGCCCTGCCGGACGCCCTCGCGGAACTCGTGCGTACGCACCCCGAGCTGACGGACGGCACCCGGGTGCGCGACGCGGGCCGCGAGGAGCTGCGCCGGGCGGCCGAGACCCCCCTCGAAGAGGTGCTGCGCATGCGGCAGCGGCTCCTGGACGAACTGTGCGACGGCCGGACCAGTCCGGACACCGCCATGCGCCGCTACTTCGATTCCCTGGGCCGCTCCGACGCCGGTCTGCGGGCCCGGCTGCACGCGATGTACCTGGAGGCCCGCCACACCGACGGGCCCGAAGGCATTCCGCCGGCCCGCGAGGCGCTGGAGCTCGCGGCCGGTCTGGGCGAGGAGGGCGTGGAGACCGAGCTGGCCGCGCGGCTCGGCGAACGCCTGGTACTCGCTGTGCACGCCGGGCTCGACGCCGATCCGTCCGAGGCCGTCCGCGTCCTTGAACGCGCCCTGAGCCGGCTGCCCGAGGGGACTCTCCAGTGGGTGGAGGTGGCGAACAACCTGGCCAGCGCTCACCACCTGCGGGACGACGGCGACCGGTCGGAGATCTGGGAAGCAGCCTGCGGCCTGCTGGCGCGCGCGACCGCGCTGGACCGGGGCGAGTATCCCGAGTACTGGGCGGTGGTCCAGACCAACTACGGCCTGCTCCTCTCGGAACGGCCCGGCGGCGGCCCCGAGGACCTCACCCTCGGCATCGAGCACATCAGGGCGGGGCTGGAGGAGAGGGCCCCCGAGCGGGACAGGGTCGCCTGGGCCTACTCGATGCTCAACCTCGGCCTTCTGCTGTATCGGCGCGCCGGGGTGGACGACCTCAGGGAGGCGGAGCAGTGCTACCGGGACGCCCTGAGCCACCTCGGCGCCGGTGACGACCCGGCCCTGTGGTCCCGGATCCAGTGCAATCTGGGCGACCTGCTGCTGTCCCGGGAGCCCGTCGACGCGCGCGGTGCCCGGGAGGCGGCGACGGCAGCGCTCGCCCTGTCCACCGCGCGCCCCGGCATCCTGGACACAGGCCGCATCGCCTGGCTGCTGGCCCGGGCCATGGACCACATCGATGGCCCGGGCAGCGCGGACGGCCTCCGGCTGCGCCACGCGGCCCTGGGGGCCACACCGGCCACGGTGTCGCCCTCCCTGCACCTCAGCATCGCCCGGGAACTGCTCAGCGCGCACGCCTCGGCGCAACGCTGGAGCGAGGCGGCCGATGTCGCGTCCGGCATGCTGACCGCCGTGACCGCGCTCTACGACGCCCAGGTCACCGGGACGGGCCGCCGGAGCGTCCTCGCCCAGGTGAACCGGATCGCCCGCTGGGCCGCCTTTCTGCTGGCCCGGGCGGGGCGTCCGGAGCGTGCGGTCGAGGCGATCGAAAGCGGAGTGGCCTGTGAGCTCTCGGTGGTGGCCGGACGGGGGGCGGTCGACCTGGAGGCCCTGGAACGGATCGACCCCGCCGCCGCCCACCGCTACCGGCTGGCGCAGGCCCGGTACCGGGCCTCGGTCGGCGAGGCGTCCGCCGCGGCGTCCGGCGGTCCCGCCGCCGCCGGCTCCACGGCGAGCGGGGAAGCCGCCGCCGAACGCGGGGTGCGTGCGGCGATCGCGGAGATCCGCGCGATCCCGGGCTTCGAGCGCTTCCTGCGCACCGACGGGCTGGCGGACATCGTCCGCGCGGCGGGCGGGCGTCCGCTCGTCTACCTGGTGAACGCGCCGTGGGGCAGCTACGCCCTCGTGCTTCCCCGCAGTACGGGAGAGGCGCCCGCCGTACGGGCCGTTCCCGTTCCGGAGGTGAGCAGCGGGACCGTCACCGGCCTCCTGGTGCTGGACCCGGCCGACGGCGCCCCGGGCCTGCTCCTCGTCCAGGAGGCCGGAGCGCTCCGGCGCAGACGCCTGTTCCCGCAGGCCCTGGACCGGCTCGCCGCCCTCGGACCGCTCCTGCGCCCGGTCGCGAGTCTCCTTGCGGAGGACCCGGAGCAGGAGGCCGTCGTCGTACCGACGGGCCTGCTGGGCCTGGTCCCCCTGCACGCCGTGCCGCTCGGGCCGGGGGCGGGAGAAGTCCTCGACGACATAGGCACCGTGATCCTCTGCCCGTCCGTGGCCGTGTACGCGTCCTCCCGCATCGCGGCCGCCCGGCTGCCGGATCCGGTGCCACGTCTGGTGGCGGTCACCGACCCCGACGGTTCGCTCCCAGGTGGCCGAGGTGAACTCGCCCAGATCCGGACGCTGTTCGAGCCGCACGGCGAGGCCCGATGCGCGGTGGGTCCCGAAGCCACAGTGGACTGGCTGCTCGCCCGGCTCGCCGAGGCCTCGTACCTCCACATCATCTGCCACGGCAGCGGCGAGTTCGACGGCCGGGGCGCCTCCCTGGCCCTGGCCGACGGCCGCCTGGACATGGACACCCTGGGCGCCGGCCGGCTCCCCGCCTGCCGGCTCGCGGTGGCCAGTGCCTGCCAGTCCGGCTACTACGAGGTGGTCCGGGCTCCGGACGAGTTCCGCGGGCTCGCGGCGGGCTTCCTCCAGGCCGGGGCCGCGTGCGCGGTGGCCGGGCTGTGGCTGGTGGACGACATGGTGACCGCGGTGCTGATGGCGCGCTTCTACGAGCTGCTCGCCCCCGCCCAGGGGCCCGGCGGGCTCCCCCCGGTGGCCGCCCTGCGCCGGGCCCGTACCTGGCTGCGCCGGCTCACCTGGGAGGAGCTCGACCGGTATACAGCCTCCCGGCCCCACTTGGCGGCCCTGACCGGGCGGTACACCGCGCGGGCGACGGCCGGCGGGCGTCCCTTCGCCTCGCCGGTCCACTGGGCCGCGTTCACCGCGTGGGGGGTGTGAGCGCTCACCCGGCTCCGGCCCCGTCAGTCCGTCTGCGTCGGCCCGTTCGAGTCGAGCCTGTAGCGGGAGACAGGGCCGTAGGGCGATTGCGGGGTTCTGACCTGCATCGTCGTGTAACGCCCGCCGACCAGACCCGTGAGGGTCACCGTGGTCGGGTAGTGGACCTCGCTGCCGTTCGCGCAGTTGGGGCGGCAGATCACCATCCACTCCTGCCCGTTGGCGTGGGCGGTGGACTGTCCCCAGTCCGACCAGGTCAGGCCCTGGAGCATGCCCTTGCCGTCTCCGCAGTGGAGCAGGAGCGACTCGGGTTCCTCCAGGTAGTCCCCGAAGCAGCTCACGATCGAGGCGGGCCGCGTGCTCGACCGCGTGGTGACCGTCGTCGGCGCCTGCTCCGAGGGCTCCGGTGCGGTCGAGGGCTCGGGCGCGGGCGGGGTCGGCTCCACGGTCGGCGTGGGGGGCGCCTCGGTGGTGGGGGCGGGATCCGGGCGCGCGGACCCCGGAGCGCTCGGTTCTCCGGTCGGCTGCCCGGACGCCGTGACCGTCGCCTCGGGGTCGGCGACGGTGCCGGTGCGGCCGTCGCGGCCGGGCACCAGGGCGAGCACGGTCGCGGCGATCGCGAGGCCGGCGGCGATGCCCGCGCCGACGGCGAAGCCGCGCCGGGCCGAAGCGGGCGGGGACCCCGGGTACGGCGGTGCGGGTTTGCCGAGGACCGGTGTCACGGACTCCGGGACGGCAGGCCGTTTCCTCAGCTCGGCCCGGAGCCGCTCGATCTCGGCCTGCTGCTCCGCGATCAACTCGTGGATCTCCTGCGGCCAGGGACGCGGCGAGGGCGCCAGGCTCCCGAGAGAATCCCGCAGTTGGGCCGCGCTCGGCCGGGCGGCGGGGTCCTTGGCGAGGCATCGGGCCACGATCGGGCGGATCTTCGCCGGCAGCCCGCTGAGGTCGGGTTCGGTGTGCACGACGTTGTACAGGGTCTGAGGCAGGGAGGGCCCGGTGAACGGGCACGCGCCGGTGCACGCCATGACCAGCACCGTCCCGAGGGAGAAGATGTCGCTGGCCGAGTCGAGCGCTGCGCCCTGGGCCTGCTCCGGGGACATGAACCCCGGCGAGCCGACCAGCCAGCCCGTGGTCGTCAGGTCGCTGCCCTCCTCGCTGTCGGCAGCCCGGGCGATGCCGAAGTCGATCACGCGGGGCCCGTCGCCTGCGAGGAGCACGTTGGACGGCTTGAGGTCCCGGTGCACCAGACCTGCCCGGTGGATGTCGCTCAGAGCCGAGGCCAGTCCCGCGGTCATGCGCAGCACCGACTCCTCAGGCAGCGCCCCGACGGTCGCCACGGCGTGCTGGAGGGAGGGTCCGGGGACGAACTCCGAGGTCAGCCAGGGTTCGGGTGCATCGGCGTCCGCGTCGATGATCGCGGACGTATAGGCTCCGGAGACCTTGCGGGAGGCTTCCACCTCCCGGCGGAACCGGGCCCGGAACCCGTCGTCCTCGACGAACTGCGAGCGTATCTGCTTCAGCGCGACCAACCGGCCGTCCGGGGCGCTGCTCAGCAGGACTCGGCCCATTCCACCCCGGCCGAGTTCCGCGATGGTCCGGTACTTGCCGACCGTCACCGGGTCGGCGCCTTCCAGCTGTTTCATCCCGTCCCCCTCCAGCAGACGCACCGTCAGGATCGAGTCTGCGCAAGCGACGCGCGTGGGACAAGGCGATCGCGCCTCTTGCTCGGACCGCCCGCGCCGGAGTTCGGTGTGAACGGACTGCGCCGGCGGTCACGCCCGGCTCGGTGGCCAACCCCAAAGGCCAGAGGGGCGCTGGTCGCGGACTCCTGTCGGACGGTGCTGCGCAGGCGTGTGCAGCCGCCTCGGCAGGTCTGGGAGGCGGACGGAGCTCTGCTGTACCCGTCTGCCGGCGGGTCGGAGAAGCCGGCAAGCGAGCTGTAGCGCGCCGGCTCGCCGACCGGGCAAAGCGGCGCACACGCGCCTGCGCGGTCAGCCGCCGCCGGGCTTCCGCCACCAGGTCCGGACGGCGCTCGACGCTCACCGCGGTCTGCACAAGCCGAAACAGGGCGGTCTCGAGCACCCCCTCACAGCCGGCGAGGCCCAGCGCGGCGGCAGTCATCGCGACCAACGAGGGCTGTGTGGTCACCTGCCCGCAGGGCAGCGGCGCCGGGATGTCCTGGTACGCGGAGCGCACCTCGGCGGCGGGCAGCGGGTAGGTCACTCAGAGCCCGTGCTGGTCAAGGATGGCCATCAGCTTCCGCTTGCGTTTCTGGTCGGCGCGCAGGGCGGCCAGGTAGCTGGCGAACTCAGCTTCCGAACCCAGCAGGCGATGACAGGCGCGGGCGCTGAGCAGGAGCTCCGCAAGGCGCTCGTACGTACTGTCACCGGTCTGCCTGCGCAGCGGTTCGATCTGGCGCAGGTAGACGTTCAGCGCGTCGGCCGGTCGCCGGTCGCGGATCCGGTCGGCCAAGGCGAGCCATTGACCCTCGTCGGCGTAGCCGCCAGAGGCTGCCTGCCAGGCGGCCTGGAGGTCGTCGTCGTCCATGAGCGCGTCGACCAGCACGGAGCCGTTGTACCAGCGGCCCTTCTTGGGCTGGGCGACGGCCTTCAGTGCTTCCAGGGCGCCCGTGCGTTCGGCGCCCTCCCAGGTGCCGGCCGCACGCGCCGCCGTACGCAGGTGCTGGTAGGCGGCCAGCGAGGGACGGGCGCGCAGCAGATCCTGGCGGACCCCGACCACGTCGGCCAGACGGCCGGCCTGCTCGTAGTGCTCGCAGACGAAGTTGACCAGCTCATCGTCGGGTCCCCATTCGGCGACGGTCTCCCGCAGGCCGCGTTCTGCCCACTCGAGGGCCTGGCCCGTGCGGCCCGCCGCCTTCAGCTCCCTGGCGATCACCAGGTGGGTTCGGCCGTTCGGGGCGAGGTCCGCCGCGTGTACCGCGATCAGTGCGTCCACGTTGTCGCCGTCGGCCTTCAGGACGCGCTCCATGAGGTACTTTTCCGCCCACCCCTTCGGGTTGGCCCGCCAGGCAGCCACGACCAGCGCGCGTGCCCGGGTCAGGCCCGGGTCACCGAGCACCTCCCGGTAGTCGAAGAGGTCGATGTCGGTCGTGTCGTTCGCCTCGTTCAGCAGGTACGGCACCAGCCACTCGGCGGTCTCCACCGGGTCGGGCCGCGCGGTCTGGCAGGCTTCGAGATGGGCTTCGGCCAGCCTGGCGGCCACGTCCCCGACCAGCCCGTCCGAGTCGTCGATCTCGCCGTACGCGCGGCCCAGACTCTGGAGAGCCTCGCGGGCCACCTCCACCGCGTTCGCCGAACGGCCGCTCGCCGTCAGTGCTCGCAGTGCGGTGACCGCCTCTGCCGCCTGCCGGCCGTAAGCGTGGGCGTCGGCGTACTCGACGTAGCCGTAGCGGGCGAAGGGGCGGGTGTCGAGAAGGCTCAGAACGCGCTCGCGTACGACGCCGGTGTCCTCGCCGGCGGCGGCCGCGCGCAACTCCAGGCGGCGCCGCAGGTCACGGTCGTCGGCGAGCTGCTCTCGTACCAGGGCAAGCAGCTCCTCCTGGGTACGGGACTCCAGCCAGCCGTCCAGCAGCCGGGTGCGTGAAGCGGCGGCCGACCGCTGCTGCGGTACGGATTCGGCCTGCCCCAGGACGGCCAGGCCGACCGCCACACAGTGCTTGCAGAAGTTGCCCTCCTGGCCGTACGGGCAGTCGCACCAGCCGGTGAGCCCGCTGTCCTCGTCCTCGGTCAGTTCCACCTGGTAGGTGTTGCTTCCGTCGACGATGGCGGTGATTGTTTCGTCTCCGATCTCCAGCCGTGAGATCGCGGACAAGTAGCCGAGCCCCCGCTCGAAGGAGCGCGCCCCGGCCAGTCGGCGCAGGTCTTCCTCGGTGAAACCCAGAGCATGTGTCACGGCATTCATTCAATCGGACGGAAGCCCTCGCCACCGCGCTGTGCGGAAGGTTCAGGCCCTTTTGCGGTCCATGTCACGGGCGAGGCCCGACCCCGCTTCCGGGAGCGCGGTCACCCGCACGTTCACCTCGGGAGAGCCCTCGTGACCTACCAGGGCAGAGGGCCCGCCGCGCCGAAGTATCCGCCGGTCGGACCGTCCGGCCCCGGCTGAGCCATCCGAACGATAATCTCGGCGCCCTGCTCGACGGTCTGCGTGCCCTCGTGCCGGTTCAGGTCCGTCGCGGTGTAGCCGGGCTCCACGGCGTTGATCCGCATCCGCGGGAATGCCATGGCGAACTGCACGGTGAGCATGTTGACCGCGGTCTTGGAGGCCGGGTAGGCGGCCCCCGGGTACCCCTTGCCGGCCCGGACCAGCGAGGCCAGGCCGCTGCTGACATTGACCACGACCGGGGCGGCGGAGCGTTCCAGCAGCGGCAGGAAGGCGTGGGTCACCCGGACCAGGCCGAAGACGTTGGTCTCGAACACCTCCCGCATCACGTCGGCGGTCAGCTCCGCGGCGCCGATGATGTCGCCCTCCGGTGACCGCACCTCGATTCCGGCGTTGTTGACCAGGACGTCCAGGCCGCCGTCGGCCTCAATGGTGGCCGCCGCGGCCGCGACCGACGCATCGTCGGTGACATCGAGTTGCACGAACCGGGCGCCGAGCTCGGCCGCGGCTGCCGCGCCCCGCTCGACGTTGCGCGCTCCCAGGTAGACGGTGTGGCCCGCAGCGAGCAGGCGGCGGGCGGTCTCGCGGCCGAGTCCCTTGTTGGCCCCGGTGATCAAGGTTGTCGTCATGGGGCACAGCTTCTCTCCGGGATGCTGCCGTCGACCAGTGGTTTACGACGCGGTCCGCGATGCTGCTCGATCAGGGTGCCGAGGCTCATCGTGCGATCGCTTCACTGGTCTTGGACCGCTTCGCCCGCCGGCCGACCCACCGCAGGCCGAGCACCGAACTGGTGCCCGCTTGGAAGGCGGTCTGCTGATCAACCACCAGCCCGACCCGCCAGGTCAGCACGCCCAGACCTCAATCGCGGACCGAGTCGTAAGCCCTTCGAGGAGAGGCTCGCCTGGAAGACCGGGGAGCTACCGTCAGGTGCCTCCGCCCAGCTGGTCTACGATCCCGCCGGCCGGCTGCGCGTGGAGCATGGAGGCTGTGATCGCCACGGTCGTTACCGAGCGCGGCGGTGATGCGGAAATCTGACACTTGGCTCTCTTATGGGCACGTCGAACTTATGCGGAGCCGCTCGCCGGCGGCCATCTCTCCTGCGAGGCCGGTGTGCTGGGATCGCGTGGGGGTTGGCGCCGGCAGCCGGGTACGGATGTCGACCACCGGAGGTGGGGCCGCCGTTGCGGGCGGATAGAGGGCGGTGATGGTGCTCACCGCCTTCGGAAAGGGGCGGCATCGTGGGATTGCCTTTCTTCGGAACGGCGTCCTGCCGGGGAGGTTTGAGCCTCGGCCCGTGCTTCTGTGGAGACGGTCGGTGGTTCGCCACGGCCGGCGGCGATGTGGGTCTTCGGGGCAGACGCCATGGCACGTGGCGCGGGTGAAGCACCGCGCGCGCCATGTACGGCCAGGTGGCCAGGTCGCGTATGACAAGCCCCTGGCGGCTGCGCCCCCTGCGCCACGCCCACTTTGCAAGGGCGTGCTGAAGCTTTCGTCAACTCCTTGCAAGCGGAGACGATCACTGTTTAGCCTCTGTGATCACCAATGGAGACCAGTTCGGTCACTCGGCCGACCTATCCGAGGAGTGTTGTGACGGCGCAGGCATCTGTTGCGCGGCCCGGAGTCTTAGGCGACGACAGAGGTTTCACACTCCACGCACCGGAAGGAACCTCGTACCGCGTCGATGTGACGACCGACGTCCTCGCCCCTGAGAACCCGCTGCTGGCGGACTACTGTGACGACCGCCGGGTAGTCGCCTTCCTCAGCCCCACCGTCGATCGTCTCTACGGGCGGCAGCTGCGCGCCTACCTCGGGGCCCGACTCGCCCCGGAGAGCTGGAGCGCGGTCGTACTGGAGGGCGGCGAGCACCGGAAGACCATGGCGTCGGTCGAGGAGATCTGCGCCCGGGCCAAGCTGGCGGGGCTCGACCGACGCGGAGTGATGCTGGCCGTTGGCGGAGGGGTCACCTGCGACCTGGTGGGCTTCGCTGCGGCGATCTACAGCCGGGGCGTGCGCTACATAAAGGTGAACACCACGCTGGTAGGCCAGGTCGACGTGGGGGTGGGAGTCAAGACCGGCGTCAACGCTCTCGGCGTCAAGAACATGCTCGGTGCCTACCACCCGGCGCACGCCTCCCTCAACGATCCTGCGTTCCTGCAGACTTTGCCACCCCGTCACATACGTTGCGGGCTCGGCGAGATAGCCAAGATGGCGATCATCAAGGACGCCGCCCTGTTCCGGGTTCTCGAGGAGTGTCCGGAGGTCTTCCAGCGGCCGAACCCATCATCGGCATGGCTCTCTCAGACGGGCCTCGGGCAGCGCGGTGTCGAGGATTACGTGTTGCGCACCTCGATGGCGTTGATGATGGAGGAACTCTGCCCCAACCTTCGTGAGCACGACCTGGCCAGACTGGTGGACTTCGGTCACACCTTCAGCCCGGTGATCGAGACGGCGAGCGAATATCGAATCGCGCACGGCGAGTCCGTTGCGATTGACATGGCCCTCTCCAGCGAGCTCGCCCGGGTCCTGGGGCTGATCGAAGCCGAGGAGGGTGAGCGGATTATCCGTCTTCTCGTCGCGCTCGGCCTGCCGGTCCACGACCCCGCCACCTGCACCCCCGACCTGATGAGCCGAGCCCTGGAGAGCTCCTGGGAGCGGCGTGGACGTCGGCTGCACCTCGTGGTGCCTGGCGGCATCGGTTCCGGCGTCTTCGTGGACGACCTGGACGACATTCCGGCCGCTGCCCTGGAGGAGGCGCTGCGGGCACTCGGTGCCCGCGCCGAGGTGCGGTCCACCTCTCTCGTGACGGCGCACTGAAGCGTCGATCCGGACCCTCATGGACCCCCGGTGCCGACGCCTCCGTCGGATGGCGGGTGCCTCCTCGCTCTACCCGAAAGCGTCACATTCCCGTTCGAGCGGTCCACTTCGGTCTCCCCTGCCCGTCACGCCGAGTCCATCCCGCAGCGCACGCCCAGCCCTTGGAGCCACGCCCAGATGAGCCCCGCCCACCCGGATCCGACGCCTGCCCACTACGCCCCGCCCACTCCCGGGCCCGCCCGTGTCCGGATCACCAACCTGTACGAGGGGCTGCTGCGCGAGGTCACCGGCGACCACGGCGGCAACGGCACGATCCTGGCCCACCGCGCCTACCGCCGGGAGGAGGCCCCGGCCCCGATCGCCTTCGTGGACCTCGTCGTGCTGCCCCCGCACACCTCCATCGGGTCGCACCGGCACGCCGACGACCAGGAGACCTACGTCATCCTCTCCGGCCGGGGCCGGATGACCCTGGACGGTGTGGAGTTCGACGTGCGCGAAGGGGACGTGATCCCCAACCGGCCCTACGGCGAGCACGGATTGGCCAACGACGGCGACACCGAGCTCAAGCTGCTGGTGTTCGAGGTCGGTCCGCTGGGCACCGCCCGATGACCGGCCCCCGCCAACGGGAGCTGCTGGGCCGGGAGGACGCGCGGCTGGCCCCGGGCGCCTCGGAGGAGTCGGCGCTGGGCCGCCGCGTCTTCGTCGACGGCCGCGGCGCGGTGCTCACGGACCTCGACGGCAACCAGTACATCGACCTCGCGGCCGGCACCCTCACCCAGTCCCTCGGCCATTGCCACCCTGAGGTCGTCGCGGCGCTCACCGAGCAGGCCTCCCGCCTCTGGAACGTGCACGACTTCGCCACGGCCGACCGCGCCGCCCTGTGCGACCTGCTCGGCGACCTGCTGCCGGAGTACCTCGACACCTACGCCTTCTTCTCCACCGGCGCCGAGGTCGTCGAGGCCGCGCTGCGCACCGTCCAGGCCGTCGCCGAGCCCGGCCGCAACCGTGTCGGGGCGCTGCGGTACGGCTTCCACGGCAAGACCCAGGGCGCCCGGATGCTCGTCCACTGGGACGTCGGCAACCAGGCCTTCGCGGGCAACAGTGTCCTGGGCTACTCCCCGTACTGCTATCGCTGCCCCCTCGAACTTGAATACCCGTCCTGCGGGTTGCGCTGTGCCACCCTCGTACGCCGGCACATCGCAGAGAAGTCCAATGTCTCCGCTCTGGTCTTCGAGCCGGTGCTGGGCGCGGCCGGGGTCATCGTGCCGCCACCCGGCTACTGGGAGCAGATCGCCGACAGCTGCCGTGAGCACGGCGTGCTGCTGGTCGCCGACGAAGTACTCACCGGAGGAGGGCGCACCGGTACCTTCCTGGCCGGCGAGCGGTTCGGCATCGAACCTGACCTGGTCGCCCTCTCCAAGGGCATGGCCTCGGGCTTCCCGTTCGCCGTGCTGGCCGGCCGCTCCGAGGTGCTGCGTCACCCGCAGGTCGACCGTGCGGGGTCCACCGCCTCCACCTACTCCAACAACCCCCTGGGCATCGCCGCGGCCAAGGCCACGCTCGAGGTCGTCCGCCGCGACACCCTGATCGAGCAGGTCAACGACCTCGGCGCCCTGATGGACGCGAGACTCTCCGAACTCCACTCGAAATACACGGTTCTGGGCGACGTCCGAGGCGTAGGACTGCTGCACGGCCTGGAGTTCGTGCGCGACCGCGACACCCGCGAGCCTGCGCCCGAGGTCGCCCGCGAGGTCTACCAGGCCGCCCTCGACCTGGGGCTGCGGACCTCGATCGGCGGCCACATCATCCGGCTCGCCCCGCCGTTCACCATCGACCGCGCGCTGCTGGAGGAAGGCATCGCCCTCCTCGGCCGGGCCCTGGAACGCGTGACGGGAGGCGAGCGGTGATCGTCGCGGAGAACCTGGCCAAGGAGTTCAAGGTCCACGAGCGCAAGCCCGGGTTGCTCGGAAGCCTAAGCACGCTGTTCAGCCGCGAGTACCGCCTGGTGCACGCGGTCTCCGGCGTCTCCTTCGAGATTCCCGCCGGGACGAAGGCCGCGTACATCGGCGCCAACGGCGCGGGCAAGTCCACCACCGTCAAGATGCTCACTGGCATCATGCGCCCCACTTCGGGTCGCGCCCTCGTCGCGGGCCTGGAGCCCTACCGGGAACGGCAGCGCAACGCGGCCAACATCGGGGTCGTCTTCGGACAGCGCAGCCAGCTCTGGTGGGACCTGCCGGTCCTGGACTCCTTCCGGATCTTGCGCCGTATCCACGAGATACCCGGCGCCGTCTACCAGCGCAACATGGGCCTCTTCCGGGAGCTGCTGGACCTCGACGCCCTGGGCAACACGCCCGTACGGCAACTGAGCCTCGGCCAGCGGATGCGCGCCGAGGTCGCGGCCAGCCTCGTGCACGACCCGAAAGTGGTGTTCCTCGACGAGCCGACGGTCGGCCTCGACCTCGTACTGAAGGAGGCGGTGCGCGAGCTGGTGAACCGGGTCAACGCCGAACTCGGCACCACTGTGATGCTGACCAGCCACGACATGGGCGACATCAGCGCCATCTGCGACCAGGTGCTGGTGGTCAACCGGGGCGAGGTGGTGCACCGGGGCACCATGCGCGAGCTGCTGCGCACCGCCGACACCCGCGCGGTGGTCTTCGAGTACCGCCAACAGCCCGGGCATCGGGACGGCGACGCAGGTTCCGAGCGCACGACCGGCCTGATCGAACGCCATCTCGACGGGGCGTCGGCCATCCCGGCCGACGGCGGCCGGATCAAGGTCGAGTACCCCGCCGACCGATGGACGGCCCGTCAGGTCATGGGGTTCCTGCTGGAGCACTTCGACATCACCGACTGTGTCGCCCCCGAACCGGACCTGGAGATGGTGCTGCGCCGCATCTTCAACGGCAGCGGCGACGTGCGGTCCTCCGCCGGGAGCCGGGAGACAGCCGTCTGATGCCGGTGTCACGCCAGGCCACCCTGCGCCGCTACACGCCGTTCGCCGCGGCGAGTCTGCAGGGGCTGCTCCAGTACCGCTCGACCTTCCTGATCAACGCCCTCACGGCGACGGCCGCGGTCGGGGTGCAGGTCTTCCTGTGGCGCGCGGTGTCCGCGGGGCGCGAGGGAGGTCTGCTGGGCGGCTACGACCTGCCCCGGCTGACCACGTACGTGCTGATGGCCCAGGTGCTCGGTCTGATGCAGGCCAATCGCGTGGACGAGGAGGTCTCCGGGGAGGTCCAGCGCGGCGACATCGCCGTCTCGCTGCTGCGGCCGGTCAGCTATCCGCTCGCCCGTTTCGCCGCCGGCCTGCCGGTCTCCCTGACCAACGCCACCCTGGTCGCGGTGCCGGTGGTGCTCCTCTACGCGCTGCTGATGCCGCTCACCGCCCCGACCTGGACCGGCGCCCTGCTGTTCGCGTGCTCGGCCTGCCTGTCGCTGGTGATCGGCTTCGGGGTGAACCTGCTGGTCGGCCTGGCCGGGTTCGTCACCACCAACATCTGGGGCGTGCGCATCGTCAAGGACAGCGTCGTCGCGTTCTTCGCCGGGCAGGTCGTCCCGCTGGCGCTGCTGCCCGGTCCACTGGCCGCCGTAGCCCACGCGCTGCCCTTCCAGGGCATGGTCGACTCACCTCTGCGGCTGCTCCTCGGACGGTACGACGATCCGCTCGACGCCGCCGGAATCCTCGCCGTGCAGCTGGCCTGGGCCGTTGCGCTTTCCGCGCTGGCCGCCCTGGCCTGGCGCGGTGCCGTGCGGCGCGTGGAGGTGCTCGGCGGATGAGACCGCTCGCCACCGCCGCCCGCTACTGCCGGCTCACCTGGCACCTGAGCGCCGTCAGCGTGCACCGGCTGACCGAGTACCGCATGGACTTCCTGATCGGTGCCGGCGGACTGCTGCTGCGGGTGATCGGCCAGATCGCCGTCATCGACACGGTCTTCCGGCAGGTCCCCGTGATCGCCGGCTGGCGCTACCACGAGGTGCTGTTCCTGCTGGGCTTCTCGCTGCTGCCGCGCGGCCTCGACAGGATGTTCACCGACCAGCTGTGGATCCTCGCCCGCAAGCTGGTGCAGAACGGCGAATTCCACCGCTACCTCATCCGCCCGGTGCACCCGCTGTTCTCCCTGCTGTCGGAACGTTTCCTCTACCCGGACGGCTTCGGAGAACTCCTCACCGGAGCCGCTCTCGCCTGGTACGCCGCCGCGCACCTGGGCCTCGGCCCGGGCGTGGGAGAGCTGCTGTTCGCCGCACTGCTGGTGCTGTGCGGCACGCTGATCCTCGCCTCGGTCAAGACACTGTTCGCCTCGCTCGCGTTCTGGACCACCAGCAGCTTCCCGGCCCTGTACGCGGCCAACCAGGTCGGGGAGTTCAGCGGCTATCCGCTCGACCTCTACCACCCGTCGCTGCGGTGGCTGCTGACGTGGCTGCTGCCCTACGCCTTCACCGCCTACGTCCCCGCGTCCTACCTGCTGTTCGGGCACACCCGCATGCTGCCCTGGCTCTTCGTGGTGACCGGTGGGCTGGTGACCCTCGCCCTGGTCGTCTGGCACCGGGGCGTCGACCGCTACGAGATGACCGGGAGCTGAACCTTGGACACCCTGCTGCTCGGCAGCCTTCCGCCCGCCACGGTCGAACTGTTGCGCGCCGCCCCCTGGATGGACGGGAGCAGCCGCCACACCGGCGGCTGGGAGCTCGTCGACCAGGCCACCCTCGGTGAGGTCCGGCTGCTGGTCGTCGGCATTCCGGAAACCGTCCCGCGAGCGGCCGCTCCCGAGCCCTCCCCGGGCACGGACACCGCCGCCCGCTGGTTCGTTCCCGTCCTCGACGCCGACCCCGGCCGCAGCGCCGAGGGCACCGCCGCCTTCCACCGGGCCGTGGTCAACGCCCTGCGCGACGGCCTGCGGGTGACCACCCGTCGTGGCAACGCCATCGAGTTCCGCGGCGAACCCGCCCCGTACCGGGCACAACTGCCCTTCGACGCCGGCTGGTGCTCCAACGCCCTCTCCCTGCTCGACCTCGGCGACACGCCCCACGCCCACAAGACCTACCGCCGGATCGGCGGCGGGACCCGCGAGCCCGAACTGCTGCGCCTGATGGCGGACAGCGGCCGCACGCAGCGGCCCGTCGGCGAGTACAGCTACGTGGACACCGCCACCGGCCGCCGGGAACCGCTCGGCGTGCTCTACCGCTACGCCGAGGGAGAGGGCCTGAACGTGCCCCTCCGGGCGGGCATCCGGGCCCTGTGGCCCCTGCTGCACGCGGGTGTCGCCCCCCGGGCCGCTGTCACCGGATCCCAGCAGGCCCTTGCCGTGCCCCTGCGTGCCGCCGGGCGGTTCCTGCGCGGCTTCCACCGGGACCTCGCCGACCGGCTCGGACCGTACCCCGACTTCCCCGCCGACCGCTTCCTCGAGGAGGCCGCCGGGAAGCTCGCCGCCCTCACCCCGCTGATCCTCGCCGACACCCGCATCCCGGTCGAGGTGCGCGAAGCGGCCGCCGGCGGGATGGCCCGGGCGCTGAACCGGATTGCCGGCCTGCCGCCGCAGCCGTGGCCGTCCGGCCCGTGCCACGGAGACCTGCACCTGTCCCATGTACTCCGTCATGAACTGCCGGACGGTGAATGGGAGTTCTGCGTCATCGACCTGTCCACGCCGCTCCTGGACCCGGCCGACCCCTCGACCGCTCAGTCGCCCTGGCAGGACATGGCCGCCCTCGTGCGAGGTCTGGAGATCTTCACCGCCGACGAGTTCGCCGACCACGCGGCCGACACCCTCGGCATGGACCCCGAGGACACCTGCCGCACGGCGCTCCTCCAAGCCGCGGGCGTCCGCCCCGACACCCCCGGCTGGACGCCGGAGAAGCTCGCCGGACTGGACCGCCTGCGCGCCGCCGCCCGCCTCTGGGCGGCCCGGACCGGCGACCTGCTCGCCGACGACGGCCCTGCCTTCTCCGGCCACCCCGCCATGCAGCTGTTCCGGCTGCGCCGCCTGATCCACGAACTCGACTACGCGTACGCCCACGACCGCGCCTACCACGCGGCGATCAACCTGCGGCACGCCGTCGAGGCCAGCGGCCTCCCGGCCGCCCGGTGAGGACCGACATCCGTGCACATCATCGAGACCTACTTCGAGTGCGGGGGCTTTGACCACCGCTTCCTCCAGGGCGGCATATCCGTCTACCTCTGGAACCTCTCCAAGGCCCTCGCCGACCAGGGCCACCGCGTCTCCGTCGTCACCCCCGCCCACGGCCGCCTCGACGAACTGCGCGGCTCGTACGAACTGGAACGGCTCGACTACGAGGACAGCTACGAACTGCCCCTCGTCCTCGACCCGCACACCTGGGGCGAACGCTTCCCCGCCGAGGTCCGCGTCCCGTTGACCACCACCGCCCACCGGCTCCGCCTGGACGGTGTCGACCTCTACTTCCTGTCCAACCAGCTGCTCGACGAACTGCCCGACCGGTTCTACCCGCCCTATGACAGCAAGGGCCGGGACCTGGTCTTCTTCAAGCCGCTCGCCTACCAGGTGGACACCATCCGCTTCGTGCGCGACCGGTTCGGCGGCGAGGAGGCCGTGCTCCACGCCCACGAACCCTATTACCACTACCTGATGCCGGCGGCCTTCCGGAACGACCCGGCCAAGCACGTGGTCGGGACCGTCCAGAGCAACATGCCGATCACCAAGAAGGTCTACCGGCCGAAAGTCGAACGGCTCCTGGAGTTCCTCGGCACCCCGCTCGCCCTGCCCGCCGAGGACGAGGCCCCAGGCCGCCCCCGCACGGAGCACGAGACGGTTCTGAGCGCCTACCAGCAGCGCACCCACCTGCACTACGAGTACGGGCCCGGGCACGTCCGCATCTACGACCTGGTCGCCGATCACGCGGACCTGGTCGACTTCCTCTCGCCCGGACACCTCGAGTTCTACACCGACTTCGCCGACACCCCCTTCGAACAGCTCTTCGCTCGGCTGCCGGTCCGCGACACCGTGCGCCGCAACGCCCACAAGAGCTTCGTCGGCGGCTGCGCCATCGGCGCCGGCTGGACCGCACCGGAGCGGCCGGCCGTCGACCGCGCATCCGTCCTCGCCGGTCTCGGCCTCGATCCCGCCCTGCCCACCTTCTTCCACAACGCCCGCTACGCCGTGAACCACAAGGGCCAGGCCGAACTCTTCCGGGCGGTCGACCGGGTCCTGGGCGAGGGACTGGCGGCCAACTTCATCCTCCGCTGTCTCAGCGACGGCGGCATCGACGATCCCCGCGTGCACGAGGTCGTCGAACGCCACAAGGGCCGCGTCCACCTGGAGTGCGAACGCGTCGACGAGCAGCGGATCATCGAGTACGCCGCCTCCTCGGACTACTGCCTCTTCCCGTCCAAGTTCGAGATGGACACCTTCCTGATCGCCCAGGGCGAGGCGATGGCGGTCGGCGCCGTTCCGATCGCCACCGCCCAGCTGGGCATGTCCCACTTCGGGCACGTGGCCGACCCGCTGGACGGCCCCGACGCCGCGCGGGCCACCGGCTTCGCGGTCAACCGGTCCTTCGCCGAGGACGACGTCCTCCTGGCCGAAGCGTTCGCCGACCGCATCCACCAGGCCGCCGCCCTGCTGCGCGAACGCCCCGAGGAGTACCGCCGGCTGCGGACCAACGCCATGGCCACCGCGCGCCGGTTCACCTGGGAGCGCACCGCCCGCCTCCACCTGGAGGCCTTCACCGCTCTCCTGGAGGGCGCACGGCCCGCGCACAGCGTCGAACTGCTGCTGCGGCACGGATGGTTCGACCTGCTGCCCGACGAGGCGTACGAGAGCCACCGCGACGCGATCGCCGGCGCCGCCGCCCGGCTCGGTGACGCCCCGGCATACCGGCGGAGCCGCCCGCTGGACGCGCCCGCGGCCCGCGCCCTGTTCGACGCGGCCTGGCGGCGCGCCGACTTCGCCCGCTGCGCGGGCGCCGCCGGCGGCGACCCGGAGCTGCACGCCCTCCTCGAAGGCCGCTGCACGGTCGGCGACGGCCGGATCGTCTACCGCCTGCCGCACGCGGAACGCGTGGAACTGGTCGGCCTCGCCCCTCCCGGCCCCGGCCGCAGGGACGTGACCGTCCGCCGTCTCGAGCGGACCGGACCGGGCGAGTTCACCGGGGAGGAACCCCGGACCGCGGGGGAGCTCCACCTGCTGCTCACCCTGTCCTCCGGCCGCTCCACCTGGGACGTGGTGCGCCATGGCTGAGGGAGTGCGCGCCGCCCTGCTGGCGGGGGGCGAGGGCCGCAGGATGGGCCGGCTCAGCCAGGGCCGGCTCAAGCCGCTGGTGCCCTTCGGCGGTTCCTGCCGGCTGATCGACTTCTCGCTGGCCAACGCCGAGGCATCCGGTCTGGGCGAGGTGCTGCTGCTCTCCCAGCACGAGGAGCGGCAACTGATGGACGACCTGTACCGCACCTGGTGGCGGCCGGGCTTCCGGGTCCACTTCGGGCCGAACGACCGGGCGTACCGCGAGGGTGCCGGCCGGTGCCTCCCGGCCCCGCAGGGCCCGCCGGAGCGCGGCACGGCCGACGCCCTGATCCGCAAGGCGCCGTACCTCTTCGGACCCGGCACGTCCGAGGTCCTGCTGCTCCACGCCGACCACGTCTACCGCTTCGACTACGGTCCGCTGATCACCGCCCACCGCCGCTCCGGCGCGGCGCTGACCCTTGCCTACCAGCGGATCGACCGGCGGTACGTCCACCTCTTCGGCATGGTCGACTTCGACGGCCAAGGCCGGCTCACGGCGTTCGTGGAGAAGCCCGCCGAGCCCACCAGCGACCTCGTCTTCGCCGCCTTCTGCGTCTTCGACGCGGCCCGCCTGCACCACTACCTGGAAAGACTGGACGGCACCGACTGGCAGCACGACATCAGCCGGGACGTCATCCCCGCCATGCTCGCGGGCGGCGAGCACATCCTCGGCCACGAGGTCCCCGGCCACTGGGAGGACATCGGGACGGTCGACCGGTACCACCGGGCCCACCTGGCGCTGCTGGAGGAGGGGGCGGCCCTGACCCCCGACATGCTGCCCCGGACGGTGCAGCCGCAGGTGCGGCGCGGGATCGTCACCGCCGCCCCCGGGACCGACCGCAGCCTGGTTCCCGCCGACCTCGTCAACCTCGGCCGGATCGAGCGCAGCGTCGTCTTCCCCGGCGTCCGCGTCGGCGCGGGGGCGCACGTGCGCCGGAGCGTGCTGCTGCCGGGCGCACACGTGCCCGCCGGGGCCGAGGTCGACTCGGCGATCGTGCTGGAGGACGGCACCGTGCAGCAGGTGGGGACCCCCGACGCCCGCGCAGCCCTGGAGCTCCCGGGAACCCGGTGCGACACCTCGACGGAACGGGCGCCCACCGGGGCCGGACAGCCCGATACGACCGGACCGACCGGAGGACCACGTGTCTGAACGCGCCTTCACCGTCGTCGACGTGGGCGGCACCGTGCTGCGGATCGCCCGCTACTGCGCCGGGACGGACACGGTCTCCGACGTCCGCCGCATGCCCACGGACGGCATGGCCCGCCGGCCGGGGGCGTCCGTGGCCGTCCTGCAGTCCGGCGTCGTCGACCAGCTGACGTCCGTCGCCGCCGAGGCCGTCGCACGGCACGGCAGCGACGCGCTCGCCGTCGCCTTCGCCGGACCGGTGACCGCCGACGGCCGCGTGGTGGCCGCGCCCACCGTCTGGGGCGAGCTCGGCGCACCCCTGCCCCTCCGCCTCCTGCTGGAGGAACGCCTCGGGATCCCCGTGATCCTGGTCAACGACCTGACGGCCGCCGTGTGGCGTTACGTCAACGGACCGGACGAGCAGCCGTTCTGCCTGATCACGGTGAGCTCCGGGATCGGCAGCAAGGTCTACCGGGCGGGTGAGGTGCTCCTCGACGCCGAGGGCCACGGCGGCGAACTGGGCCACTGGACCTGCGACCCCTCGCCGCAAGCGCCCCTGTGCGACTGCGGAGCACGCGGCCACCTCGGCGGGATCGCCTCGGGCCGGGGCGTGCTCGCCGCGGCCCGCCGCGCCGCGCTCGCCGACCCGCAGGGCTACGCCCGTTCGGCGCTCGCCGAGGCCGCACCCCACTCCGAACAGCTCGAGAACACGGCGCTGGCCGCCGCCGTGCGCACCGGGGACTCCTTCGCGACGGCGGTGCTGCGCGGCGGTCTGGCCCACCTGGCCTTGGCCATCACCTCGGTGTTCACCTCGATCGGGGTACGGCGCTACATCCTGATGGGTGGTTTCGCGCTGGCCGTCGGGCCTCGCTACGTGCAGTTGCTCACCGAGGAGCTGGAGCGACTGGGCTGCTTCGGGCTGGACACGGTGGAGATCCGGCGGATGGTCGAACTCGGAGCACCGGACGACGACCACGGGCTCATCGGCGCCGGACGCCTGCTCGCCACCCGGGACGCCGAGCGCAGGGCGGTGACGCCGGTATGACCCGAATCACGGGCACGAGCACGGGCACGGGCACGAGCGCGGGCGCGCCGGCGCCCGGCTCGACCACCCTGGTCGTCGGCAGCGGCTTCGTGGGCCGGGCCGTCGCGGCCCGGCTGACCACCCGCGGCGACACCGCTGTCCTGGCCTCCCGCCGCCCGCCCGCGCAGCGGTCCGGGCCCTGGGTCCGCCTGGACGCCACCGACGCGGCCGCCTGTGCCCGCGTCGTCGAGGAGGTCAGGCCCGACCGGCTGGTCCTGGTGCACGGCCCGTCCGACGTGACCTGGTGCGAGACGGACCCCGAGCGCGCGGCCGAACTGCACACCGCGGCGGCGGCCAACCTCACCGCGGCCGCGCCCGGCCGCCGTACCGTCCTGATCTCCACCGACAACGTCTTCGACGGCACCTCCCCGGCCAACGACGAATCCGCCGCCACGGCCCCCGCGAACGCCTACGGCCGGGCGAAACGCGCCGCCGAGCGGATCGTGTCGCAAGCCAGCGACACGACCGTGCTGCGGGTCAGCCTGGTCTACGGCTGGGAGCCCGCGGACTCCGCCACCTGGCTGAACTTCTTCGCCGCCTGCGCCCACCGGCTGCGCGGCGGAGAGCAGGTGGAGGCCCCCGAGGACCAGTGGACCACCCCGGTCCTGGTCGACGACGTCGCCGCCGTCACCGCCGCCGCCCTGGCCCCGGGCACACCCGGCCTGCTCCACCTCGGCGGCCCCGACCGCGTGTCCCGGGCCGCATGGGCCGAGGCCGTCGCCGATGGCCTCGGCGTGCCGCGTTCCCGGGTCGTCCGGGTGCCCAAGGCCCACGGCCGGTACGCCAGCCGGCCCGCGTACACCTGCCTGACCAGCACCCTGCTGGACGACTTCCTGCGCCGGCACGGGCTGCGGGTGCGCGGGGTCGCCGACGGGATCCGCGTCCTCCTGGAGGCTGCCCCGTGATCCGTACCGTCCGTTCCCGCGAGGTCTACCGCAACCCCTGGATGACCGTCCGTGAGGACGACGTCCGCCGCCCCGACGGCACTCCCGCCGTGTACGGCGTCGTCGACAAACCGGACTACGCGCTGGTGATCCCCCGTCAGGACAATGGCGCCGTGCACCTGGTCGAGCAGTACCGTTATCCGGTGGGCGGCCGCTACTGGGAGTTCCCGCAGGGCTCCTGGCCCGAGGGGCACGACGGTGCGGCCCTGGTCGACCTGGCCGGCGCCGAACTGCGCGAGGAGACCGGGCTGCGGGCCACCCGGATGACCTACCTCGGCCTCGTGCACGTCGCCTACGGCTACGCGTCACAGGGCTGCCACGTCTTCCTCGCCGAGGGGCTGATCCAGGGAGAGCCCGAACGCGAGGCCAGCGAGGCGGACATGCGTCAGCGGTCGGCCGACCCGGAACAGTGGCGCGAGCTCGTCCGCGCCGGCCGGATCACGGACGCCGCCACCCTGGCCGCCCACACCCTGCTGACCCTGCACGAGGAGACGCCGAACGGGAGCGCCGGCGGCGGGGCACGGCACGGCAGGACCGGCCGCCCGTGCGGGGAGGCCGGGCGATGACCCCCGTCCCGTACCGCCGCCCGCCCCGCTTCCGGGTCGTCGCCACCGACCTGGACGGCACGCTGCTCCGCGGCGACCTCAAGGTCTCCCCGCGCACCCGTACGGCCCTGGCCCGGGCCACGGAGCTCGGCGCCCGCCACCTGGTGGTCACGGGCCGCCCGGCCGCCGGCTGCCGCAGCCTGCTGGAGCCCCTGGGCTACCGGGGCCTCGCGGTGTGCGGCCAGGGTGCCCAGCTGTACGACGTGGGCGCGGACCGGCTGCTCTCCTCGGCGACCCTGGACCGGCCCACCGCCAGGGAGTCGGTCGCACGCATCTCCGACGTGGCGGGACCGCTGGAACTCGGCGTGGTCACCGCGGGCCTGTCCGGGGAGTTCCTGGTCACCCCCGGCTTCGGGGAGCGCGTCCGGCACGGCTGGCGGCTCGTCGAGGACCCGGCCGGTCTGTGGACCCGCCCCGTGGAGAAGGTGCTGATCCGCAGCCGGCGCATGGACGACGACACCCTCGCCGCGCTGGCGGACCGGGTCTGCGCGGGCCGGATCACCGTGACCCACTCCGGGGAAGACATGATCGAACTGCTGCCCGCCGGGGTCAGCAAGGCCACCGGCCTGGCCGCGGCCGCCCGGACACTGGGCTTCAGCGCCGCCGACACCATCGCCTTCGGCGACATGCCCAACGACCTTCCGATGCTGGCATGGGCGGCCCACGGCGTCGCCATGGGCAACGCCCACGAAGAACTCCGGCGCCGCGCCGACGAGATCGCCCCGACCAACGAGGAGGACGGCGTAGCGGTCGTCCTGGAGCGGCTGTTCCCGCCCGCACGCCCGGCGTGACCCGCCTCGACCCGCCCCTGACCGCCCACCCCTCAGTGAGAGCCGCCCCCATGCCCCCCGTCCGTGGCCACCACACCCCACGAGGCTCCCGAGCCGGACACGACCTGGCCGACCTGGCCCGCCTCCACGGCGTCGCCACCCACTACACCACCGATCTCGGCCGCCGGGCCGACATCTCCCCGGACACCCTGCGGGCCGTGCTCGGCGCACTGGACGTCGACACGAGCACTCCCGGCGGCATCCGCGACGCCGTGACCGAACGCAGGCGGGCCCTGGCGGCGCACCTGCTGCCGCCCTGTGTGGTGGTGCGCGCCGGGCGGCCCCCGCGGACCCCGGTCGCCCCGCCCGGCTCCGAACTGTGGGCGGAGACGGAGGACGGCCGCCGCCACCGCGTCAGCGCCCACGGCGCGGAACTGGCCGCGCTTCCGGTCGGCCGCCACGTCCTGCACGCGCTGCGCGGCACGTGCGCGGAGACGGTACCGCTGCTGGTCGCACCCGAGCGCCTGAAGGGGCCCGACCGGCGCGGCTGGGGATTCCTGGTGCAGTTGTACTCGGTGCTCTCCCGGCGCTCCTGGGGCCTGGGCGACCTCGGCGACCTGGTCGAACTCGTCCGCTGGGCCGGTGCTCTGGGCGCCGGCTTCGTCCTGCTCAACCCGCTGCACGGGTACGTGCCCGGACCGCTGCCCGACCCCTCCCCCTACCGTCCCGGCACCCGCCGCCATCCCGATCCGATGAACCTGAGGATCGAGGCCCTCCCCGAGTTCGCCGCCCTGTCGCCCGAGGACGGGGAGCGCGCCGCCCGACTGCTCGAGCACGCGAGGGAGCTGAACGAGGGCGTACTCGAAGGCGGACACATCGACCGGGAGGCCGTTCGCGCACTGAAGCTGTCGGCTCTGGAACTGGTGCACCGCACCCCGCTCGCCCCTGCCCGCCGGGACGCGTACCGCCGCTACGCCGACGCCGGGGGCCAAGGGCTCGCGGACTACGCCCTGTGGTGCGCGCTCGCCGAGGTGCACGGCCCCCGCTGGCGTTCCTGGCCGGCGGGGCTGCGCAGCCCCGCCGGAGCCGGAATCGAGGCCGCCCGTGCCACGCTCGCCGACCGCGTCGAGTTCCACCGCAGACTCGCCTGGCTGGTCGACGAGCAGCTCGCGCAGGCGCAGCACGCCGCGCGCGGGGCGGGAATGGCGATCGGGCTGATGCACGACCTCGCGGTGGGCGTCGACCCGGAGGGCGCGGACGCCTGGCAGTTCGGGCCGTACCTGGCCCGGGGAGTGACGGTCGGCTGCCCGCCCGACGACTTCAACCGGAGCGGCCAGGACTGGGGGCTGCCGCCCTGGCGCCCCGACACCCTCGCGGAGGCCGGGTACGCCCCCTTCGCCGAGGTGCTGCGCGGCACCCTGTGCCGTTCGGGCGCGCTTCGCCTGGACCACATCATGGGACTGTTCCGGCTCTGGTGGATCCCCGAGGGCGCACCTGCGGGGGAGGGCACGTACGTCCGTTACGACCACGAGGCGCTGCTCGGTGTGCTCGCCCTGGAGGCGCACCGGGCCGGCAGCATCGTCATCGGCGAGGACCTCGGCACCGTGGAGCACGGGGTGCGCGAGGAACTGGCCGACCGCGGCATCCTGGGCACCTCGGTGCTCCGGTTCGAGTACCTCGGCGGCTCGGAACAGCGCTCGGGCCCGCTGCCGCCCGAGCACTGGCGCGCCGACTGCCTGGCCACCCTCACCACCCACGACCTGCCCAGCACGGCGGCCTGGCTGGACGGCGACCACATCCGGCTCCAGGACCGCCTGGGGATGCTCACCCAGCCGGTGGCGCAGGCCCGGGCCGCGGCCGCGGCCGAACGCGACGGCTGGCTGGCCGAACTGCGCAGAACCGGCGTTCTCGGCCCCGAGGACGAGACCGACGGGGACGAGGCCGACGGGGACACCCGTCCCGATGCGGGAGAGGACGGCGTCCCGAGCCGGGAGGTCCTGGCCCTGCACGGTTTCCTCGCCCGGACACCCGCGAAGCTGTTGGGCGTGTGGCTGCCCGACACTGTCGGGGACCGCCGCCCGCAGAACCTCCCCGGCACGACCGACGAGTACCCCAATTGGCGACTGCCCGTGGCCGGACCGGAGGGGAGTCCGCTCACCCTGGAGGACCTGTGCGCGCACCCGGGTCCGCGAGCGGTCGCCGAGGTCTACCGCGACCTGCCCTTCCTTTGATCCACCTTCCCGACCGAGAGGAACGACCAGAACCATGAACACCGAGACCGATGTCCTCGTCCTGGGCGGCTCCGGCGTGGACACCATCGTCCACGTCCCCGAGCTGCCGCTCCCGTACGCAGACAGCTACATGATCCGGCCCGGCATCGAGACCCGAGCGGGACAGAGCGGGGACTTCGTCGCACTGGGGGTGAACGCGCTGGGCCTGCGCACCCACCACCTCGACATGATCGGTGAGGACCACGAGGGCGATCTGGTCCGCGCACTCCACCGCGACCGGGGCATCCCCCTCACCGAGGTGCCGCTGCCCGGCGGCACCAAGCGCGCGGTCAACCTGGTCGGACCCGACGGACGACGGCTGTCCCTGTACGACGACAGCCGTGCGCACGAGTCGGACCGGCTGCCCGAGGACACGGTGCGCGCCCTGGCCGCCGTCAGCCGGCACGCCCACGTCGTCATCACCCATCCGTGCGCGCTCGCGCTGCCCGTGCTGCGGCAGTCCGGGCTGACCATCTCCACCGACCTGCACGACTGGGACGGGGCCAACCCCTACCACGAGCCCTTCGCCCTGGCGGCGGACCTCGTCTTCCTGTCCACCACGGCCCTGGACGACCCCGAGCGCACCATGCGTGACATCGCGCGGCGCGGCCGGGCCCGGGTGGTCGTGGCCACGGCCGGAGCCGAGGGCGCCCACCTGCTGGCCGACGGCGAACTGACGCATGCCCCCGCCGTCCCGCCGCCGGCCCCCGTGGTGGACTCCAACGGCGCGGGCGACGCCTTCGCCTCCGGGTTCCTGCTCGGCTGGCTGAACGGCGAGGACCCCCGTCGGTGTGCTCTGTACGGGGCGGTCGCCGGGGCGTACGCCTGTACCGTGCCGTCGACGCGTACGGACTCCATCGGGAAGGCTGGACTCCTCGCCGAAGTGGCGAAGCTGGAGGGACGGTCCGTGTCCGAGGAGGCCGTGACCGCGGGTGCGGATGTGGCCGGTGACCTCACATGACGCGTACGATGAGCGGCTCGTCCGCCTCCCGTGCCGCGTCCCCGGCCGGATACGACGTCGTGATCCTCGGCGGGGGAGTGGCCGGCTGCGTGCTGGCCTCCCGGCTCAGCGAGGACTCCGGCCGGACGGTCTGCCTGGTGGAGGCCGGACCGGACTACGGCCCCGACCGGCAGGCGTGGCCGGGCACGCTGCTCGACGCTCGGGCCCTGCCGCGCGACGACGTCTGGGAGCGCCACACGGACGTGCACCGCATCCGCGCCCGCGTCCTGGGCGGCTCCTCGTGCGTCAACGGCTGCTGGCACACCTGGGGTTCGGCGGCCGACCATCGGGAATGGGCGGACGCGGGCGGCCCACGGTGGTCGGCCGGAGCCATGGACCCGTACCGGCTGCGGGCCATCGAGCAGATGCGGCTGCGGACGGTACCGGACCGGGAACTTTCCGTCTGGGCCCGGGCCGCCCTGGCGGGGGCACGCGAACTCGGCTACACCGACGTCGACATGGCCGCCGCGGGCGGACCCGGCTGCGGCACCCCGCTGATCAACGCGCTGGACGGCCTCCGCTGGAACGCGGCCTTCGCCTACCTCGAACACGCCCGGTCCCGGCCCAACCTGACGATCCTGGGCCGTGCCACCGCGGACCGGCTGACCATGCGCGACGGGCGGGTCCGGGGCGCCGAGGTGCTCGTGGACGGGAGGCGCGAGACCCTGGAGGCGGACACGTTCCTGGTCGCCTGCGGCGCCTTCGGCTCGCCCGCGCTGCTGCTGCGCAGCGGCATCGGGCCCGCCGGCCACGTGCGCGAGGCCGGGATCCGGCCCGCGGTCGATCTGCCCGGCGTGGGCGCGAACCTGGTCGACCAGCCCGGTGTCTTCGTACCGCTGGCCCCGACGGCCGAGCTGAACGCCGCCCTGGCGGCGAAGGAGGAGGCGGGCGAGCTGTACGTCAGCCGGATGCTGATCAGGGCGGCCAGCAAGGTCTGTCCCGAGGGATCCTGGGACCTGCACCTCCTGCCCTCCGCGGGCGACCCGCTGTTCGGCACGCTGCCGCCCGGGGAGTACGAGGCGGGTATCTCCGCCTTCCTGATGAAACCCCGCTCACGGGGCCGGGTGCGGTTGCGCTCGGCCGACCCCCACGCCCCCCTGGACATCGACCCGGCGTTCCTCACCGACCCGGCCGGCCACGACATCGCCGCGCTCCGCTCGGGCCTGGGGCTCGTCGAGCGGCTCGCCGCGACCGCGGAGTTCAAACCCCTGGCCGGCCCCCTCGAGGGCCGCCCCCCGCACGACCTGCCGGACGAGGAGCTGCGCGCCCGGCTCGGCACGTACTGGCACCCGGTGGGCACCTGCGCGATGGGACGTCACGACGACCCGGCGGCCGTCGTCGACGGCGAGGGCAGGGTGCGGGGCGTGGACAACCTGCGGGTGGCCGACGCCTCCGTCCTGCCCACCGTTCCCGCGGCGAACACCCAGCTCCCGGTGCTCGCCCTCGCCGAACTGCTCGCCGACGCCGTGAAGGAGGCCGAAGGACGATGACCGACCCGACCGGAACTGAGAAGACACGGAGGACCCCGGACACGCGGCAGGGCCGCCGGGGCCGGCTGGTGTACGGCTGCATGGGCCTGGGCGGCGGATGGGACCGGACCCCGTACACCGCCCACGACATCGCCCGCGCCGAGGCCGCGGTCGAGGCCGCGCTGGAGGCGGGGATCACCCGCTTCGACCACGCGGACATATACCGGTTCGGCAAGTCCGAGGCTGTCTTCGGCGAGGTGCTGTCCCGTGCACCCGGGCTTCGCGACCGCGTCGAGCTGCAGACCAAGTGCGGCATCCGGCTCGCCGAGGGCGACCGGCCCGGCCTGTACGACCTCCGCGGCGAGAGCATCCTGCGGTGCGTGGAGGAGAGTCTGACCCGGCTGCGTACCGACGTGATCGACACCCTGCTCCTGCACCGCCCCGATCCGCTCGCCGATCCCGACGAGATCGCGGGTGCCCTGCACCGGCTGCACCGGCAGGGCCTGGTGAGACGGTTCGGCGTCTCCAACATGAGCGCCGCGCAGATCGTCCGTCTGCAGGCCCGTCTCGACCACGACCTGACGGTCAACCAGCTGGAGATGAGCCTGGCCCGGCGGGACTGGGTCGAGGCCGGGGTGCTGGTGAACACCCCGGCCCGGGCCGGGACCGCCTTCCCGGAGGGCACGCTGGAACACTGCGTCGACCACGGCATCGAGCTCCAGGCATGGGGAGCCCTGGCCAACGGCCGCTATACCGGCGCCGTGCCGTCCCCGGCAGCGGAGCTGGTCAAGGAGCTCGCCCGGCGCAAGGACACCACCCCGGAGACGGTCCTGCTGTGGTGGCTCCAGCACCACCCGGCGGGCATCACCCCGGTTCTCGGCACCAGCCGGCCCGAGCGGATCCGCGCCTGCCGGGACGCGGCGACGCGCGACTGCGCCCTGACCCACGAGGAGTGGTACGAGCTGTGGATCGCCGCCCGGGGCGTCCCGCTGCCCTGACCCGCGCCCCCTCCCACCGGTCCCGGGACGACCAGACCTGCTCGACCCCGCCGTACACACAGACGGAGAACGAACACAGTGACCGCGATTACCCCGCGCACGACCACCACCCCGCGCGGCACCCTGCAGTCCGCCCGCTTCTACATCACCTTCCGCTGCAACTCGCTCTGTGGGTATTGCAACGTCTGGCAGGACGACAAGTTCAAGGGGTACGAGGAGCTCACCCTGGAGCGGGCCTGCCGGATCCTGGACGAGCTGTACGGACTCGGCGTCCGCTACGTCGACTTCACGGGCGGCGAGCCGGTGCTGCACCCGCACATCGACGGGATCGTCCAGTACGCGAAGTCCCTCGGCATGACGGTCGAGATCACCAGCAACGGCATCCGGTTCGCCCGGCACATCGACGCGATCGTGCCCTACGTCGACACCATGAACGTCTCGCTGGACACGCTCAGCCCCGAGCGCTACCGGCAGATCCGCGGGGTCCCCACGCTGGACCGCGCCCTGGACGTGATCCGGCGGATCGCGGCCACCGGCTCCGGAAACCTGAAGCTGATCTGCGTCGTCACCCGGGAGAACGTGGACGAGATACCGGAGCTGCTGCGCTTCGCCCACGAGAACCGGATCACCATCTACTTCTCCGGGATGTTCGAGTACTTCGACGAGCAGGATACCGTCCGTGACGTGCAGCGGACCGCCCGCAAGCTCAAGCTGATCGAGCAGAACGGCAAGCCCCTCGCCGACGTCGCCGCCGCACGGGCGGACCGGATGGACCTGTCGGAGCCGACCGGCGGACCGATCGCCGCCGAGCTGATGCGGCTGCTCCACCAGCCGTTCGCACTGATCAACCTGCACTTCCGCAAGTACATGGAGAACCTGGACCCCCTCGCGCCCACCGCGTGCTTCGCCAACAAGCGCATCCTCACCGTCGGCCCGGACGGGCGCCTGGTCCTGCCCTGCTACCACGCGTTCGACAACTCGGTGCCGTGGGACCGCCCCCTGCGCGAACTGGTGCAGGACGAGGAGTTCCTGCGCGTGCGCGACGAGGAGGTCGGCCAGCGCCCGGAGTGCCGCAGTTGCACCGTCTTCCCCTACATCGGGCTCTCGTTCAGCTACCGGTTCGACAAGATCTTCCTCTACCAGGCGCTGTCGGAGGAGATCGCCAAGATCAAGGTCCGGTTCGCCGACCCGCTCCACCCGGGCCTCGACATCCCGTTCGAGGAACTCCGGCAGCAGTACGCGCAGGTGGAGTGTCTGATCGACAGCGCACTCCCCACCCCGTCGGCGCCCCGCACCTCCGACCACCTCTACCGCTATGAGACCACCGCGACGGGCCTGCGCACCGACTTCGTCGCCGGGGAGGTGAGCCTTGCCGAGGTGCTGGGCGACCACGCGCACGGCGAGTGCTGGGGAATCCAGCGTTCCCCGCACACCTGGATGAGGCTCGTCTACCGGGACCTCGTCCCCGCGCTCAAGGCCCTCACCGAGGAGGGGCTGCTCGCCCAGGACGCCTACGGGGCCACGGTCGCCGAGCTGTACGCCGTGCAGCTGGCCTGGTGGCAGGGGTACCTGGCGCGCTACTACCGTGGCGGCGAGCAGGCCGATGCCGCCGGACCCGAGAAGGTGCTGACACGCTTCCTGGAGCGCACGGCGGCCCTGCTGCCCGACGTACCGGGCGCCGTGCGCGTCCGCGAGGTGCTGTTGCACGCCGGCTGCGTCCTCGGCCTGGCGCCCGAGACGCTCGCCCCGCTCGCGGTGAGCACCCCCTTCCCGGAGGACGGGCTCATCGCCAAGCACCTGCTGCTCGCGGCGGACGACGCCGATCTGCCTCGGTATGCGGACCTGCTCCCGGACCGGGCCGCCGAACCGCTGCGCGGCTCGGCCGGGGCCCGCGACGGGGACACCGGCCCGTACGCCCCGCTGGACGCCGAGACCGCGCGACTCCTCGGTTACGAGAGCGACGAGCGGGACGGGAATCGGGAGGGCGGGGTTGATGATGCGACCGTGGGACGGCTGCTCGCGGCCCTGGCCGTGCTCGATCCACAGCAGCGCACGGCCGTGGCCGAGCGCCTGCTCTCCCACGAGTTGAGTGCTCCGCGGGTCCTGCGCCGCCGGGGAGGACCGCTGAGGGCCCGCCGTGCGCCTGGCCGGACGGGGCCCTGAGGGGAGCGGGATCCGCGTCCCCCGGCGCCGCCTGCGCGGCAGTGCCGGGGGACGCCGGGCGACCGACCGTGTGTCAGGCGAGGGCGACCAGGTCCAGGTAGTCCTCGTTCCACAGGTCCTCGCTGGCGTCCGGCAGCAGCAGGACCCGGTCCGGGCGCAGGGCCTTGATGGCACCCTCGTCATGGGTGACCATCACGATGGCGCCCGGGTAGGTGCCCACCGCTTCCAGGACCTCATGGCGGGACGCCGGGTCGAGGTTGTTGGTCGGCTCGTCCAGCAGGAGCACGTTCGCACCGGAGTGGACCAACGTGGCCAGCGCCAGCCGGGTCTTCTCGCCTCCTGAGAGCACCCCGGCCGGTTTGTCGGCGTCCTCCCCCGTGAACAGGAACGCGCCGAGCACGCGCCGTACCTCGCCGTCGCTCAGATGCGGCGCGGCGGACGCGAGGTTCTCCCGGACCGTCCGGGCGGAGTCCAGGGTCTCGTGCTCCTGGGCGAAGTAGCCGAGCCGCAGCCCGTGCCCGCGCACCACTCGGCCGCCGTCGGGCGTCTCCCGGCCGGCGAGCAGGCGCAACAGGGTGGTCTTTCCAGCACCGTTGAGGCCGAGGACCACCAGCCGACTGCCCCGGTCGACGGCGAGGTCCACACCGCTGAGCACCGCCCGGCCGTCGAACGACTTGGCCAGGCTCACGGCCCCGAGCGGCATCCGGCCGCAGGGGGCGGGCTCGGGCAGGCTGATCCGCGCCACCTTCTCCGCCCGCCGGGCGGGTTCGAGGCCGGCCAGCATCCGGTCGGCGCGGCGGGCCATGTTCCGGGCGGCGGTGGCCGTGGCCACCCGGGCCCGCATCTTGTCGGCCTGGGCGTGCAGGGAGGCCGCCTTGCGTTCGGCGTTGGCCCGTTCGCGGGCGCGCCGCCGGTCGTCAGCATCCCGTTGGGTCAGGTAGGCGGCCCAGCCGGTGTTGTGCACGTCGATGGTGGCGCGCTGCGGGTCGAGGTGGAAGACCCGGTTGACGGTGTCGGCGATCAGTCCGGTGTCGTGGCTGATCAGGATCAGCCCGCCGCCGTGGCCGGCCAGGAAGGTGCGCAGCCAGGCGATGGAGTCGGCGTCGAGGTGGTTCGTGGGCTCGTCCAGCAGCAGCGTGCGGTCGCCGCCCGCGAACAGGATCCGGGCCAGCTCCACCCGTCGTCGCTGACCTCCGGAAAGCTCGCCGACCGGCTTCGCCATGACACGGTTCGGCAGCCCGAGCCCGGCGGCGATGCGGGCGGCCTCGGTCTCCGCCGCGTAGCCGCCGCCGGTCTGGAACGCCGCCTCCGCGCGGACGTAGGCGTTCATCGCCCGCGCGCGGCCGGCATCGTCCGCGGCCTGCGCCATGGCGGCCTCCGCGGCACGCAGGGCCCGGACCGCCTGGTCGAGCCCGCGGGAGGAGAGGATCCGGTGGGTGACGGTGACCGTGGGATCCGCCGCGCGGGAATCCTGGGGCAGGTAACCGACGGGTGCCGTACGGGAGATCGTTCCCACGGCGGGACGGGCCTGCCCGGCGAGGGCGTTCAAGAGGGTCGTCTTGCCCGCACCGTTACGGCCGACCAGGCCGATCCGGTCGCCGGCCGAGACGGTGAAGGAGATGTCGGACAGCAGCAGACGGGCGCCGACGCGCAGGCCGACACCGTTAACAGTGATCATTTGATGACGCTCCGGGTAGCAAATGGACACACTTCTGGCGTGGAAGCGGGTCCGTGAGCTAGGAGATCCGGGGCGTGGACATGGCCCCAGGGTATCGGCCGGCCCCGTCCGACGCACTGCCGTTATGGCCGCGCGCCGGGTACCGGCGGGCGCGGCAAACCACCGGAGGACTCAAAACCAACCGGGTGGTATGTTTGTTGGTTCGGGGGGTGCGTCGTTCAAGTGCGGTCCTGGGGCAGTTGCGCGTGGACGCCGGTGGGCGCCGCGGCGAGCTGGAAGAGCTCCTCGACGCGCCGGCTCCCGGCGAACACGTCGAGCAGCCGTCCCCGCAGGCGGGCGTCCTCGGCGGCCGCTCGTACGACCCGGGTGAAGTCTTCGTCCAGCGGCCCCAATGAGGCCTGGCGGCAGACGAACTCGAACATCGCGGCCCGGCCGGCGTCACGCCGCGCGGCATAGCGGGCCATGGCCCGTCCGGGCTGCAGCGTGCCGGAGAACTCCTGGCCGATCGCCCGCGCGAGACCGTTGGCGTCCGCGAACGCGTCCGAGATGCCGTGCGCACCGATCGGGTCCTTGTGCTGTCCGGCGTCACCCGCGAGCGCCCAGCCGGGGCCGTACGGCCGGCGGAAGAAGTTGCGCAGCTGCCCGGCGGCCCTGACCTGCTCGGCGAGACGCCCGCCGGCCAACCGTGCCCGCAGCTCGGGCACGCGCGCCAGGGCGTCGAGGTACAGCCGCTCGGCGCCGGAACGGTGGGCGAGGAACTCCGTGCGGGACACGGTGAGTGCCACCACGGTCAGTCCGTCGTGGGTGGGCCAGAGGGAAGCCCCCAGCCCGGGCCGTACGAACGTCTCCGCCCCGTCGGCCGACACGCCCGACCAGTATCCGTAGAGGGTGGCGGCGAGCGCCCCGCGGTCCTTCGTCACGGGAGCGCGAACCGCCCGCGCGACCGTCGAACCGCGTCCGTCGGCGCCGACCACCAGCCGGGCCCGCTCGGTGAAGGACGTGCCCCGCGCGTCCTGCCCCCGCACACCGGTCACGACGCCGTCCTCCCACACCACCTCGCGCACGGAGGAACCTTCGCGCACCTCGGCGCCCGCCTCCCGCGCCGCGTCGACCAGCAGTGCGTCCAGCACGGAACGGCGAGGGGCGTACGTCGTCGCGGGTCCGCTCGCGGCAGCCGGGGTGCCGGACAACACCGTGCCGCCGAAGTCCACGCGCAGACGGTCGATCGGCGGGCAGCCGGTGGCCGCGAGCCGCTCCTCCAGGCCCCAGGAGGCGAGGAGTTCGACACCGGGGCGCAGCATCCAGTGGGTCGAGAGGGTGTCGCTCGGGAAGGAGGCGCGGTCCAGGAGCAGAACCGAATGCCCCGTGCGGGCGAGAAGCATTGCGAGCGGAGCTCCGGCGCAGCGGGCACCCACCACGATCACGTCGTACAGGCTCATGTGCGGGGACTCTAGGAGGCACCGCAGCCACCGGTCGATGCTCGATATGAACACCTGCACAGCGATGCGCCGTCCGGCTGCCCGGCCCTAAACTCCCTGGGATCGCGAAGGAATTGACGAGAATTCCAGGAGGTGAGTCCATGCCGAAACCCCGCGGAATCCCCTTGGTTGAAGAGGATGAAGTCGCGGTGGTCGCAGCCTTGCTCCGCGGTCATCCGCGCGTGCGGGCGGCGAGAGTCGAGTACGGTGAGGGGGCACCGGATGAGAGCGGGCGGTTCACAGCCCGGGTCGTCCCGGTGGCGGATCCCGGCGGCGGTCCGGCCGGGGACGCCGATCCGGTCGTGGAATCGTGGCAGTACGTCTTCGACGACTGCTATGAAATGGCCGCGCTCGACACCACTCCACAGACGTCCAGAATCACCGGGTGGACGGACGGCGTCACCGGACGTCCTGTTTCCGTCGCCCAGATGGCAGAATGGGTCGACACGACCGTCGCGCGGATTTCTGATTTCAAGCCCCGTAGAATTCTGGAGATCGGCGCCGGTACGGGACTTCTGATGGATCCCCTCGTCCGCGCTCTCCGCCCGGATGTCTACACCGCCACCGATTTATCGGAACAGGCCGTTTTCCTGCTGAGGGCGCTCGCGGCCGAACTGGAACAGCACGCCCCTGCGACCGTCGTGACCGCCTCCCAGGCGCCGGCCGTCGCGCCCGTGGAGGGCGGTCCCTACGACCTGGTGATCGTCAACTCGGTGGCGCAGTACTTCCCTTCGATCCTGTATCTCGAGGAAGTCCTGCGCCGCGTCCTGCCGGCGGTCGCGCACGGCGGCCATGTCTTCCTGGGCGACCTGAGGCACGAGGGGCTGCGCGACGCCCTCGTCGGCCTCAGGCACCACCGGCGGGCACCGGCCGGAGCCGACCGCGGCCGGCTGGCGGCCCAGGTGGGCCGGGACCTGAGGCTCGACGGGGAACTGAGCCTGTATCCGGAGTACCTGCACTCCCTGGTGGGGCGGATCGACGGGATCTCGGATGCGGAGACCGCCCCGCGCCGTGGTTCCGCGCCGACCGAGATGACGCTGTTCCGGTACGACGCCGTGCTGCACGTCGGCTGTCCGCCGGCGGGCGCCGACCCGGAGTGGGCGGACGGCGGGACCCTGACGGTCGGACGGCTGCGGAACCGCCTCGCCGGGGAGGCGAAGGCGTTCGGGTTCCGGGGCGTCCCCAACGGGCGGCTGGCGGAGGCCCTCGCGCTGCGCCGCCCGGGCGGGGCGGTCCGCGACCCGGTCCCGGACGGAGGTCTCGACCCCGAGCGGCTGTGCCTGCTCGCCGAGGAGTCCGGCTGGTCCGCGGCGTTGCGGTGGACACCCGGTGACGACGACGGCAGGTACGACATCTGGTGCGTACCCTCCGGCCACCCCGGTACGGCCGTCTGCCGGGCGGTGCCCGGCGCTGCCGGGGCCTCCCGGCCGTGGCGGCAGCCCGTCTTCCCGCCCCGTGTCGAACTGGACTGCCGGGAGGAGGTGCTCCGCACCGTCAACGCGGACCTTCCGCCGGGGCTGCGGCTGCGGGATCTGGTCTTCGTGACGGACCTGACCTGACCTGACCTGACCTGACCGGAACGTGCCGGGCTCATGACCACGCATGTCGAACAACGAAGGATGAAGGATGATTACGCACGTCCGCCACGTGGGATTCGGGGTGCCGCAGCTCGCCGCGGCGCGGGAATTCTACGAGAAGCGCTGGCAACTGGAGGCCGTGGGCAGTGACGACGGCCGGCTCTACCTGGGCTCGGGCTGCCCAGAGAGCCACGTACTGCGCCTTCGCGAGACCGCCGAACCCCGGGTCGACCTGATCTCGTTCGCCGCCTCCTCGGCCGCCGAAGTGGACGAGATCGCCGAGCGGGTGGCCCGTCATCCGCAGGCGAAGATCGTCCGCGAACCCGGCCGACGACAGGACCTCGGGGGCGGATACGCCCTGTGGTTCCTCGACTGCGACGGCCGGACGGTCGAGGTGTCCGCGGACGTGGCGGGCCGTGCCTTCCGGCCGGTGGAGGAGACGGAGACCCGCCCGATCGGCATCAGCCACGTGGTGCTCAACACCCCTGACCTGCAGGCCGCCCGCACCTTCTACGAGTCCGTGCTCGGGTTCAGGGTGTCCGACTGGGTCGAGGACATCATGTGCTTCATGCGCACCGGGCGGGCGCACCACATCATCGCCTTCACCCGGGCGCCGCACACCTCTCTGAACCACGTGGCCTTCGAGGTGCGCGGACTCGACGAGTTCATGCGGGCGACCGGAGGGATGATGCGCCACGGCATAGCGCCCCTCTGGGGGCCGGGACGCCACGGAGTGGGCCAGAACACGTTCTCCTACTTCCAGGACCCGTCGTCGGGATTCGTCCTCGAGTACACCACCGCGGCCCAGGTGATCGACGACGAGCACGGCTGGACGCCCAAGGTCTACCCCGCGACAGCCCAGACGCAGGACGTGTGGGGAACCGCCAACGCGAGGGACGAACTGGTCTCCACCACCCTCATCGGCACCCCCGACCCGGGTCTGTGGACCGCTCCGCCGGCTTGAGCGCGGACGGGAGCGGCACGGCGGGCGGAGCGACCCCCGTGGTCCTGGTCACGGGGGGCTGCTCGGGCATCGGACGGGCCGTCGTCGAGGACTTCGCGGCGCACGGGCATCGTGCCGTCGTCCTGGACCAGGAGGATCCCCGGGAGGCACTGCCGGCCGGGGTGGCCTTCGTCCGCGGCGACGTGCGCAGTGTGCGGGACAACGAGCGGGCCGTGGCCGTCGCCCTCGACCGGTTCGGCCGGCTCGACGTGTTCGTCGGGAACGCCGGGGTCCACGACGCCGGGGCCCGGCTGCGGGACCTCCCGGCCGAGCAACTGGCCGAGGCCGCCCGGCAGGTCCTGGACGTCGACGTGGTCGGCTACCTGCTGGGTGCCAGGGCCGCGGCCGACGCCCTGGAGCGTACGGGAGGCTGCATGGTCTTCACGCTCTCCGACGCGTCGTTCCTGGTGAGCGGGAACGGTGCGGGCGTCGCCTACGCGGCGGCCAAGCACGCGGCCCTGGGGCTCGTCCGCCATCTGGCCGCGGACCTGGCGCCGCGGATCCGCGTCAACGCGGTGGCCCCCGGCGGGGTGGTGACGGGGCTCCGGGCCGTGGACGGCTCCGGACCGGCGAGCCGGCCGGTCTTCGGGGACCCGGACCCGATCGTTCGCACCATCCGCGCGTACAACCCGCTCGGGACCGTGCTGGAACCGGAGCAACTGGCACCCCTCTACCGCTTCCTGGCCTCACCTCGGGCGGCGGGCATGACGGGGGAGGTGCTCCGTCCCGACGGCGGACTGTCGGTGCGCTGAACGCACCCACGGGGGCGGGTGCGCGGCGGGAGGAGGGGGCGGTTCCACAAGGGACCGCCCCCTCTTGCTTTGCGGAAGCGCACACGGTAATGGAGCGCAAAGAAACCGGGCTATATGTTTGGTGGCGGAACGCGGTGATCAAGGTATGTTGCTCGACGGATGCCGAACTCTGTCGTCAGAACATCCTTTTGAGGAGCCTGCGTTGAGCGCATTTGAACAGATGGGGGCACGCGAGAACGACGCCCTTTCCTACGTGGCGCAGTGCGAAAGCGAGCTCCGCCAATCCCCTGTCGAACTCGTTCCCCTTGAGCGGCTCGTGACCCTGGGTTCGCTCCGGAGCTCGGGTGCGGACGCCGGTCACGCACAGGCCCTGGCCGAGAGCGAGTTAGCACTGCCGCCCATCACCGTGCATCGCGCCACGATGCGCGTCGTCGATGGCGTGCACCGGCTGCGGGCGGCGGAGCTCCGGGGCCACCACGAGATAGCCGTGCGGTTCTTCGACGGTGACGAGAAGGACGCGTTCGTCCTCTCGGTGGCGGCCAACGTGGCCCACGGCCTGCCGCTGGCCAGGGCCGACCGGATCGCCGCGGTGCAGCGCATCTTCGTCTCCCACCCGCAGTGGTCCGACCGCGCGGTGGCCTCCGTGACCGGTCTCTCCGCCAGGAAGGTGGCCGAGGTCCGACGGGGCATGGACGGCGACGATCCCCAGGTCGCCGTCCGGGTCGGTCTCGACGGCCGGGCCCGCCCGGTCAACAGCGTGCAGGGCCGGGAACTGGCGAGCGAGATGATCCGTTCCAATCCCGGTGCCTCGCTGCGGCAGATCGCCAGGAAGGTGGGCATCTCCCCGGCGACGGTCGCCGACGTGCGTGCACGGATCCGCCAGGGCGTGGACCCCGTGCCGTTGAAGCTGCGGGGCGGGAAGCCGCAGCCGGGCCGGCGGACCAGGCCGGCCGCCGACACCGGAGTGCCGCCGCTGTTGCGCAGCCGGAAGCTGTCGGACCTGACGTCGATCTTCGACCACCTGCGCCGGGATCCTTCCCTCCGGTTCAACGACACCGGACGACTGGTGCTGCGGGTCTTCGACTCCTGTGCCCTCGCCGCCCGCGAGCGGCGGAACATCGCCGACAGCGTTCCACCGCACTGTCGCCTCCTGGTTGCCGAACTGTTCCTCGGATACGCCGAGATGTGGCGCTACCTCGCCGAAGAGATCGGTGAGGACACCGAGGTGATGAGCCCCTCAGCGGTCTGACCCCGGTTCCCGGGTCCGGACCATCCTGTTCAACTGCGCTGGTGCAGCGGTTGAACGCCGATCGGGCGCACATCGTGCGTGACTCAAGGAGGAACGATGACCAACACAACGGTGGACCGCGCGGGTGTTCCGGGGGAGCGCGCCGAACCGGTACCGCGCCGCCGGACGGCGCACGACCGGTACCGGGAGCCCACGACCGGGCTGGTCGCCATCGTCGTGCCGGAGTTGGAGAACCCCCTGCTCATCCATCTGGCGAGCCAGATGGCGCACGCCCTGTTACGGCAGGGACTGCTCTCTGTCCTCTGCCCGGAGGGGGCCGCCCAGGAGTGGCAGGAACAGTGGCACGAGCAGCTCCCGGGGCGGCTCAGGGCACGCGGCATCTCCGGTGTGGTGCACATAGGACCGGTGTGGAACAGGGAGGAGAAGGGGCCGGAGGGCGGGGTCGCTGCCTGCCGGGGCGCGCCGATGTTCGTCGTCCACGCGGGCGCGGAGGACTCCGTCGGCCTTGAGCTCTGCACCGACGACGTGGTGGCCGCCGAGCGGACGCTCGGGTACCTGTCCGGGCTGGGCCACACCGCGATCGGGCTCGTCCTCGCACACACCGGGCACCGGGCGACCGGCGACCGTGCAGAAACGTTTCTGGGGAGGGGTCCCGTGCTCGTGCAGCAGACGATCTCGTCGCCGGAAGGCGGATACGCCGCCGCCGGAGCGCTTCTGGACGCCGGCTGCACGGCCGTCGTCTGCGACAACGGGCTGCTCGCGCTCGGCGTGCTCGACGCGGTCAGGGGCCGGGGCCTGACCGTGCCCGGTGACGTGTCGCTGATGGCCCTCGAGGACGCGCCGTCCAACCGCTTCACCGACCCGGCGCTGACGGTGCTGCAGCTGCCCGTCCGGCGGATGGCGGAGAGCGCGGCGGCGGCGCTGAAGGAGGCGCTGCTCGGCGTGCCCGTGCCCCGCGCCGAGCTCGTCTACGCGCCCGAGCTCGTGGTCCGGGGATCCACCGGACCTGCCCCCCGCGGCGGTCGGGCATGCTGAGGCTGGCGGCCACGGACCTCGACGGAACGCTCCTGCGGAGCGACAAGAGCGTCGCCCCGCGGACGCGGGAAGCGCTGCGGGCCGCGCGACGGGTCGGCATGCGCCATCTGATCGTCACCGGACGGCCTGCCTCCGGGTGCGGGCGGGTCTTCGAGGCCCTTGGGTACCGGGGGATCGCCGTCTGCGGGCAGGGGGCCCAGCTGTACGACGTGACCGCGCACCGGATGCTCAGCACGGTCGCCCTCGACCGGGACCTGGCCCGCACGTTGGTCGCCCGCCTGCACGAGGAGCTGGCCGAGCGCGGCGTACCGGGCGAGTTGTCCCTTGCCGTGAACACCCCGGAAGGCGAGTTCGTACGCACCCCCGGGTTTCCGGTCCACGACACCCTCTCGCCGGTCCGGACCTGCCGACACCGGGACCTGTGGCGCCGGCCAGTGGACCGTGTTTTCCTGCGCCATCCCGTGCTCCCGGACGACGATCTGGCAGCGCTCACCGCCCGGGTATGCGGCCCGCTGGCCGCCGTCACGCACTCGGACCGCGGCCTGGTGGAGATCCTGCCTGCCGGTACGGACAAGGGGACGGGACTGGCCCTCGCCGCGGAGCGCTACAGCGTCGACCTCTCCGACGTGGTCGCCTTCGGAGACATGCCCAACGACATCCCCCTGCTCAGCCGGGCGGGCCACGGCGTGGCCATGGGCAACTGCCATCCCGACCTGAAGGCCGTGGCCGACGAGGTGGCACCCGACCACGACGACGACGGCGTCGCCCGCGTCCTCGAAAGGCTGGCCGGGGCCTCCGGCCACCCGAGCAGCGACCGTTTCGACCGACCCGTGCCTCCCGACGCACCGGAAAGGACCGCCCCATGCGCGTGGACCTGCTGACCCGCGAGTACCCGCCCTATGTGTACGGGGGCGCGGGCGTGCACGTGACGGCCCTCGCCGGAGAGCTGCGGCCACTGGTGGATCTGCGGGTCCACCACTACGGGCCCTCCCTCCCCCCGGACGCGCGGCCCGCCCGGGAGGGTGGGACCTTGGGCGTGCTCGCCCACGGGGTGCCGGCCGGACTGTGCGACGCCAACCCGGCCCTGCAGGCCGTCGCGGTCAACGCCGCCATGGCCGACGCGGTGGCGGGCGCGGACGTGGTGCACAGTCACACCTGGTACACGGGGCTGGCCGGCCGGTTCGCCCAGCAGCTCCACGGCATCCCGCACGTGGTGACAGCACACAGCCTGGAACTCCTGAGACCGTGGAAGGAGGAGCAGCTCGCCGGAGGGTACGGCCTGTCCTGCTCCATGGAACGGACCGCCCTGTGCACGGCCGACCGCGTGATCGCCGTCTCCCGGGCCATGGCCCGGGACATCACCCGGCTCCACCCCGAAGTCGACCCCGACCGGGTCACCGTGGTGCACAACGGCATCGACACCCGGGAGTTCGCCCCCGACCACGGCACCGACGCACTGGAGCCGTTCGGCATACGCACCGACCGGCCCATCGTGGCCGCCGTGGCCCGGATCACCAGGCAGAAGGGGCTCGACCACCTCCTGCGGGCCGCCCGGCACTTCGTCCCCGGCACCCGCACGGTGATAGTGGCACAGGCCGCCGACACCGCTCGGGCCCGCGCGGAGTTCGCCGACGGGGTGGGCCGGTTGCGTGGCGAGGGCGTCGACGTCCACTGGATCGGCGGCGCGTTCCCCCGCCGGGCTCTGGTCCAACTCCTCACTCATGCACAGGTGTTCGCCTGCCCATCGGTCTACGAACCGCTCGGCATGGTGAACCTGGAAGCCATGGCCTGTGGCACGCCGGTGGTCGCCACCGCGACCGGCGGCATCCCCGAGGTGGTGGTCGACGGGGAGACCGGCCGGCTCGTACCGCTGCACGGCCGGCCCGGGACGGGCGGGCAGCCGGAAGAGCCCTATGTCTTCGCCAAGGACTTCGCCGCCCGGGTGAATTCCCTGCTGGACGACCCGGACACCGCGGAAAGGATGGGGCGGGCCGGCCGGCTACGCGCCGTCGACGGCTTTTCGTGGCAGCGCGCCGCGCTCGAAGTGAGGGACATCTATGCGTCGATCACGCGCGCCGGTGTGCTCCGAGACGCCACCACGCCCGTGTGAAACTCGAGTTGAGCGCTCCTTTGGGGAACGCGTGTCCGCTTCGTACCCTCGGGCGACGTGTGATCGCAGACAGAGGAGGCACCTCGTGCCGGAATATGAAGCGGCCCTGAACGTACTGACCGACATATGGGCGGAGGTATTACAGCGAAAGCGCGAAGCCATATCGCCGGACGACAGTTTCTTCGGGATCGGCGGCGACTCCCTCAAGGCCCTGTGGATGATCGACCGCGCCGCCGAACGTGGGCTCGGGTTCACCCCGCGTCAGGTGTTCGCGTCCCCCGTGCTCGGCGAGTTGGCCGCGCTGGCCGCCGCCCTCCCTGCCGCAGCCCCCCAGGATCCCGGGCCGGAACCCGCCGCGGAGCCGTCCCGGCTCTCCCGGGCGCAGGAATGGATGGCCGGCCACGACCACCCGTCGCTGAACGTGCACACGCTGCTGCGCTGGGGAGGAGACCTCTCCGTCCCCCTGCTGGAGCGGAGCCTGCGGTGGCTGACCGAACGGCACGCCGCGCTGCGCACGGTCTTCCCGCGCGACGGGGAGCGGCCGGTCGCACGGGTGCTGCCCGTCGTCCGCGTCGCGGTCCGTACGGCCGACCTACGCGGCGGCGAACGGGCGGTCACCGTCCAGGACGCCCTTCCGCGGGCGGGTGAGCGGGTCCGTGAGCCCTTCGACCTCGCCGTGGGGCCACTGCTGCGCCTCGACGCGCTGCGTCTCGCCGCCCGGGAGTGGCTGCTGGTGCTCGTCGTCCACCACCTCAACACCGACGGCTGGTCGATGGGCGTTCTCGCCGACGAACTGCTGGCCTGCTACCGGGCACTGGAACGCGGCGAGCAGCCGCCCCGGCTGCCGCAGGCCAGACCGTACGCGGAGTTCGGTGCCGGTGAGGACACCAGGCACCTCCCGTACTGGCAGCGACGACTGGCAGGTGCCCAGCCCCTGTTCGGCGGCGGCAACACGATGAGCCTGCCCAGCCTCCAGCACACGTTCGCCGTCCCCGAGTCCGCGGTGGCCGCGGTCCGCTCCGCCGCGCGCACGGGTACACCGGCGTCCGTCGTGCCGCTGACGGCGCTGGCCGTCGCCCTGGAGCGGATGACCGGCCGGTCGGACCTCGTGATCGGCACGTCCGTCTCCAACCGGGGTACCCAGGACTTCGCCCGTACCGTCGGGTTCTTCGCCAACACCCTGTGGCTTCGGCTGGACCTGCGCGGGAGCGAGGACCTCCGCGACCGCCTCGGCGCCGTCCGCGACTCCTACCTGGACGGACTCGCCCACTCGCTGCCGATCGAAGCCCTCTTCGAAACCGGCGCCGACTACGGGCAGGTGCTGTTCAATTACATCGACATGCCTCTGGACACCGGGGACCGCGACGTCGAACCCGTTCCCGTCTCCCTGGCCGTCGCCGAGCAGTACCAGGACCTCTTCCTCACCCTCGTCGACGACGGGCGCTCTCTGCACGGCCTGTTGACCCACACCACCAGGTGGTGCACGCCCGAGCGCGCCGGGCGGCTGGTCGAGGAGCTGATCCGTGTGCTCCACGAACTTGGGGAGGCCTGAGATGGCGGCGGCCGGCTCGGCGGGCACCGGGACCGTGCGCGGTGGCGGGTGGCTGACGGTGCCCCGACCTCGCGACGGAGCCGCGGTGCGCCTGTACTGCCTGCCCTGGGCAGGGTCGGGGGCGAGCGTGTACCGCTCCTGGGCCCGGACGTTCCCGGCGGAGGTGGAAGTCGTGCCCGTCGCCCTGCCGGGACGCGAACGCAGGCTCCGGGAAGAACCGCTGCGCACGGTCGACGCCGTCGCCGACGCCCTGGTACCCGTGCTGCGCGAGGACATCGACCGCCCCTACGCCCTCTTCGGACACTCGATGGGGGCCCTCGTCAGCTTCGAGGCCGCCCTGCGTCTCACCCGGGACGGCCTGCCCCCCGTCCGGCTGTTCGTCTCGGGATCCCGGGCACCGCACCGGCCACTGCACTACGGGGGCCTGCACACGCTGGAACCCGGCCCGTTCCTGGAGGCCGTACGCCGCTTCCAGCCCGAGCCGGGGGGAGCGCTGGACGACGACGATCTGGCGGAGCTCATCCTGCCGGCCCTGCACGCGGACTTCGCGGCCGCCGAGACCTATCAGCGCCCCGCCGGCACGCGGGTGGCCTGCCCCGTCAGCGCCTTCGGCGGAGACGCGGACCCTCTGGTCGACGCCGCGGACGTGACGGCCTGGCGCCGGCACACCAGCGGTCCCTTCACCTCCTGCGAGATCGCCGGAGGGCACCTGTTCGTGACGACCCAGCAGAGCCGGATGTGCGAGCTGGTCGGCGGGGCACTGCGTGACCTTCCCGCCGTCGTGGCGCCTACCCGGTCGTGAGCAGCGAGAAGGCGCCGGAGGGGAATCCCCTCCGGCGCCTTCGTCCGTGCCTGCCGGGCTACGCGCCCACGTGGTGCATGACGTGCTTGATCCGCGTGTACGCCTCGAACCCGTACACGGACAGGTCCTTGCCGTAGCCGGAGTGCTTGAACCCGCCGTGCGGCATCTCCGAGGGGAATCCGAGATGGGTGTTGACCCAGACCGTGCCGAAGTCGAGCAGACCGGTGAGCCGCATCGCCCGCGCGTGGTCCGACGTCCACACCGCCGAGGCGAGACCCTGCTCCACCCCGTTGGCGAGCCGTACCGCCTCCTCCTCGGAATCGAACGGCTGGACCGTGATGACCGGGCCGAAGACCTCGGTACGGATGATCTCGTCGTCCTGCCGCACGCCGCTGATGACGGTCGGTTCGAAGAAGTACCCCTCCCCGCCCGCCTGCTTCCCGCCGGTGACGATCCGGGCGTGCTCCGGAAGGCGCTGGACGATCCCGCGCACCCGCTCCAGCTGGGCGGCGTTGTTGAGTGGACCGTACGCCGCGCCCCGGTCGGCCGGCGGGCCCGGACGAACGGCCCGCGCGGCGGCGGCGAGCCGCTCCACCAGCTCGTCGTGGACGGCGCCGTCGACCAGCACCCGGGTCGCCGCGGTGCAGTCCTGTCCGGCGTTGCCGAACGCGCCGTCGATGATCTTCGCTGTGGCGGCGTCCAGATCGGCATCGGCGAAGACGACCACCGGCGTCTTCCCGCCGAGTTCCAGATGGACCCTCTTGAGGTCGGCCGCGGCCGAACGGGCGACGTCGATGCCGGCCTCGAGCGATCCGGTCAGCGACACCATCGCGGGTACCGGGTGCTCCACCATCAGCCGGCCGGTGGCGGGACCGCCGCAGACCACGTTGAGGACACCCGGGGGAAGGAACTCCGCGGCCAGCTCCGCGAACAGGAGGGCCGACCGGGGTGTCGTCTCAGCGGGCTTGAGCACGACGGTGTTCCCCGCCGCGATCGCCGGCGCGCTCTTGAGCACGGCCATGAGCAGCGGGAAGTTCCACGGAGCGAGCTGGGCACAGATGCCGACCGGCTCCCTGCGCACGTACGAGGTGTGGCCGGGCGAGTACTCGCCCGCGGAGCTGCCCTCCAGGAGCCGGGCCGTTCCCGCGAAGAACCGCAGCTGGTCCACCATCAGCGGCGCCTCGCCGGCGGCCGCGGTGCTCCCGGTGTCGAGGAGCTCGGCCGCGGCGAACTCGTCGATCCGGCTCTCCAGGGCGTCGGCGATGCGCAGGAGCGCCTGCTGGCGTTCGGCGGGCGTGGTGCGCCGCCACTGTTCGAACGCGGTCTCCGCCGCCCGCATCGCGGCATCGACGTCCTCGGGGCCGCTGGCGGGAGCGAGGGCGCCGGCCGTCCCGGTGCACGGGTCGAGCAGCTCGGTGAAACCGTCGCCGAGTGGCTCGGTCTTCTTCCCGTCCACGAAGTTGGACAGTCTGGGCAGGGGCATCAGGGTCTCCTCGGGAAGCGGCGGGGTGGGGTACGGAGGGTTCACGCGGCCCCGCGGGCGGAGGCCGCGCCGTCTTGGACGCGCAGGGCGGTGAACCCGTGGAAGCCGAGGTTGTTGTTGTAGTTGAGGGTCTGCGGCAGCACCCGCAGCCCCGGCATCCGCCGGTAGAGCGTCGCCAGCGCGATGCGCATGGTCTGGCGCACCAGGGGGTCGCCGAAGCAGAGGTGACGGCCGGCGCCGAACGTCAGGTGCTGGTTGGGGGCCGGCCGGTCGAGCACCAGCTCGTCGGGCTTGGTGAACTGCTGCGGGTCGCGGTTGGCGGACGCCACGTACAGCATCATCGGACGCCCGCCCGGCAGCACGATCTCCTCGCCGGCGGCGGTGGTGTAGGGGATGTCCTCGCGGGCCACCCGGCCCACGAACTGCACGGGGGTGCACAGGCGCAGCAGTTCCTCGATCGCGTCCGGGACGGCGGCCGGATCCTGCAGGAGGGCCACTTCCTCGGCCGTGCACCGGTCGAGGGCGTGGACGCTGTTGCCGATCAGGTAGCGGATCGAGGCGACGCCGGCGAACAGCAGCAGCGCGGCCTGAGCCACCACGTCCTGCTCGGAGAAGCGGTGCCCGTGCACCTCCGTGGTGCGCAGCGTGTGCAGCAGCCCGTTCTGCCGCGCCGCGCTCTCGGCGCACTCGGGGGAGGCCAGGAACTCGGTGAGTTCGCGGGTGCTGGCCTGGGTCCGCTTGAGGTGCTCGACGGTGACCTGCGTCGACCCGAAGAGGTGGGCGATGTCGTCGGTCCACCGGGTCAGCTCGGGGTGGGCCTCGACCGGGACGCCCAGCACATCGGCTATCACCATGGCGGGCAGGGGGAACGCGAACTCGGACATCAGGTCGAAGCCGGCGGCCGGGTCGACCTTGTCCAGGAGCCCGTCCACCAGGCCCTGGATGCGTGGCTCGAGCCACTCGTCGCTGAACGGCCGGTAGCTGTTGTTGGCCTGCCGGCGGTTCACCGTGTGCTCCTTCCCGTCATGGAAGGCGAGCCAGCGTTCGTACACGCCGATCATGTCGGCGAACTCCTCCCGCTGTGACTCGGGCAGGAACCAGAGCGGAACCGCGGCCCGGGCGTTCGAGAGGCGCTCGTCCTTCATGAGCCGCAGGCAGTCCTCGTAGCCGAAGAACAGCCACGCGCCGCCGAAGATGCGGTCCGAGCGGAAGGCGGGACTCTCGTTCCGCATCTTCTCGTAGAACGGAAAGGGGTCCGGAATGTACTCCAGGTCGTTGTGCGTGAATTCTTCCGCGGAGAGGGCATGGGTCGGCAAGGGATTTCCTCCGTCTCGGAGAACTGTTAGTGGGTAACGGCGGCATCGAAGCGCGTCGACGCACTAGAACAGAAGCGACGGCTCACTGGCAACGGCGTCGGGTGATGCTGAACAGGGCGGCTGTTCGCGATTGCTCACGCACTGGCCAGACAGAACGCGGAGGATCTAGCCTCTCGCGTCGTCGGAGGTGAAGGCCGTTCCCGCCGGCCTGGAAAAGGGGGATCAGGATGCTGGAAGCAGCTCGTTCGGAGGATGCGCAACAGGTGTATCGGCTCGATCGCCGCGCCTTCTCCGATGAAGACGTGCTGAAGGAGGAAATGAAGCGGGTGTTCCGGACGACCTGGCAGCTGATCGGCTTCGAGTCCGAACTGCCCGACGCCGGCGACTACGTGGTGCGACGGCTGGGCGACGACGGCGTCATCGTCGCCCGCGACGAAGAGGGCAGCGTCAGGGTCATGCTGAACTCGTGCAGCCACCGGGGCACCCAGCTATGCCGTGCGACCTTCGGCAACTCCGCCCACTTCAGGTGCAGTTACCACGGCTGGACCTACTCCAACGACGGTCGCCTCGTCGGAGTGCCGAGCCTGCGCAGCAACTACCCGCCGGACTTCCGCAAGGAGGCCTACGACCTGCCCCGGGCCCGGGTCACCGCCTATCGCGGCTTCGTCTTCGCCACCTGGAACGAGCAGGCGCCGCCGCTGGAGGAGTACCTCGGCGACTTCCGCTGGTACCTGGACGCGCTGCTCGATCTCACGGGAGGCGACTGGGAGGTCTACGGGCCGCCGCAGCGCTCCGTCGTGAAGGGCAACTGGAAGATCGCCACGGACAACTTCGCGGGCGACGGCTACCACATGCAGACCACCCATCAGGCCGCCTTCGAACAGGGCATCTACGGCAGCAGCCTCGCCGACGGTACCCTCGGCAAGGGCGAACTCGACCTCATGGGCATCAACATCAGCACCCCCCAGGGCCATGCGGTGCGCGCCGGCTACGTCGTCGAGAAGGCGAATCCCACGCTCGAGCGTGACCTGAAGCAGGCCGCGTACCTGGGATATCCGCGCGAGGAGTGGCCGCGCTTCACCGCCGCGCAGACCGAGGAGCAGGTGAGGTTCAACTCGCACTGCGAGGTCGTGCACGGCACCGTCTTCCCCAACGCCGCCTTTCTGAGCGTCTCGCACGACCGGGCCGTGGGCCGCGACACCGACCCGCTCACCAAGTACTTCGTCTGGCGCGTGCACACCCCGATCGACGCACGCCACACGGAATGCACCTACTGGACGCTGGTTCCCCGATCGATGAGCGCGGAGTGGAAGCGGCGCTCGTACGCCTTCCAGGCCCGGTCGCAGTCCGCCGGCGGAATCCTCTTCGAGATGGACGACTTCGAGAACTTCGCCCGGATCGACGCGGCGATCAGCGGCAGCGTCGCGGACGACGCGCCCACCGACCTCTCCCTCGGCATGGGACTCGGGACGCCCGTCCCCGGCTTCCCCGGTCCGGGCCGGGCCGAGTACCTGACCCTCTCCGAACACAACCAGCGTGGTTTCTACCGGCGTTGGTCCGAACTGATGGAGGCCACCGGTGACTGAGGCGAGCGTGACGGGCACGGCGGAGCCGACGCGGCCGCTGCCCGAACACCAGCCGTTCCCCGGGCGGGGCGCCCGCCACCGGGAGATGGACCGGCCGCTGCGGGACTTCCTCGACGAGGAGTCGGTGCTGCTCGACGACCGCCAGTACCAGGACTGGCTCGACCTGCTGGAGGACGGCTTCCTCTACCAGGTGCCGGTGCCGCTGCTGCGGGAGGACCCCGACCTCCCCCGGCACAGCGATCAGGCGATGCTCTTCGAGGCGACCAGGCACGTGCTCGCCCTCAAGCTCGGCCGGCTCGGCCTCAAGCACGCCTGGTCGGACCGCCCGGGCGGCGTCCAGCGCCGCTTCCTCGGGACCGTACGGGTGTTCGCCACGGACCGGGCCGGGACGTGGCGCGTCGAGTCCGGTGTGCTCGCCACCTGGGCCCGCGGCCGCGGCGAGAGCGCGACCGCCACCGCCGCCCGGCAGGACATCGTGACCGACCTCGGCGGGGGAACGTACCGCCTGCTGCGCCGACGCGTGCTCCTCGACATGGAAGTACCCACGCATGAACAGCTCTCCATCATCTTCTGACGGCCGGTACGGCCACGACGGCAGGAAATCGTCATGAGCGGACTCGCCTGGAGTTCTGCAGGACGGCAGGAATCGGAACTGTGCAGGATCGTCTGCGAGTCGGCCGCGGTACGCGTGACGGTCAGCCCCACAGGCAACGGCCAACGCCTCAGGCTGGAATCGGAGCGCTCCGGAGCGGTGGTGCTGCTCGACGCCACCGTGCTGGACGCACTGTGCCACCTCACCCCGCCCCAGGCCGTCGAACTGGTACGGGCGCGCACGGAGGATTCCCCCGGCGCCGGCCACGAGGGAGCACGGTGAAGCCGCCGGCGTTCGACTACCAGGTGCCACGGACGCTGGACGAAGCCCTCGCGGTCCTGGCCGGCGCCGACCGGCCCGCGGTACCGCTGGCCGGCGGACAGAGCCTGGTCCCCCTGCTGAACCAGCGGCGCGTCAGGCCGGCCACCGTGATCGACCTCAACCGGGTCGCCGGACTCACCGGCATCCGGGTCACCGCCGACGCCGTACGCGTCGGCGCGATGACCAGGCTCCGCGACGTGGAGTCCGATCCCGCCCTGACCGCGGTGCTGCCCGTCCTGGCCCACACCGCCTTCCTCGTGGCCAACCGGCAGATACGCCACCGCAGCACGCTGGGCGGCTCGCTCTGCCACGCGGACCCCGCCGCGCAGCTGCCCGCGGCCGTACTCGCCCTCGGTGCCCGGCTCACCCTGCACAGCACCCAGGGCGCGCGGACGGTCGATGCCGAGGACTTCTTCCAGGGCCCCCACCTCACCGCGCGACGGGCCGGAGAACTGCTCACCGCGGTGCACCTGCCACGCCGGCCGGGATTCCGCCACCGGTTCGAGGAAGTGACCCGGCGCGGCAGCGCCGGCCGGCCCTTCGTCGGGGTCTGCCTCGGCGTCGCCTTCGCGGGGCCGGTCGTCACGCAGGCCCGCGTCGCCGCAGCCGGCGTCGCCGACCGGCCGGTCCGGCTGCGGGAAGCGGAACAGGTGCTGGTCGGACAGCGGCTGGCCACGTCCCTCGGCAGCCTGCTGGAAGCCGCGTCCGCCGCCTGCGACCCGCCGGCCGACCTCCACGGAAGTGCCGCGTACCGCACCGACATGCTCCGGACCGCTCTGCGCAGGGCGGTCGCCCGCCTCACAGCCGAGAGGAACGCCCCATGAGGTCCCAGGACATCACCCTCACCGTCAATGGGACGGTGAGGTCCGCACCAGCGGAGGTCCGCACCCTGCTGAGCGACTTCCTGCGCCACGCGCTGGGCCTCACCGGCACGCACGTCGGCTGCGAACAGGGCGCGTGCGGAGCGTGCACCGTGCTGGTCGACGGCGAGCCGGTCCGCTCCTGCCTGATGCTGGCCGTCCAGGCCGACAGCACGAGCGTCGAGACCGTCGAGGGGCTCGCACCCGAGGGCGGACTGAACCGTCTGCAGCAGGCCATGAGGGACGAACACGGGCTCCAGTGCGGATTCTGCACCCCCGGTGTGCTCATGGGCCTCCACTACGCCGAACGCGCCGGAATGGGTGCGGCGGAGGCCCTGGAGAGCGTCGTCGACAGTCACCTGTGCCGCTGCACCGGTTACGCCGGGATCCGCGCCGCCGTCGAACGGCACTGGCAGGGCGGGGAGGCCGGCCGGTGAAGCGGCGTGAACCCCTGATCGGCCGCACCGTTCCCGGCATCCACCACGCGAGGCTGCTGCGCGGCGGGGGCCGGTACGTCGACGACCTCGACGAGACCGGTGCCCTGCACGCGTTCGTCCTGCGCAGCACCGAGGCCCACGGCATCGTCACCCGCTTCGACGCCACGGCGGTCCTGGCCACCGGCGATGCCCGGCTCGTCCTCGGGCCCGACGACATCGCCGGGCGGCTCGGCCCGCTGCCCACCTCCTGGCGGCTGCCCGGCCAGCGCGCCCGGCACATCGACCCGCAGGCGCGGACGGTGCGCTACGTCGGCCAGCCCATCGGCCTGGTGGTGGCGGACAGCCGCGCCGTCGCCGAGGACCTGGCCGAACGCGTCGCGGTCGACATCGATCCGCTGCCGGCCGTCGTCGGTATCGACGCGGCGCTCGCAAAGGACGCGCCCCTGGTCCACCAGGACACCGGGAGCAACGTGGCCGGAAGGATCCACTTCGGCGATCCCGCCGAAGAACTGGAGGCGGTGTTCCGGGCCGCGCCGCACGTCGTCGAGCGACGGCTGAGCGTCCAGCGGGTCAGCCACAGCCCCCTCGAACCGCGAGGGCTGCTCGCCGAGTGGATCGGGCACACCCGTCGGCTGACCGTGTGGAGCAGCACGCAGTCCCCCCACACGGTCCGGCGGGACCTGGCCGCGGCGCTGGGGCTCCGCGTCGACGAGATCCGGGTCGTCGCCCCCGACATCGGCGGCTCCTTCGGCGGCAAGGTCACCCTCTACGTCGACGAGGCGCTCGTCTGCCTCGCCGCCATGGTGCTCGGCGTCCGGGTCAAGTGGATCGAGGACCGGACCGAGAACCTCACCGCGAGCTACCAGGGGCGCGGACAGCAGGCCCGCGGCCGTCTCGCCCTGGACGACGACGGCCGGTTCCTGGCGGTCCACGCCGACATCCTGGGCGACCTCGGCGCGTTCCCCATCCAGGCGGGCTCGGGCCCGTTCCAGGTGACGGGCCTCGCGGTGGAGGGTCCGTACCGCTTCCAGCGCGCGGGCTCCACGGTGACCGGCGTGTTCACCAACGCCGTGCCCACCGGCGCCTATCGCGGATACGGGATGCAGGAGGCCTCCTGGATCCGGGAGCGGCTGGTCGCGGAAGCCGCGCGGGAACGCGGCCTCGACCCGGTCGAGCTGCGGCTCCGGAACATGATCGGACCGGACGAGATGCCGTACACGACGCGCACCGGACTGACCTACGACAGTGGCGACTACCCGGCCGCCCTGCGCCGTGCCGCCGCCATCGGCGCCGACCGCCGGCAGAGGTCCACCCCGACGATCCGGCGCGGGGTCGCCGTGACCGCGAGCGTCGAGATCACCGGATTCGCGCCGTCGGCGCTCCTGGAGGCCTTCGACATCGACTGGAGCGGCTGGGAGAGCACCCGGCTGCGCGTCAACCACGACGGCACCGTCACGGTCTTCTCCGGCGTCGTCGGGATCGGCCAGGGCATCGAGACGGCCCTCGCCCAGATCGCGGCCGACCAGCTGGGCGTCCCCCTCGACTGGATCACGGTCGAGCTGGGGGACACCGCCACGTCGCCGTACTCGGACCTCACCTCACAGGCCAGCCGGTCGATCACGCTGGCCGGCGGAGCCCTGATGAAGGCGGCCGGCAGGATGCGGGAACGGATGCGCCTCCTGGCCGCCGGATACCTCGGCGCCGAACCGGCGGACGTCGCCCTGGACGGGGACGTGTTCCGCGTTGCCGGCCGTGACGCGACCATGGCCTGGCGCGAGGTCGCCTCGCGCGGCTGGAAGGGCTGGGGCCGCCCCGACCCCGACCGGATCCAGCTGGAGGAGTCGGTCGACTTCGACCCGCCGGCCCTCACCTACTCCTACAGCGCACACGGCGCGGCCGTCGCCGTCGACCTGGAGACCGGCCGGGCGTCCGTCGAGGACTACTGGACGGTCAACGACAGCGGAGTGCTGGTCAATCCGCTCATCGCGGCCGGGCAGATCACCGGCGGAGTCGCCCAGGGGCTGGGCATCGCACTCCTGGAGGAGGTCGTGCACGATCCCGCCACCGGACGTCCGCTGACCGCTGCCTATGGCGACTACGTCCTGCCGACCCTCGGTGACGTGCCGCCGGTGACCATCGAGGACCGCGTCACACCCAGCGAGATCATCCCCGGCGGGTTCAAGGGGCTGGGGGAAGGAGGCGCCATCCCGCCGCCGGCGACCGTCGCCAACGCCGTCGCGGACGCGGTGCCCGAGATCGGCGAACGGCTGACGGACACCCCCTTGTCACCGTTCCGTGTCTGGTCCGCCCTGGAGGCGGCCAGGACGGATCGCGGCTGACCGCCCCACGCACCCTGCCGAACCCCTCGTACCCAGGAGGCCCCGTCCATGGCGGACGACCACACCCTGACCGTGCGCGACGTCACCTTCGACCTGCTCAGATCGTTCGGCCTGACCACCGTCTTCGGCAATCCGGGCTCCACCGAACTGCCCATGTTCCGGGACTTCCCCGCCGACTTCCGATACGTGCTCGGCCTCCAGGAGTCCGTCGTGCTCGCCATGGCCGACGGCCACGCCCAGGCCACCCACAACGCCGCCGTGGTCAACCTGCACTCGGCGGCGGGGGTCGGACACGCGATGGGCAGCCTGTTCACCGCCCACCGCAACCGCACCCCGCTGGTGATCGTGGCCGGTCAGCAGGCACGCTCGCTGCTGGGCGGCGAGCCGTACCTGCTCAACGACGACGCGGCGGGACTGCCGCGCCCGTACGTCAAATGGAGCAGGGAACCCGCCCGTCCCCAGGACGTGCCGGCGGCCATCGCCCGCGCCTACTACCTCGCCATGACACCGCCCCAGGGACCCACGCTGGTCTCCGTCCCCGCCGACGACTGGGCGGCCCCCGCCGAGCCCGTCGCACCACGCACCGTGAGCACCGCCCTGCGCGGAGACCCCGAACGCGTCGACGACGCCGGCCGTGCGCTGGCCGCCGCCGCCCGGCCGGCCTTCGTGGTCGGCGCCGCCGTCGACCAGGAGCGGGCCTTCGACGACGTCGTGGCCCTCGCCGAACTGCACCGGGCCCGGGTCTGGGCCGCCCCCATGTCCTACCGCTGCTCCTTCCCCGAGGACCATCCGCTCTTCGCCGGATTCCTGCCGCCCCTGCGCGAGGGCATCGTGGAACAGCTCACCGGACACGACGTGGTCCTCTCCCTCGGAGCACCGGTGTTCACCTACCACGTCGCCGGCGCCGGCCCCGTCGTACCGCCGGACACCGCCCTGTTCCAGCTTACCGACGACCCGCACACCGCGGCCTGGACCCCGGTCGGCACCTCAGTGGTGACCAGCGTCCGGCAAGGCGTGCGCGATCTGCTCGGGTACCCCCCGCGGACGACGCGCGCGCAGCCGCCCCGGCGGCCCCGGCCACACCCGGTGGCCCCCGACGGCGCGGCCATCGGCCAGCCGTTCCTCATGCAGACACTCGCCCGGCTGCGCCCCGCGGACAGCGTCATCGTCGAGGAGGCACCCAGCAGCCGCCCGGTCATGTGCGAGTACCTTCCCAACACCCGCCCCGAGAGCTTCTACACCTGCGCCAGCGGAGCGCTGGGGCACTCCCTGCCGGCGGCGGTGGGCATGGCACTCGGACGGCCCGGCCGCCGGGTGATCGCGGTGGTCGGAGACGGCTCCGCCATGTACTCCATCCAGGCCCTGTGGTCGGCGGCCCAGCTGGACCTGCCGCTCACCGTGATCGTCGTGAACAACCGCTCGTACGCCACCGTCGACCGGTTCGCCGAGCGCTTCGGCATCGGCAAGGCCGTCGGCACCGCCCTGCCGGGTCTGGACTTCACCGGACTCGCCCGCGCCCAGGGCTGCGAGGCCTCACGGGTCGAACGGCCCGGCCTGCTCGCCGACGCCCTGCGCACGGCGCTCACCTCGGCCCGGCCCCACCTGCTGGAGGTCGTGACCGCGCGATGAGCGGACACGGCGCATATCCGGCCGCGCCCGGCCCCCGGCCCCCGGGCGCCGGGCGCCGGTCCGGAGACAGAACACCCCACGGACTCACAGACGGGACCACCCCATGACACAGCGGACCGAGGAAGACACGCGTCGGCAGATCCGCGAGATCGTGATCAGCATGGCGCCGGAGGCCGGTGCCGCCGACGCGACCGACCCCGACCCCGACCTGGTGGAGACGCTCGGCTACCACTCACTCGCCCTGCTGGAACTCGCCTTCGCCCTGGAGGACGAGTACGCCCTGCCGCCCATCGACCAGGAAAGCGCCCAGGGCATCCGCAAGGTCAGTGACGTGGAGGACTACGTCCTGGCACAGCTGCGGCAGGACGCGGCCGACGGAGGTGCCCGGTGATCGACGCGCGGCTGCGCGCCGTTGTCGCACGCGAACCGGACCGCACCGCCGTGATCTTCGGCGAACGCCGCCTCGGCTACCGCGAACTGAACGACCGGACCGCGGCGCTGCGCGGCGGCCTCGCCCGGCTCGGCGTGGGCCCCGGCGACCGGGTACTGATCGTGCTGCCCAACTGCCCCGAATTCGTCATCGGTTACTTCGCCACCGCCGGCCTGCGGGCCGAGGTGCAGGCCCTCGACCCGGACCTGACGGCCGAGGAGATCCTCGCCCGTACGACGGACTGCGAACCCGCCGTCGTCATCACGGACACCCTCCGGGCGCCGCTCCTGGAACGCCTGGGCGCCACGTGGCGCCGGGCGCCCGCACTGATCGTCGTCGGCGGACCCCGCCCGGGAGTCCTCGGCTTCGACACCCTGGCCGTCGCGGGAACCCGGAGCCCGGACGACTCCGCCGCCGCCCCCGAGCCGTCGGACGGCCCCTGGGTCCTCACCCACTCCTCCGGATCCACCGGCGAGCCCAAGCGCATCCGGCGGAGCCAGGCGAACCAGCTGGCCGAAGCGGACAACATCGCCTCCACCGCCGGGATCACCCCCGACGACGTGATCCTCTGTCCGGTCCCCCTGTTCCACGCGCTCGGCCAGTTCTGCTGCATGATCGTCTCCGTGCTCGTGGGCGCCACGCTGGTCCTCGTCGAACCACAGGAGTCCGGCGACGTCCCCGACGGAGCTCCGGCACTCGACGTCGGCAGGATCCTCGGCCTGCTGCGGGAACACCGGGCCACCGTCTTTCCCGCCGTTCCGTACCTCCTCGGGGCGCTCGCCGACTGGCCCGCGGACCAGGAGGCCGACCTGTCGTCGGTACGCCTGTGCCTGTCCGGCAGCAACTTCCTCGCCCCCGGTGTCCAGGAACGCTTCCTGGCGCGCTTCGGCGTGCCCGTGCGCCAGACCTACGGCAGTTCCGAGGCCGGCAGCGTGTCCTGGGACTGCGGCCCCGGCCCCGTCGTGCCGGAGTCCGTGGGCCGTCCGCTCAACGGAGTCCGGGTGGAGATCCTGGACGACCGCGGCCGACCGCTGCCGCCCGGCGAGACCGGGGAGATCGCCGTCACCAGCGGTTCGGTGATGACCGGGTACGCCGGACAGGGGGAGCCCCGTGGCCCCGCCGACGGCCGCCACCTCACCGGCGACCTCGGCCGGCTCGGGCCCGACGGCCGCCTCTACGTCACCGGGCGCAAACGGATCCTGGTCGACACCGGCGGGCACAAGGTCAACCCGGTCGAGGTGGAGGAGGTCCTGGAGGCCCATCCCGACGTCGCGGAAGCCGCCGTGGTCGGGCTTCCGCTGGGCGGTGGCGGTGACCTGCTGGTCGCTGCCGTGGTGCCGCACGGCGCCCTGGACGCCACCCGGCTCGCGGCCCACTGCGCGGAACGCCTCACCGGCTACAAGGTCCCCGCACGCTTCGTGTCGGTCGAGGAGATCCCCCGCACCCCGCTCGGGAAGGTCCGCCGTGCCGCACTCGCCGCCCTGCTCGCAGCCCAGCCGGAGCCCGGCGCCCCGCCGGCCGCCGACGACATCCGGTCCGAGCCCGACCCCGAGGTACGCACCCGGCTGATCGCCGGACACGTGCTGCGCTGCGTGGCCGCCCTCACCGGGGCGGTCCCCGAGGAGCACGGCCCGCAAGCGGCGCTGCGCGACCTGGGGCTGGACTCCCTGCGCGCACTGCGCCTCAAGATGGCCCTGGAGGACAGCCTCCGCCGGACCGTCCCCCTGCACGACCTGCTCTCCGGCACCACCGTGGAGGCCCTGGCCCGGCAGCTCGCCGAACAGACCGGGGAGCTGCTGGAGCCGCTGGCGGCCGAAGGGCGGACCAGTGGCGAATTTCCGCTGTCCGCGAACCAGTTGTCGATATGGCACGCGGACCGGCTCGCCCCTGAGAGTGCCGCCTACAACCAGAGCTTCGCCGCCCGGATCACCTCCGGCTGCGACGTGGACGCACTCCGGCGCGCCTTCCAAGACCTGGTGGACCGCCACCCGGTGCTCCGCACCACCTTCGGGGTGCGCGGCGGCGAGCCCTTCCAGCACGTGGCCGCCCGGGCCCGCGCGGACTTCCGCGTGATCGACACCGTGCTCGACCCCGGGCTGGCCGAACGGGAGCTGAGCGCCGAGGCGTTCCGGCCCTTCGCCCTGGAGACGGAGTACCCGCTGCGGGTACGGCTCTACACCGGCGCAGGCGCCGGCGGCCCCGTTCTTCTCGTGACGAGCCATCACATCGCCTCCGACTTCTGGTCGCTGGTGACGATGCTGCGGGACCTCGAGACGTCCTACACGGCGGCCGTGACCGGCGAGGAGATCTACCGGCCCCCGCAGCCGCACACCTACACCGACTACGCCCGCTGGCACACCGGTTCCGCGGACGGGCCGGTGGGGGAGCGCGACTGGGCCCACTGGCGGGAGGTGCTCCGCGACCCGCCACCCGCCCTCGAGCTCCCCCTGGACAAGCCCCGCCCCGTCGTCCAGGCACAGCACGGCGCCACCTACTTCCACGACCTCGGCCAGGATGCCGTCAAGGAGCTGGAGGCCTTCGCCCACGACCGCGGCACCACCGTGTACACCGTGCTGCTCGCCGTCTTCCACGTCCTGCTGCACGCCTGCACCGGCGAACGGGACATCGCGCTGGCGGCCATCACCACCAACCGGCAGCGGCGTGAGTTCCAGGACGTGCTCGGATACTTCGTCAACCCGGTCGTCTGCCGGACGCCGGTCGATCCCGACGAGCCGTTCGAGGAACTGCTCGGGCGGGTCCGCGGCAGTCTGCTCGAAGGACTCGAGCACCGGACCCTGCCTTTCGAGCGGATCGTGGAACGGCTCGGCCTCCGCCGCGACCGGAGCCGGGCCCCCCTCGTCGAGGTGGCCTTCGGCCAGAACAAGGCGCACGACGACGCCGGGCTCGCGGTCGGCCGGTTCCTGTCCGGCGGCAGCGGCCGGACGCTGAGCCTCGGCGATCTCGCCCTGGAATCGGTGGCGCTGCGTCAGCGCGGCGTCGTCTACGACCTCTCCGCAGCCGTGTACGAGGCGTCCGACTCGGTGGCGCTCGCCTGGGAGTACAGCACCGAGCTCTTCGACGAGCCGACCGTCGTCCGGCTGGCGGCGCAGTTCGAGAACGTGCTGAGGGCCGTGCTGCGGGCGCCGCTGACCCCCGTGGGGCGTGTCGAGGTGCTGGACGCCGAAACCCGCGACGGGCTGCTCGCCGCCTCACGCGGCGGACCGGGCCCCGAGAACCCGCGTACGGTGACCGAGGAGACGCTCCGCCACGCCGCCGCCCTGCCGGACGTGACGGCCGTCGAAGCGGACGGTGAGCTGCTCACCCGCGGGGAGCTGGTCCGACGGGCGGCCGTGCTTGCCGACCGCGTCCGGGCCACCCGCCCCGGGCCCGACGCCGTCGCCGTGGTGTGGCTGCCGCCCACCGCCGACCTGGCCGTCGCAGGCCTCGGCGCGATGATGGCCTCGGTGGCCTGCGACCCCGTCGGGGCGGACAGCCCGCCCGACCGGGTCCGGGCCGTCGCCGCGGAAGGCGGCGCGCATCTCGTCGTCACCACGGCCTCGGGCCGCGAGCGGCTCGGCGCGCTCGGACTGCCGGTCGTCTGCGTGGACGGCATACCGCCCGCCGCCGGGGAGGACCTCCCCGGAGAGCCGGATCCCGTGCCGGACACCACGGCCGGTGGTCGGCCCGCGGTGATCCAGCGCACCTCGGGGGTGACCGGTCCGCCGCGCGCCACGGAACTGGATCATCTGACGCTCGCGACCTGGGCCCAGTGGCTGCGGGAACAGTACGGCCCCCTCGACGGAGTGCTCGTACACGGCTCCCTCGCACCTGACCGGATGCTGGCCCGGCTGCTCGCCGTCCTCGCCACGGGGGGCCGCGCGGTACTCACCCGGGCCGGCGGCAGCCCCGCCGAGCTGGCCGAACTCCTCACTGGTGAAAGGGACTTCGCGCTCGTAACGCTCACCCCCACGGAGTGTGCCGGGCTCCTTCCCGCGCTGGCCGGGCGCAGGCCGCGTACGGCCGCCCTCGCCATCAGTGGTGAGACGCTGCCGGGCGGACTGCTGCGGGAGGTGACCGCGGCGGCCGGAGGCGTACGTGTCGTGCACGAGTACGGCGGTGCCGACACCCTCCCGGTGGTCAGCGCCCACGAGGTCCCGCGGGACGTGCCGCGCGAGGACCTGCCCGTACCGGTGGGCCGCCCCGTGCCCGGTGTCGAGCGCTACGTCCTGGACGCCTCGGGGCGGCTCTGTCCCCCCGGTGTCGTCGGCGAACTCCTGGTGGGGCGGACCCCGTCGGCCGCGCAGCCCGATGGTCCGTCGCTCGTCCGCACCGGAGATGCCGGTTACTACCTGCCCGACGGTGACGTCGTGGTCCTCGGCCGGCTCGGCGAACGTACGGCCGTGCGCGGCTATCGCGTCGAACCGGCCCGGGTGGAGGCGGCCCTCACCCGCCTGCCCTCCGTCGCCCGGGCTCTGGTCGTCCCCGGCGCGGACGGCTCGCCCGCCGCGCACGTCCAACCGGCCGGCCTCGGGCACGGCGGCCCCGATGACGGGTGCACGGCCGCGGCGCTGCGCCAGGAGCTGCGCCGAGTCCTCCCCGAGTACATGCTCCCGGCCGACTTCCTGATCGTCGACAGGCTGCCCATGGCGGGCAACGCGAAGACGGCACGGACCACCCCCGTGCCCGGGACGGCACCGGCCGACCCCGTGGGGGGCGAGGCCGTCACGACCGGCACCGGCACCATGACCCCGATGGAAGGCCGGCTCGCCGCCATCTGGAAGGAGATCCTGGGCGTCCCTTCCGTCGATCCGGACGACGACTACTTCGATCTCGACGGCGACTCGATCACCGGCCTGCGCATCGTCTCCCGCGCCGCGGACGAGGGCATCCGGATCACTCCCCGGCAGCTGTTCACCCACCCCGTGCTCCGCGAACTCGCCGCGGTGGCCGAGGACATGGGCGAAGCGGCCCAGGCGGACGCCGCAGGGCCTCCGGCACGGGAGGCCCACGCCCCGGGCGAACCGGTCCGGTCACGGTCCGAGGATCCCGGGCCTGGAGCCACGATCCCCCTGGCCCCCGTCCAGCAGTGGTTCTTCGATCTCGAACCGGCCGAGCGGTCGCACTGGAACCAGGCGATCCTCCTCAGGACGACGGGAGCGGCCGACCGCGCCGTGCTCGGTGAGGCGCTGCGGAGGGTCGCCGGGCACCACACGGTCTTCCGGCACCGCTTCACCCCACCGACGGCCACGGCCGCCCCGCGGCAGTGGCACGACCCCGCCGGTACGGCCGTCCACCTCGTCGAGGAGAGCCGCGCCCGCGCGCCGGAGGACGTGGCCGAGGAGCTGCACGCCTCACTCGACCTGGAGAAGGGTCCCTTGCTCGCCGCCGCGGTCCTCCCGGCCACGGACGACGGCAGCGGCCCCGTTCACGTGCTGCTCGTCGCCCACCATCTGGTGATCGACTTCGTCTCCTGGCAGATCGTCGTGGACGACCTCACCACGGCCTGCCGACAGCTCGCCGCGGGGGAGGACGTACGCCTGCCGGCCTTCGTGCCGTACTCCCGGTGGACGGCCTTGCTGCACGCCCACGCCGACTCCGCCGCCGTACGGACCGAACTCGACCACTGGGCCCCGCCGGGCGCCCCGGAACGGCAGGCCGGCCGACCCGTGGACCCGGGGCTCGAGCGGGACGCGCGCGTGGTCACCGCGGAGCTGTCGCCAGAGGCCACGGCTTCGCTCCTGGCCCACGCGGACAACGCCGTGGGCACCCGCGCGCAGGACCTCCTCCTGGCCGCGACCGCCTGTGCGGTGGCACGGTGGACGGGGGAGTCCCGGGTCCGCATCGACCTCGAACGGCACGGCAGGGACCACCTGTTCGAGGGGGTCGATCCGGGCCGCACCGTAGGCTGGTTCACGGTCATGCACCCGGTGCGGCTCGACCTGCCGCCGGACCCGGATCCCCTGGCCGTGTTCGGCGCGGTCCGCGACGAGCTGCGCGGGGTCCCGGCCGACGGGGCCGGCTACGGGCTGCTGCGGTACGCCGCGAGCGATCCCGCCGTACGCGACCGCATGGCGGCCGTACCGCCGGCCACCGTCAACTTCAACTACCTGGGCCGCATGGGCGGGCTGCTCGGCGCGGCCGGGCAACCGGCCGCGGCCGGGGCGCTGTTCACCACGGCAGCCCTGGGCGGGACGGCCGACCGCGGCCCCGCCAACGCGCGCCCCTACGAGCTGGAGATCAGCGCGATGCCGGTCGGCGGACGGATGCGTCTGCGCGTCGTGCATGCCGAGGCCCCCGGACGGCCGCCGGCGGAGGAGCTGCTCACCCACCTGCGGGAGGCGCTGACCGCACTGGTCGTCCACCTCTCCACCACCGCCCCAAGGAGGCAGGACATGTCATCGGGTCCGTCCATCCAGCCCGCCCCCGTCACCGACGTCACGGACGTCACCGAGCAGGTGCGTGCCGCCTGGGCCGCCGCCCTGGAGCAGGACACGTTCGCGGACGACGAGGACTTCTTCGACGTCGGCGGGCACTCCCTGCTCGCCGCCCGCATCATGGCCCGCCTGAGCCGGGCCGTGGGGCAACGACTCTCGCTGCGCCTCTTCTTCGACAACCCCACGGTCGAGAGCTTGTCGCGGGAGATCGAGGCCGTCGTGGGACGCGCCGGAGGTGAGCCGCGATGACCTCCACGGACGTACGGCTCCCGCCGCCCGCCTGGAACGACACCTCCCGCGGCTACCGGACCACGGCGACCGTGGCGGACCTGGTGCGCGAGGCCGCCGCCGCCCACCCGGGTCGGCCGGCCCTCGTCGCGGCCGACGGCCGGGTGACGACCCATGCCGAACTGGATGCCTGGAGCGACCGCATGGCCCGGCTGCTGTGCGACAGGGGCCTCGGGCGCGGCGATTACGTGGCGCTGTACTGCGACCGCACCCCGTCCGCCGTCGCCTCGCTGCTCGGTGTGCTCAAGTCCGGGGCCGCGTACCTTCCCCTCGATCCCGCCTGGCCGCGCCAGCGGGTCACCGGGCTCCTGCGCGACCTCGGCGTCCGGTGCGTCATCACCGACGCCGTGCACCTGCGGACCGTGCAGGAACTCCGCTGGGTCGTGCCGACCGTGACCGACGTCGTCTGCCCGGACATCGACGCCGAGAGCACCTGGGAGTCTGTCCTGGACCGGACGGTGGTCGAGGAGTTCTTCGACTTCCTCTCCGGAGAGCCCGACCCGCTGGAGGCCGCCGGGTTCAACCTGAGGCGCTCCGACCGCCCCTACACGCCCGACGACGTGACCGCGTACGCGCAGCACGTGGCGGCCCTGGCGCGGGAGGCGGCCGGGCCGGGTGCCTCCATCCTGGAGGTGGGCTGCGGGTCCGGACTCATCACGGAGGCCCTCGCTCCCGGGGCCCGGAGGTACGTCGCCGTCGACCCGTCGAGTGTCGCGGTGCGGCGCAACCTCGACGCCGCGGCCGCCGGCGGATTCGCGGCCGAGGGCGTCGTCGCCTACGCGCACGAGGTCGCGGACACCGTCCGGGGACCGTTCGACCTGATCATCATGGCCAGTACCGTCCAGTTCCTGCCCGACATGGACTACCTGCTGCAGACCCTCACCTCGCTCAGCGGTCTGCTCCGACCGGGGGGCGGGATCCTGCTCGCGGACCTGATCGACCCGGATGCCGAGTCGCACGCCGGACTCAGGGTGCCGCCCGCCCTGTTCCACCGGCTCTCCGAGGTGCTGCCCACCGTGACCGAGGTGGAGGTGAAGCGCCGTGCGGACGGAGACTTCGCCGGCGAACTGAACGGCCGCTACGACGCGTTGATCCGCCTGGCCGGACCGGTGACGGAGGCGGAACGCGGCGGACGGGTCTGGACCGGGGCGCACGTGGCAGCCCGCCCCGCGCTGCCCCCGCAGGGCGCGGTCACCGCCGACGATCTCGCGTACGCCATCTTCACCTCCGGCTCCACCGGGACCCCCAAGGGCGTGGCGGTGCAGCACCGGTCCGTCGTCAACCTCATCGAATGGATCAACGGCACGTACCGGGTGGGCCCCGCGGACCGGGTGCTGTTCGTGACCTCGTTCTGCTTCGACCTGTCGGTGTACGACATGTTCGGGGTGCTCGCCGCGGGAGGCTCGGTCCGCGTCGCCACGCAGGCCGAGATCTCCGAACCCGACGTCCTGATCGACGTACTGGAGGGCGAACCGGTCACCCTCTGGGACTCGGCTCCCGCGGCGCTGGCGATGCTCACCCCGTTCCTCGGGGAGCGCGACGCGCGGGGACGCGACCGGCTACGGCTGGTACTGCTCAGCGGGGACTGGATCCCGCTGCCCCTGCCGGACGAGATGCGCGCCGCCTTCCCGGGAGCGGAGGTGATCGCACTGGGCGGTGCCACCGAGTGCACCGTCTGGTCGAACCACTACCCGGTGACGGCGGTGGACCCCCAGTGGCCGAGCATTCCCTACGGCAGGCCCATGCCCAATGTCCGCTACTACGTGCTGGACGAGGACCTGCGGCCCTGCCCCGTCGGGACCCCCGGCGACCTTTACATCGCCGGTGACTGCGTGGCCGTCGGCTACGTCGGCAGTCCGGCACTCACCGCCCGGAAGTTCCTGCCCGACCCCTGGGCGCCCGGACCCGGCGCACGCATGTACCGGACCGGCGACCGGGCCCGCTGGCTCGCCGACGGGAACGTACAGTTCCTCGGCCGTCTCGACGACCAGGTCAAGGTACGCGGCTACCGGATCGAACTCGGTGAGGTGCAGAGCGCGCTGGTGCGCTGTCCGGGCGTGCGCACGGCCGCCGTGGTCGCCGTCGACGTACCCGGCGGCAAGGACCTGGCCGCCTCCTACGTGCCGGAGGCGGCGTCCCCGGTCGGGGTCGAGGAGGTCCGGAGGTACCTCGGCACCCTGCTGCCGGCCTACATGGTTCCGGCCCGGATCGCGGCCGTGGACACCCTGCCGCTGACGGCCACCGGGAAGGTCGACCGAGGTGCGCTGACCAGCGGCGGCTGAGACAGTACGACGAAAGGGGAGGGGGCCACCCGCTCGGCGGGTGGCCCCCTCCCCTTTCGCATGCGTGCCGGCGCCGCCCGGTCAGGCCGTCCGGGCCAGATCGAAGGGCGCGCCCGCCGGCCGGGGCTCGGCCATGAAGTGCACGATCTCCTCGTGGTTGGTGGAGAGCACCGCGTTCAGAGCACCCTCGCGGTAGTACAGGTCGAGCGCCGTGGGCTCGGGCCGCGGATCGATCTCCTCGCCCGCCCGCAGCAGCGCCAGGGCCGCCGGCACGTTGTGGGTGAGGACGACCCCCTCGCGGACCGTGTACGAGCACCCGGCCACCTCGACCGGCGGGAGCGAACCGTCGCAGACGGGCTGGGTCAGCAGGTCGTAGCGGAACACCTCGTCGACGAAGGCCCGGTGCTCCTCGGGCAGCAGCGGGCTCACCGCCTCGCGCCACCACTGCTCCAGCGCACTGCGGCCCGCCGGGTCGGTGAACAGGTAGCCGATGGCGGTGGCATACGCGGGGGCGCCTCCGCCGTGCGCACGGGCGGCGGCCTCGCGCAGCGGAACGGCGTCGGGTGACGCGGTGGCGTCCACCCAGTCGGCAAGGCTGTTCAGGACCCGGGACTGCGGCCAGCCGGCCAGGACCCGCAACGGCAGCCAGCAGTGCCGCAGCACCGCGTTCTCGGCCATCACCCGCGCCCAGAACAGGAAGCGCTGCATGCGCGCGTTGTCCGCGAACGACATGGTGCGGTGGGCGAGCACGTACTCGAAGTCGTCGTGGTCGCCGCGCAGCGAGACGATCCCGTGCACGTCCTTGTTCTCGGCGTAGTCCGTGTTGGGCAGCAGCATGATCGGATAGACGGCGATGCGCGAGACGTGTTCCGCCAGTTCGTCGTAGCCGCGCACGAACGAATCGACCGTCTCGCCGGGCGCGCCCCAGATCAGCTCGGCATAGCAGTCCATTCCCTCCTTGTTCAGCCACTCCACGAGATCCCGCCAGTCGTTCACCTTCATGTTGCGCCGCTTCATGGAAGTGAGCGCGTCCGGGCTGAGCGACTGGAGTGCCAGGGTGAAGGAACTGCGGAGCCCCGCTTCTTTCATCCGCCGGACGATGTCGTAGAACGTCTTCGACTTGTTCTTCGCCCAGGACGTCTCGAAGGCCCGCGGGAACCTGTGCCGTTCCTTGATTTCTATGAGGTCGTCGACGAATTCCCGGTCGATGGCCTGCATGCCGAAGTTGGCGTCACAGGCCACGACGGTGTGCACGCCGAGCTTGGCGAACATCTCCAGTTCGGCTTTGAGTCGTTCGCGTGAGAATGCGCGCACCCGCTGGCCCACGGCCCCGCCCCAATAGCAGAAGGCGCACTTGTAGGGGCAGCCGCGGTTCGTCTCGATGAGCGCCACGTCGTAGCGGAAGTTTCCGTCGGCGTCGACGAGTTCGATTGCGCCGGTGAGGAACGGCGAGGGGATGACGTCGAGGTCCTCGATGCGCGGCCGCTCCTCATTGGTGACGACGGTGCCGTCGGCCCGCCGCCAGGAGATGCCCCGGATCGCGCCGAGGCGCGTGCTCGGCACGCCCTCGACCCTGGCCCGGATCAGCTCGGTGAAGGTGAGCTCGCCCTCACCGTTGACGATGACGTCGACCTCCGGGTACATCCGGAAGATCCGTTCCGCCTGGTTGGAGACGTGCGTGCCGCCGAAGACGACCAAGCCCTGCGGGTTGAGCTGCTTGAAGGTCGCGGCGAGGGCGCCGAAGGAACGTACGTTCCAGCCGAGCACCGAAAAGGCCAGCACGTCGGGAACGGCTCCCGAGAACAACCGCCCGGCCATCTCCCCGTGCGTCATGTTCCCGCGGAAGTTGCAGATGTCCACCGACACCCTGCCCTGCAGCTCGGCGTCGTCCAGAACCATTGCCTTGAGGTATCCGGATGCCAATGGCATGGATTCGAGCGGCATGTCCCAGACGCCCTGCTGAACCAAGGAAACCGCGAGTCGTGGAACAGTCATTCCACTCTCCAATCCGCTGAATTCATCGGGTGGTCCGGAAAGAATCCACCTGATGCGCGGCTCAGGGAAACGAACAAATTGAACGTGGTGCCGGGCCGGTCCAGAGACCTAGGATGCCGCGCATGGCGAAAAGTCGAGGACTTGTAGAAATAGCAGGGGAACCGGGCGGCGAGAGAGTTCTCTACGCGATTCCGCACGCCGGCGCAGGGGTCGCGGCCGTCAAGAAGATGTGCCGCGAGCTCGACGGCCGGTGGACGGCGGTCGGCGTCCGGCTGCCGGGCCGGGAGTCGCGTACCGCGGAGGCTCCGGTGTCCGACCTGAACGTGCTCGCGGACACCCTGAGCGCGCAGATCGCCGCGCACGCCGGAAGCCGCGGCGTCCACCTCTACGGACACTGTGCCGGCGCGGTCATCGCGTACGAGGTCGCCCGCCGACTGCCGGCGGGACAGCTGCGCGGCCTCGCGGTGTCCGCGCACCAGTCCCCGGACCGGATCCCCGTGACCGAGGCCTGGCGACTGCCCCGGGACGAGTTCTTCGCACGGGTACGGGAGGACGGCTACCTGCCGGACGAACTCGTCGCCGACCCGGACCTCCTGGACCTCGTCGAACCCGCCCTGCGGGCCGACTACCGGGCGATCGAGAGCCACGCTCACGCGCCGGAGCCCATCGACGCCCCGATCCTCGCCCTGCTGGGCCAACAGGAGCATGCGGTACCCGTGGAGGACGTCGTGTCCTGGGCGAAATGGACCTCCGTGGGCTTCTGCCTCGAACTGCTTCCCGGCGGCCACAACCTGCTGCTGGACAACCCGGCGGACGTGGCGGCGGCCCTCGACCGGCACCAGAGCTGAGGAACCGCACCCCAGCAGCCCGAGCGCGCCGCACGCGCCGCACGCGACGGCCGCGGCGCCGCCCGTCAGCCGGCGCCGCGGCCGCCCAGACCCATCCGTGCGACGGTCCGGGCGGCAGCGCGGTCGAGGAGATCCATCCGGTCCAGCCCCGTCACCACGGCCGGCGTCAGCAGCCCGATCTGCGCCAGCATCGGCACGACCCGGGAGAACAGGGACCGGCGGTACGCGGCCAGGCCCGGGTCGTACGTGGCGAACCGCACCCCCTCGGCCCGGTCCACCATGAGCCGCTCCCACACGTCGGTCAGCAGGAACCGCACGCGCAGCAGCTCGATCGCCTCCAGCACGAACTCCTCCCGGTGCGCCCGCTCCGCGGCGGACAGCTCGGGCAGCACGTCCTTGAGCAGCAGGACGCCGAACGACACATGGCGCGCCTCGTCCCGGGCGATCCGGACCATGATCTGCTTGATCAGCGGATCGTGGAAGGTCGCCTCCGCCAGCCGGAACCCGGCCAGTGCGACCGGCTCCACCAGACACTGGACCGCGAGTGCCGTGAACTCCCACTCCCGCGCCACCAGCGCGTCCTGGAACAGGGTCCGGAGAGGTCCTGTCAGCGGATAGGGGTCCGGCACGTGCTCACGTACGTACCGGGTGAACGCCTCGACATGACGGGCTTCGTCACCCGCCTGGCTGATCGCGCACAACTTCGCCTCGACGCCGGGCAGCACCTCGGCCAGCCGGGCGCAGGAGACCATCGCAGCCTGCTCCCCGTGCAGGAACTGGGAGACCATCCATGCCTGAACCTCCCAGCGGAAGGCGTCCCAGCCCGCCGTGCCCCGGTGGGCGAGCGGCGAGGAGCGGAATGTGCCCAGAGCGTGGGCGGAGCCCGTCGGCAACGGGGAGCCGAACCCGACCGGCAGGGACCAGTCGATGTCCGTCGACGCGTTCCACTGGGCGAGCTTGGCCGACTCGTACACCTGCGACAGGCGCGTGGGCCGGGCGTCGTAATCCCAGCTGAGCACGGCGCTGACCGCTGCCTCCACCGTGAGCCCGGCGGACTCGCCGGGCCGGGACGCCGGCATCAGCTCCGCCCGCCCTCACCCACCGGCCGGTCGGGGTGCTCGGCCACGTGGACGGCCATGTGCGCGAAATCGCCGACGAGCCGGCGTACCCACGCGCTCTCGAACCGGCGCTGGTCGTACCAGACGATGCCCTGGATGCCGGCGCGCCCGGGGATCAGCGCGAACTCCAGGTCGAAACGGCTGCCCGATCCGTCCGGCGGCGCCAGCTGGGACACCTCCAGTCCGTCCAGGGACAGCTGGTACTCGGGTCCGGCCATGACCTGGAACAGGATGTTCTCCAGCCCCGGGCCGCGCTCGCCCTGCGCCTGCGGCACCAGGTGGTAGGGGATCTCCTGGTTGCCCAAGGCGTCGAACACGATGTCCTGGGTGGCCGCCAGCACGTCCTCGAAGGTGGGCCGCTGCGGCATGGTCACCCGCAACACCAGAAGGTTCGTCAAGAAACCGACGGTGTCGGCTAGTTCGGGACGCAGCCGGTTGGCGAACATCGAGGCGACACCGAAATCCGTGTCCCCGGTGTGGGCGTGCAGCACCGACGCGAAGACGGCGAGTCCGGCGACGAACGTCGTGGTGCGCCTGGACCGGCAGATCTCCGCCAGACTCGCGACGGCGGCCTCGGGCAGGTCGAACGTGTGCGTTCCGGGCCGCTGGGGGCCGTCGGCCCTTCCCGTGGGGCGCCCCACCAGCGCGGGCGGCCGGGCACCGGCCAGCCGGGAACGCCAGAACTCCTGCTGCCCGGCCAGGGCCCCCGACTCGAAGCGGTCCCGCTGCCACTCACTGAAGTCCGTGTACTGCATGGCCGGCCGCTCCGGCCGCGGCAGGGCCGCCGAGCCGCCCGGGCGGTAGAACCGGCCGAGGTCCCCGGCCAGCACGCCCCCCGACCAGCCGTCGGTCGACAGATGGTGAATGTTCAGCATCAGCACCGACTCCTCGGGCCCGACCTCCAGCAGTGCCGCCCGCACCGGCGACACCCCCAGGTCGAACGGGGTGCGGACCAGATCCCGCATGACCCCCTCCAGGGCGGCGGGAGTGCCGTCGGTCCGGTGCGTCTCCAGGGGCACCGGACGGGGCTCGTGGACGTGCTGCACCAGACGCCTGCGCGAGGTCTCGTACGTCGTGCGCAGCGCCTCGTGCCGGTCGGCCAGGGCGTCGAGGGCCTCCCGGAGCGCGGCGCGGTCGAGCGGGCCGTCGAGGCGGTAGAAGACCGGCACGGCGAGCGGCGACTCGCGTCCCCGGTAGTGCTCCATGAGCCCGAGAAGACGCTGGCCGAGTGAGGCGGGGGCCGTGCGTTCGACGGTCGTCACGTCAGTCATCGGAAGTCACCCTGGCAGGAGTGCGAGGCGGAGGTGGTGGACGTCCTCGCGGCGGGCAGCGTACGGACGGTCAGCGGGCGGATGTCCGGCCACACGCTGTCGACACGGCGCAGGCATTCCTCCTCGGAGCCGGACGTGCCCTCCGGGCGCCACCCTTCCGGGAGGGCGCGGTCGGCTGGCCAAATCGAGTACTGCTCCTCCGCGTTGACCACCACGCGGAAACGTGGGGAACCATCGGATCGCATCTGTCGTCCCTTCGTCGGGAGAGCAAGGGGTGGCGGCCGCGCCGGCTTCCTGCCGCCGGAGCACCGCAGAGGCGCGCGGGCGGGTGGCGGGGGCGGCGTGGCAGTTCGTCATCCTGTCGGGGCGGCCGAAGCGACGTCCAGGACGTTCGACTCGAACACCGTGCCTCCGAGTTCGCCGGCGAGGTACGCCCGCCACATCGCCCGGCGCCGGGGCTTCCCGCTGGAGGTGCGCAGCACCGTGCCGCGAGGGCCGGTCACGACGATCACGTCGAGCCCCGGCACGCGGTGCCGCAGCCGGCGTACGATCTCCTCCGTCCAGGGCCCGGGACGGCGCTCCACGATCACGACGGCGGTGTCGCACCCCGCGGCGGCGCCGAGCAGCACGGCCACCCCGGCCGTCCGCAGCGCGGGCAGCCGCGTCACGGAAGCCTCCAGGTCCTCCGCGAAGACGGTCGTCGCCCGGCACTTGAGGCTGTCACCGAGCCGGCCGACCACGAAGAGCTCCCCCCGGTGGAGGAACCCGGCATCGCCCGTCCGGATCTGGCCCCCGCTGAAGACGCCCGCACCGGCCTCCGCGTCGGCCCCGGTGTAGCCCTCGGCCACCGAGGGGCCGCCGACGACGATCTCGCCGACATGCCCCTCGGGCAGCGGCCGGCCCAGCCGGTCGGTGACCAGCACACGGCTCCCGGACACCACAGGGCTCCCACAGCCGGTCAGTTCCACTGTATCGGCGCCGTCCGCACCGGTACCGCCGGTGACCGGACGCACAGGGCGGCCGACATCGAGCGCGCGTGGGTCGACCGTCAGGGTGCGCGGTTCGTCGTCGAGCGAGGACCCCGTCACCGCGAGGGTCGCCTCGGCCAGCCCGTACGCGGGCAGCAGGGCCGGAGAACGGAACCCGAACGGCGACAGAAGTGCGGCGAAGAGCCGCAGCGTCCGCGACGGAACACGCTCGGCCCCCGTGATGACGGCCGACCATCCGGAGAAGTCCATCCCTTCCAGGGACTCGGCCCGCACCCGACGAACGACGTGCTCGAGTCCGAAGGCCGGAGACGCGGTGAGCCGCGCGCCCCGGGTGCCGAAGCACCGCAGCCATTCGAGCGGCGTGCGCACGAAATCCTCCGGACGCATCACCCACAGATCGGCGCCGATCGACAGCGGCGTCAACAGGCAGCCGACCAGGCCCATGTCGTGATGGAACGGCAGCCAGGTCGCCGTGGCGTCCGACACCCCCATCCGCAGCCAGCGGCGCACCGCGGCCAGATTCGCAGACAGGGCGCCGGCCGGGACGGCAACCGCCTTGGACCGGCCGACCGACCCCGATGTGAACTGCACCAGCGCCCGCTCGGGCGGCCTCGCGAGGATCTGCGGCCCCGCGCCTGCCGCCGACAGCCCGGCCATGGTCACGGTGAGCACCCGCGGGCGGCCGGGCCCGGCGGCAACCGCGCCCGGCCCCCATTCGGGACGGGTGACCACGACCTTCGGCCGGACGGACGCGAACATCCGCTCCGCGTGGCGCCGATGCGCGTCTGCATCCTCGAACACGCCCGGGGGAGCCAGCGGGGCGGGAGTGGCACCAGCGGCCACCGTACCCAGGAAGGCGGCCACGAACTCGGGACCCGTCCCCGTCGCCAGGACGACGAGGTCGCCGGGCACCACACCGAGCGACCGCAACCGGTCCGCCGCCGCGAAGGCGGCACGCGCCAGTTCGGTGTAGGGGTGGAAATCCCAGCCACCCCGTCCGTCGTGGAACCGGATTCCGCGCCGGGGGTCGGGATCGACGAGCGTGCCCAGCAGCGGATGCCGCTCCATGACACACCACCTTCCTGCGTAGCCGGTACGTCCTACCCGCCGGTGCGGACCACGCTCTCGTCACCGGTCCCGGGCCGGGGCGAGGGCTGCGCGAGCGCGGCGACCGGCGCCGTGCGCACGGCGCGCCGGGTCGAGGTGAGCACGGCCAGGCAGATCATCCACAGGGAGAGCAGCAGGACGACGCGGTCCGTGCCCAGCGCGGTGATCAGCGTGCCGCTGAGCGCCGACCCGACGGCCAGGGCGCTCATGGTCAGGGTGGACTCCGTGCTGCTCACCCGGCCGCGGAGCTCGTCCGGGGTGATCGCGAGCCGGTAGGTGGAGATCGCGACCATGTACACGGGGGCGACCAGCGACTCCAGCGCCGCCACGAGCCCGAGGGTGGCCGGATTGGGCGCGACCGCGTACAGGGGGAAGCCGAGCGCCTCCACCCACAGCATGGTCACGGCGATACGCCCGAGCGGATACCGCTTGACGACGCGGTCCGAGACCAGGGCACCGAGCAGCGCGCCTACCGCCGCACCGCTGAAGATCACACCGATTTCCACCGAGGACGCCCCGGCCTCCTGTGCCAGGACGACGATGACCAGGTAGCCGGCGCCGTAGCGGACGCTGTCGGCGGCGCTCACCAGGGTCAGGAACCGGATCACCGGCTGGTGCCACACCCAGCTCAGCCCCTCGCGGATCTCCGCCGTCAGACGGGGACGCGGCCCCGTGCGCCGTTCCTCCTGGAAGTCGCGCCGGATGAGCCGCAGGCTCAGGGCCGACACGGCGAAGGAGACGGCGTTCACGGCGAACGGCACGATACGGCTCAGGGAGTACAGCGCACCCGCGGCCACCGCTCCGAAGATCCGGATCGTGTTGTGGACGGTCTCGCTGTACCCGAGCGCGGCCGACAACTGCTCACGCCCCACCACATTGGGCAGCGCGGCGCTGTTGGCCGACAGGAAGAGGGTACTGAGCATGCCGTTCAGCACGGCCACCCCGTAGAGGTGTGGCAGCGTCAGGCCGTCCGCGGCGAGCGCCGCCACCACAGAACTGACGAGGAGCGCACGGCCCGCTTCGCACCAGATCATGGTGGCCTTGCGGTTCCAGCGGTCCGCCAAGGCGCCCGCGACCAGACCGAACAGCAGGAACGACGCCGTGCCCAGGCCGGTGACGAGACCCGCCTGCGTCGCCGAGCCGGAGATCGCCAGCACGATCAGCGGAAGGGCGAAGAACTGGGCCTGGTCACCCACGAAGGAGATGACCTGCCCGCTCAGCAGCAGACGGAAGTCCCGGTTGCGCCAGGGGGAGGGGGAGCCGGGTCCTGGTTCGGCCATAGCTGTGCCTTTCGGAGTGCGGACGACGGTCGGTGACGGTAGCCGAGGGGCCGACCGGCCAACAAGGCGCCCTCTCAGGCGGTGCGTTCACCGTTCCGTTCAACTGCGACGCCGCCGCGGTTGAACGGTGGCCGTGCTCCCCGAAGCGTCCCGTACCGCGGGACAGCGGGCCCGCGGCGCGACCGTGCCGGCCACCGCACGCTCGTCACCGAGGTGATCACCAGCCCCCTGCCGACCAGCCAGCGCCCCGCGAAACCCGATGGGCCCGTGTCCAGGACGGCCCGGGCGGCCGGCAGCACCCGGACGGCGAAGGTGCCGTCCGCTCGCAGCCCGACCTCCGCGTCCTGGAAACCCAGCCAGGCACGCGTGAGCGGGAACCACGCCTTGTAGACGGACTCCTTGGCGCTGAACAGCACGGTGTCCCAGCAGATCCGCGGAGCCTCCCGGCACAGCACACCGAGGCGTGCGCGCTCCCCGCCCACCGTGATCTCCTCGCCCACCCGCGCCGGCAGCGGCCGGTGGGGCTCGGCGTCGATGCCGAGCACGGCCAGTTCACCCGCCCGGGCCACTGCGGCCGCCCGGAAGCCCACGCAGTGCGTGATGCTGCCGATCACCCCGGCCGGCCAGACCGGCGCGCGCTGCCCGTCCCTGGGCACCGGTGCCGGAGGTAGCCCCAGACCCGACAGCGCCCGGTGGGCACAGCCGCGCCCGGTGGTGAACTCGCGCCGTCTGCTCTCGGCTGACCGGGCCACCGCCGACGCCTCCTCCGGGAAGAGCGGATACGCCGTGTCGTCGTCGTACGCCTCCGCCGAGGCCGCGCACTCGGGAAGGACCTTCTGGAGCAAGGAGAACCGTTCCATGGCCCGGCCATGCTCGATGCACCAGCCGGAAGGAGCCAAGCGACTGTCTGCCAGAACGTCGATCATTGCTTGCCGGGAACCCGCGGGGACCGTTGAAATGAGCCGCCGAGGCCGAGTCCGGCGGTCCTCCCCGTGCTGCCGCCCCCTTCGCCGGGAGCTGCTCGCCCCGGGCACCTGCCTCGTCCTTCCGCGGTCTTCCGCCCGTGACCCCCGTGACCCCGCCATGCCGCCGTGGCTCTGCTGCGCCCTACCCCAAGAGGACTCACGTGTCGCTGACAGACAAACCGAGCGTCTCCGAGCGGATGGAGTCTCCGCCCGACAGCACCGTGAACCGCAGCGCCGTGCTGGTCCTGCTCGTCAGCAGCCACTTCATGCTCAACCTCGACTCCGCGATCGTCGAAGTGGCGCTTCCCACCCTCAAGGAAGGACTCGGTTTCGGACTCTCGGACCTGTCCTGGGTGGCCAACGCCTACATCCTCACCTTCGGCGGATTCCTCCTGCTCGGCGGACGGTTGGGAGACACCCTCGGCCGCCGCCGCGTCCTCACGGGCGGCCTCGCACTGTTCGCGCTCGCCTCACTGCTCGGCGGCCTCGCCTCGTCGCCGGAGCTGATCATCATGGCCCGTGCGGCCCAGGGCCTGGCCGCTGCCGTCATTTCGCCGACCGCGCTCTCGCTGCTCGTGCAGGTCTTTCCCGGCGGCACGGCCGAGGACCGGGCCCGGCGCGCCAAGGCGCTCGGGACGCTCGGCGCCGTCGCCGCGACCGGCGGTTCGGTGGGCTACTTCCTCGGCGGTGTCCTCACCGACCTGTTCGGGTGGGAGTCGACATTCCTCGTCAACGTGCCCGTCGCGGCCGCGGCCGCGGCCTGGGCCCCGCGGCTGCTGCCTGCGGACGGACCGCGGCCGGCGCGGCTCCGCATCGACCTGGGCAGTGCGCTCACCGGCTGCGCCGGCATGACGCTCCTCGTGTACGCCCTGGTCGAGGCCGGTCCCAGCGGACCGTTCTCCGCACGGATCCTGGGCCTCGGAGGGCTTTCGCTCTCCCTGCTCTGCTGGTTCGTCGTCCGCCAGCGCCGCAGCGCCGACCCGCTGTTCCCCCTCAGGGTGCTGCGGCACCGTGCCGTGCGCGGAGCCAACGTGGTCGCGGCCCTCGTCAACATGGCCATCGGGCCCGTCATCTTCTTCCTCAGCCTGTACATCCAGCAAGTGCTCGGCTTCTCGCCGTTCACGGCCGGCCTGGCCATCCTGCCCATCGTCCTGTCCATCACCGCGGCCTCCGCCCTGGCCGGCCGGCTCCTGAGCCGTCACAGCCCGCGGGCCGTGACCGTCACCGGCCTCCTGCTCTTCGCCGCGGGGCTCGTCTGGCTCGGCCTGATCTCCGGTCAGTCGTACTGGTTCGAGGTCCTCGGACCCGAATGCCTGGTCGGCTTCGGCGGCGGCCTCGTCTTCGTCACCTTCACCGCCTGCGGCACGAGCGGCCCGGACGAGCGGGACGCCGGTTCCGCCTCGGCCGTACTCACCACCTCCCAGAAGGTGGGCAGTGCCTCCGGCCTCGCGGTGCTCACCGGCATCGCCGGGGTCGGCGCCGGCTCCGGCGCCGTGTCGGCCGCGGCCGGCTACGGCGCGGCGATCCTCGCAGCCGCGGTTCCCGTCCTGGCGGCCGTCGTGGTGAGCATCCGCTGGATACCCAACCGAACAGAACAGTGAGGCCGGTCCCTTGAAGTGTCTCTTCATCACGCAGGAGTACGCCCCGCTCTTCGCCGAAGGCGGACTGGGACTCGCCAGCAGCGCGCTGCCGACGGCGCTCCAGCGCCGCCACGGCATCGAGCACGACCTGGTGCTGCCCTACTACCCCTGGCTCGTGGAGCGCCACGGTCTGCGGACCGAGGAGGTGTGCCGGCTCCCGGAGACCGAGGTCGCCGGCCGTCGCGCCTCGGCCACGGTCCTGCGGATGCGCGACCCCGGCGCCCCCTGCACCATCTACCTGGTGCGCAGCGACGCCTGGTACGACCGGGGCGCGATCTACTGCGACGACGACTACCACCCCTTCGCCGACGAGGCCGAACGCGCCGCGTTCTTCGGACACTGTGTCGCCGAGTGGGTCGAGCGCGACGGGCGGACGTACGATCTCGTCCACGCCAACGACTGGCAGTCGGGTGCCGCCCTGGCCGGCCTGCGGGCCCGTGACCCCGGGCTGCCCACGCTGCTGACCGTGCACAACGGCATGTACCAGGGCGGGCTGGGGAAGGACTTGCTGGACCGGCTCGCGCTGTCCGAGGATTCCGTTCGCGCCCTGGCGGCGGCCGGCGGCGACGATCCGAGCATGCTCCTGCTCGGGCTGCTGCACGCCGACACCGTCGCCACCTGCAGCCCGGGCTACGCCCGCGAGATGACCACGGCCTTCGCCGGCACCCCGGTAGGCACCGCGCTGGCGAGTGCGCGCACCCGCGGCATCGTGTTCGGCGTCGACGCCGGCGTGTGGGACGCGTCCGCGGCCGGACGCCCCACCGTCCCGTTCGGGCCGCACACCGCCGAGGACGGCAAGCGCCGCAACAAGGCCACCCTCCAGCGCCGTATGGGACTCCGTGTGGACGGAGACGTTCCGGTGCTCGGTGTGTGTTCGCGGCTGGTCCCGGAGAAGGGCACCGACCTGCTCCTGGCGGGCATCGCGCCACTCCTGCGGACCGGCGAGGTACAGCTGGCCCTGGCAGGTCCGGCCACCGTCGAACTCCGGCCACTGCTGCGGAAGATGGTGGAGGAGTCGGCCCGCTCCGTCGCGTACATTCCCCGGTTCGACCAGGACGTGGCATGGCTGATCTATGCCGGCTCCGACTTCACGGTCATGCCCTCCCGCACCGAGCCCTGCGGCCTCAACCAGCTCATCTCCTACCGGTACGGGACCCTGCCCTTGGTCAGCCCCGTCGGCGGACTCTCCGACACCGTGACCGACCTGCGGACCGACCCCGAGCGCGGCAGCGGGATGTTCATACCCGAACCGACACCGGAGGGCGTGCGCGGCACGGTCCTCGACGCCGTGCGCTGGCGCGCCGAGCGCCCCGGCGAACTGGCCGCGGCACGAAGGCGGGTGATGCTCCAGGACTGGTCGTGGGGGAGCACCGCGGACGGGTTCGCCCGGCTCTACCGCGAGACGGCGGCCCGGCGGGGAAGGCTGGTCTCCCTGGCGGCCGAGTGAGCGGGGGCCGGCCCACCGGTTCGTCCGCCCCCCCCGATTCCGATGTTCCCGATCCGACCGCGAGGGAGTTCGCGTGACCCCGTCGTCCCTGTCGTCCGCCGCTTCGAGGAGGAGCCGCACGACCAGTGCGCTGCTCGCGCCCGCACTCGTGGCCTCCTTGCTGTGCGCGGCGCCCGCCGCGTCGGCCCTGCCCGTCTGCCCGCCGCCGCCTTCGGACCGGGAACTCGCGTCCGCTCCGACCCGTCACGACCTTTCCCGGGAGCGGATCTACTTCGTACTCCCCGACCGTTTCGCCAACGGCGACCGGGCCAATGACACCGGGGGCCTCCCGGGAGGACGGACCGACAACGGGCTCGATCCCACCAGCGAGTACTACTACCACGGTGGGGATCTGCGCGGAGTGATCGACCGGCTGGACTACATCCAGCAGCTCGGCTCCACCGCGATCTGGCTGGCGCCCGTCTTCAAGAACAAGCCCGTACAGGGGACGGAGCCTTGGGCGTCGGCCGGCTACCACGGCTACTGGGTCACCGACTTCACCGCGGTGGACCCGCACTTCGGCACCGAGGACCAGCTCAGGGAACTGACGGCCCAGGCGCACGCCAGAGGCATCAAGGTCTTCCTCGACATCATCACCAATCACACCGCGGACGTCATCGACTACGCCGAACGCGCCGACGGCTACCGGTCGTCCGGCGCCTTCCCCACCCTGGACAGGAAGGGCAGGCCGGTCGACCTCACCGCGATCGCGGACTCGAACGCGGCCGGAGGCGGCTCCCGGTCCCCCTGGCCCGATCTGACCGTGGACTCGTTCCCGTACACGCCGGTCTTCCGTACGCCCGCCGACGCCACCGCCAAGTCCCCGTCGTGGCTCAACGACCCGACGGTCTACCACAACCGTGGGAACTCGGTCTTCGAGGGCGAATCCTCCCTGGAGGGCGACTTCTTCGGCCTCGACGACCTCGCAACACAGAACCCGAGGGTGGTGAAGGGCTTCGAAGAGGTCTACCAGGACTGGATCACCAGAACGGGTGTCGACGGCTACCGGATCGACACCGCCAAGCACGTGGACATGTCCTTCTGGCGGCAATGGGCGCCCGCGGTGAAGAACCACGCGACGCGCCGGGGGAACGCGGACTTCTTCATGTTCGGCGAGGTGTCCTCCGCCGATCCCGCCGTCACCTCCCCGTACGTCACCGACGGCAAGCTGCAGGCCACTTTGGACTTCCCGTTCCAGAGCGCCGCCCGCTCGTACGTGTCCCAGGGGGGCTCGGCCCGGGCCCTCGCCGACCTGTACGCCCAGGACTACCGGTACACCACCGCCCGTACGAACGCCTACGGACTGCCGACCTTCCTCGGTAACCACGACATGGGACGGTTCGGCGGCTTCCTGCGCACCGACAACCCGGGGGCCGACGCGGCCACCCTGCTGGCCAAGGACCAGCTGGGCCACGACCTGATGTTCCTGACCCGGGGCCAGCCGACCGTCTACTACGGCGACGAGCAGGGATTCACGGGGGCCGGCGGGGACATCGGCGCCCGGCAGGACCTGTTCGCCTCCAGGACGGAGTCGTACAACACGGACGAGGTGATCGGCGGCCGCCCGGGCTCCGCGGACCGCTACGATCCGACCGCCCCGCTCTACCGGCACATCGCCAGGCTGGCCGAGCTCCGCCGGGACCATCCGGCGCTCGCCGACGGCGCCCAGATCGAGCGGTACGCGGCCGACGGCCCCGGGGTCTACGCGTTCTCCCGGATCGACGCCGGCCAGCGGACCGAGTACGTCGTCGCCGTCAACAACTCGTCCGAGGCGAAGGACGTCTCACTCGACACCTTCTCTGCGGACGCGGAGTTCGAGCGGCTCTACCCCTCGGCGGGCCCCCGGAAGACCTCCGGAGCCGACCGCAGGCTCGCCCTCACCGTCCCGCCGCTCTCGTCGGTGGTGTACAAGGCGGTGGACAGGATCAAGGAGTCCGCAGCTGCCCCCCGGATCACCCTCCGGACGCCGGCGACCGGCTCGACCGGCAAGGTCACCCTTTCCGCGGACGTCGTCGGCGGCGGGTTCGATCAGGTCTTCTTTGCCGCCCGGGTCGGCAACGGAACCTGGCAAAAGCTGGGAGCCGCCGACAATGGCAACTACAAGATCACCCATGACCTCGGCAGTGTCCCCCGAGGCACTGAAGTCTGCTACAAGGCCGTGGTCAAGGACCCTGAGGGCCACGTGCGCTCCACCACCGCAAGCTTCACCACCGGCACGCCCGCCTTTCCGGTCACCGGGCCCGCTTCCGGCGCATCTCCTTCTCCATCGCCAGCCATAGCTGCCACAGCGGCCGACGTGCACTGGATCGACCAGGAGACGGTCGCCTGGAAGACCGGGGAACTGCCCTCGGGCGCCTCGGCCCAGCTGGTCTACGACCCCGCCGGCCGGCTGCGCGTGGAACACGGAGCTCTGAACGAGCCCGGCTACTGGATCCGGCTCCAGCGCAAACCCGACGGACTCACCCCGGAACAGCTCGCACAGCACCCTTATCTGCAGGGCTATTCCGCCTTCACGATCGACCGACGTGACCTTCCGCGTGCCGGCCTCGCCCGGCGTAGTCAACTGCTGGCGACCCAGCACGCATCCGACGGCGCGCTCATCACCGCCTCTGGCGTGACGATCCCGACGTGGCCGCGACCCTGACCGAGCTGTCTGATTCTTCCCAAGTGTCGCCTTCCCGGGCGGTCGCACCTCAGGCTGGCGGGCGCTGGTGGCGGGCCGTTTCGGGACAGCGTCTGCAGCTGTGGCGCATCTTTGGGCCAGGGCCTCACGGGGTCGGGGCAGGGTGGGTGGTGGCAGGGTGGGTGGTGGCAGGCGGGCGCAGGCCGGTTCGTGGTCGGCACGGCAGGGGCGGTGCGACTGATCCAGTACCGTCTGCGGCGACCGAAGGGCTGGTGGAACTGCGTCATGGCAGTACGGCAACGGACCCGGATGTAGAGGGTGCGGCCTGGCTTGCGGTGCCCCGTTGCTTGATCGCGGTGGGCAAGGCTGAGGTGCTTTCTGGGGAAGCAAGTCGGCCTGAGTCCTCCCAATCCGCGTGACGCGCCGTCAGGCAAGTCGGCATCTGGTCAGCATGGGTCCCCCCGCATGCCGGAGCGACTGTCCGATGTGACGCTGGTCGGCCGCGTCACAACAGCCGTGGTGCCCACGGAAGTGCAGGCCAGGAGCCTTCTCGTCCGAGGCAGTGGATTTTCCTTTTGATCTCCGATCCGACGCCTGCCGGTGTAGAGTGCGGGACGCCCTTGACCTGCAGAAAGCTGGCAGGGAGCCGTCTTCTAGGAGCTCAAATTGCTGCGCACCATGATCAAGTCCTACATCTGACATCTGGACGTTTCTGCAGGTCAGCGGCGTGGCTACGGGGCGTTGGTCAGCAAACGGTCAGCATCAGCCTCTTGGGTTGTTCATGGAGGCACACCAGGTGGCGGTCGCGCATGCTGCTGGCACGGGCGGCTTGTCGGTGCGCCTTGACAGCCTCTGCCGTATGGAGCCCGACGTCCTTGAGGCCGCCGCCCGGCCCTATCCGCCAGGCACACGGGTGCAGTCGTCCACTGGTTGGCGAGGGTGTGGAGGAAGGCGGTGGCAACCTCCTCTCCTTCGTTCAGGGGAAGAGAGCGCTATTTCCGCAGCAGTCCGACCTCAAGGTTCCTAGCGTCGGCAGCAGCGTTTCGCTGGGCGAGAGGAATCGAACGTGGCCGACCCTGCCGTAGGTGTGCGCCCACCCGCTGTAGCGCGCCGGCTTCCCGGCCGGGCAAAGCGGCGCACGGACGTCCTGCGTGAGTACGAAAAATTCAATTCCGATCGCCGTAGGGGGATTCCTCCGGTGCTGTGGCCGTTCTTCGCACCGGACCCGGACCGGTACTACCGATGGCGGGTTCAGCTGGATTGCGCTTGCATCAGGGAGCTCTTGACACCGGGTGACTGCATCCCGCCGAGCGAGAGGCGGTGGCGTGGCCTCGGGGATGGTGAAGCATTGCCGCCGGGACAGGTGTACTGCCGGCACGATGATTCCGCTGATGCCCCCTACCGCGACATCGTTGAGTGGGGAGACCGGCAAGAGGTGAGCTTTCCCGCGGACCCGGTGGAACCCCCTGAATGGGCTGATGCCGACGCGTGGGCCGTGATCCGCCACGATGAAGCACACACGTCGGCCTTCTGGAAGGTGACGCTGGCCTGCGGACACGTCGAAGAGGTCGTAGCGCCAGCCCCCGACTGGAAACCCGATGACGGGCCGCGCTTGGCCGAGGCCACGAGGGTGAAACAGATGGCCGAGGAATTCGAGCAGGACTGGGATTCAGACCCGACGCTTCAATCCGAACACCAACGCGAGCACACCCGCCGGATGCTGGCGGCAGGCTGGCCGCGTCCGAGGCCGGAACGGCCTTGCCATACGTGTCCCCACGCTCGTGCGATTGTCGCGTATCAGCACGTGGGCTGGCTCATTCCACGGGATGAGGAGCCGGCGCCCGAAAACCCGCCGCCGGCTCGTGCTGTCTTGGAGCGCCGACTGCGCCGGGCCGAGGCCGAGGCGGAACGGCTACGAGTGCAGCTGGCCGGGAACGAGGAGCGGAGGGACGCCTGACAGCCGGGCCTCGTGAGCTGCCAGCACTCTTCCGGATCGGAGCCCTTCCGCTCCCACGTACACCGGCGGCGATGGATGGGTGTGGTGCCCGAGTGCACCCGGGCGCGACACCATCACCCCCTTCCCGGGCAGGTTCAGGGCAGGACGCGCATCGCCAGTACGGAGCCGTCCTGATGTACGGAGACCGGGCCGTCCCACTTCGAGTCCCATCCGAGCAGCGGCCATGTCGTCCGTTGGGCGTGGACCTCGGTGCGGTACCGCTCCAACTGACCGTTCTCGAGATGGTGGAAGAGGTCCTTCGCGACTCCGGAGAACGCCTCGACCCGGGTCCTGTTGAGACGGAAGACGTGATCGGTGCCGACGAAGTCGATGCCGTGGAGCTGTACGTACGCGTCCTGGACGCTGTCGGTGGCGGCATGGATCAGGCCGGTGAAGTGTCGCTGGCCTTGCCTCTTGGTCAGGTACTGCGCGGTGGCCGTGCCGTCTCCGGCGAAGGCCGTCAGCCCGGCGGCGGAGGTTCGGGCGAGGACGCGCCGAAACCAAGGGTAGTGCTCGGGCCGGACGTGGAACCCCGGCTCGGGCGCTGGCGGGTCGTCGCCCTCGTGGGGCCGCTGGATTCCCGGGTAGAGGTTCTCGTCTTCGACGGCTTGATCGAGGTGGTTGTCGGGGGTGTCCGGTGCGCCGTTCAGCCGGCCGCCGGTTCCGCGCGCCTGCAAGGCGTGCACCGTGAGGGGGCCCTCGGTCGGAAGTTCCGTGCTGAACACCAGGACCGGCGTCTCGTTCCATGCGCCGATGTGCACTGCCTCGACATGGGCGGAGGCGGACGTCAGCTGGGTGTGCGACGTGGCGGCGTTGCTGTGGTTGCCCTTGCAGGCGATCGGGATGGCCAACGACGGCTCGCCGGGCTTCCAGACCTCGGCGAAGAACTGCGGCCGGTAGCGGTAGCCGGATCGCGGTCCGGGGTCACGGCTGGTGAGGGCCCAGCCGGCCCGCAGCGCGGTGTCGGCGGGAATGATCGAGATTGAGTGATCCGGGTAGCGGCGGCCCAAGATCTTCCGGACGAGAGTCAGGGCGAATCCGGTGCCGAGTTCCCCGGACTGGATCGCCTTGTAGTAGTCCGCGGTCTCCCGGCCCTCTGCCGAGAGCGTCATGAAGGACTCGGCGCCGCCGGTCAGGGCCTGGCTGTACTTCAGGCATCCCCAATGTTCCGCGAGCCCGCGGCTGGCTCCTCGCCGGGACAAGGCGATGGCTTGGCCGAGGGTGTGCAAGATGTCCCAGGGCGTGAGCTGGACGGTCCGGTCCAGCTCCTTCGTGGGTATGGGGCGCAGACCCGACTTGCGCCGGAGCTCTTCGAGTTCCTTCTCCTCGCGGGCCTTGTCGTCCTCGGCGGCGGCCTCGTCGACCTTGCCGACCAGCCCGGTACTGGAATGAGCGGAGATGTTGGAGGGCTGGACGAGCTCCTTCAGTACGTCAGCGGCTGGCTTCAACCTGTTCCCCTTACGGCTCGCACGGGTGTGACAGACCAACATCGCAAGCTATGCAGCGGGACAGGGGCGCGCACAGGGCGTACATGGGCACGCTGCTGCTTCGGGGCCCCGCTGCTGGGAGAGCGAGCCATGGCCAACAGGCGCTCTTACGCCTGCGGAGTTCCTCACCCACACTGGCGGCCGACACCAGGGGGAGGAAACGGGTGGCAGCTCGTAAGCCGAAGCGCCGGTCGTCCCGGCGTAAGCGCAGGGACGACCGGCTCGCTGCGGGAGCCGTCGGAGGTATCGCTGTCCTCGGCGTGCTCACGTCGTCATGGGCTGTGGTCTGGCCCTACCTCGTCGGGACGCTGGCAATCGGGGCGGTGACCGCGGGAGGCTGGTGGTTGTGGAAGACGGACCGACTCATCCGCAGGGGTGATCGGACGTGGCGCCACGAGGATGCGGTCAACACTGGCCACCGGAGCCTGTCCGAAGTCGACGCGATGGACGGAACGGACTTCGAGGAGTTTGTGGCCGGCCTGTGTCGACGGGACGGATGCACCGACGTGCGCCGGGTCGGTCGCTCGCACGACGACGGCGCGGACGTCCGGGGACGGCTGCCCGACGGCCGGACCATGGTGATCCAGTGCAAGCGCTACAACCCGAAGCGGAAGATCTCCAACAGCGAGGTCCGCAACCTCCTTGGCTCCCAAGTGCACTTCGGCGCCGACGTCGCGATCTTCGTGACCACCACCTACTTCAGCGGCCCTGCCGAGCGCTGCGCCGTGCAGAACGGCGTCATGGCCGTCCACCGCGACCACCTCGGCCTGTGGAACAACGGCGCCGCACTGTCCGCCCTCGCCTCTGTCAACGGCTCTGGCCAGGGAGACCGCCAACACCGCGCCCGCCGGAAGAAAACGTACGGATAGCCGGCGCTGCGGATTCTGCCGTTGACGGCCTCCAGACGTCGTCGGCCTGGCTCAATGGACCCATGGAGATCGGGGAGCACTGGGCCTATCGAGCAAGGCCGAAGGAACTGGGTGGTGCACTGCGCCGAGTGGAGATCGTCAGAGTGGGCGGCGCCGGCAGATCCGGGAGCGTTCACGTGCGCTTCTTGGATGGTGACGCGGCCGGCCTCCAGGAATGGGTGAGCCCCGGCTGTCTGCTCGTCCTCTGGGCTGGCGTCGACGCCTTCCGGGCGGATGACGCGGCGGAGCTGGCTCTGGCCGAGGCATCGAGGGCAGTGCGGGGGAGCGTCGAATTCGAGGCGGCCCGGATGATCCTGGGCTTCGTCCGGCCCAAGGGCCGGCTACGCCTGCGTAAGGCGGTAGCCGACGCAGGCGTCCTGGAGCTCGGACACCTCGACGAGACCGCGCCACTCGTCGGCATGGACGCTGCCCAACTGCGGGACGACCCCATGCTCCACGAGGACCGCAACGGCTGCTCCCTGGCGGGCTGGCCGATCACCGAACGGATCGCACGCCAGGCCGCCCTGCGGCTGGCCGACGAGATCCTCCCGGGGGTCGACCAGCGCCAACAAGCCATGGACGAGGAACGTGACCGATCTTCCTGGTACGGCTACCAGCGACGGGACGACCGAAGGCTGGGCGCTGAGAAGGAAGCCCTGCACACGGTACGGGAATGGTGCGGTCAGGAGAAGGCAGAGCGCCACGACGAGCTGGTGGCCCTGAGGGAGGAAGTGCTACGACTCGGCGAACTGGTCGAGCGCGCAGTGAAGGCGCTCCGCGACCGGGGCCACGGCGTCATCGCCTCCACCATTGAGCGCGACCTGGGCGTCCATATCTCCAGCCTTGGTCCAGACGTTCGTCGCTGAACGCCCGCGAGCGCTCCGGCTCAGGCTGCACCTCGGGCGGGGCCTGAGCGGGCTTCGACGGCGGCTTCTCCTTCTCGGGACGATGCGGATGCCAGCCGTCGAGGAACGGACGAAGCTGGTCACCCGTCGGCTCCGCGTGGAAGTTCCGCCCACGTAGCCCCCTGCGGCCCAGGACAGGATCCAGCCGGTCTGCCTCAGACCGCCCCCAGGCCGACCACTCCCGAAGACGCTCAGCCTCGACGGGGTCATCCGCCTGGCCAGCGGCCTCGTCCAGCGCGTCGCAGAACGCCCGCATCTCACCGGCGGCTCGCCACTGGTCCAGAGCCGTCCCGAACGTCTCGGCCCGCGCCGCGTCCACCGCCTTGATCGAAGCCACGCTGACCGCGGCCTCCCATTCCTCCTGACGCCGCTGCCGCTTCTCCGCTTCCAGCCGTTGGCGCTCGGCTTCCTGCCGCGCCCGCTCCTCCTGCAGCCGACGCTGCTCCGCCTCACGTTCCTCCCGCAGGCGGCGCTGTTCCGCCTCGTACTTCAGCCTGGCCCGCTCCTGCTCCTGCGCACGTGCCTTCAGCACCTTGAAGACCACGTCGATCTGGTCTTCCAGCCGCTTCCCCTCGGTGTCGGCCCACTCCGTATTGATGCCGAGGTGCAACTCGAGCTCCCCGGAGGGCTCGAACCGGTGCGCTGGCGTCACTCGCTGCCAGTCGTACGTTCGCCGGCTCGGCTGCTTGGGCACGTACCGGACCTGCCGCTGCCGCTCACGGAAGCTGATCTCGTACGTGATGCCATGGACAGTCAGCAACGGCCGCGGCTGCTTGCGCTTCCTGGACACCGTGATCTCGCCATGGAGGGCGAAAGCACGCTCGGCGAACAGCCGGATCAGAGACAGAACCCGGGGGAGTACCTCCTCTGAGACCTCGAAGGCACTGTGATCCTTCTCGACCGCGGCGATCACGTCATCGATGTCGGTCAGAGTCCTGCTGCGCGCGAGCCTGATCCGGTTCCACTCTGTGTCATCCTCGCCGCTCACCCGGAGCAGCCCGAAGCAGATATCGCCCTTGGCCCGCCCCGTGTACTTCAGGTGGTACCCGGCAGGTGCGCACTGCCTCGCCGCATCGAAGGCCCGCCGGTACCGGGCCCGCTCCGTCTCACCGGGATCCGGGATGCGCAGGAAGCGCCCGGCCTGCTGCACCTCCGTGATCAAGGCCGACCCGATGTCCGCTGGGGAGGACTGTGGAGCCTTGGACGCACGCTGCACACGCGGTTTGGGTTCGGCTGGAGTTTTGGGCTCGGGATGCTGAGACTCTTGGGCCGCGGCGGCGGGCGAAGCCCTCTGCGACCTTCGAGGCGCGGGCTCAGGCCGGTCCGGGTGATGACCGTGCTGGAGGTATTGATCAGAAACTCATGGGGTTCTCGTCCAGGACGTAGCGGACGTGTGGGCCGCCGAAGTAGCCGCGGACGATGTGCGGCTGGCGCTGGCGTC